>NZ_JANJFL010000029.1:42312-74815 GCF_024584215.1 Pseudomonas sp. LJDD11
CCCCTCAGCCAGCCAGACGCCAGGTCGTGCCGCCCTTGCCATCTTCCAGAATCACCCCCATGGCGGTGATCTGGTCGCGGATACGGTCGGATTCAGCCCAGTCCTTGTTGGCCCGAGCCTCCAGACGCGCCTGGATCAAGGCCTCTACCTCAGCGGCATCCACCTTGCCTTCGGCACCGGCACGCAGGAACTCGTCAGCTTCGAGTTGCAGCACGCCCAGCACGCTGGCCAGTTGCTTGAGCCGCGCCGCAAGGCCAGCGGCGGTGGCTGGATCGCTGTCACGCAGGCGGTTGATCTCGCGAACCATCTCGAACAGCACCGCGCAGGCTTCCGGCGTGCCGAAATCGTCATCCATGGCCGCCTTGAAGCGCTCGACAAACGCCTCACCACCTGCCGGTTCAACCGCCGGCAGGCCTTTGAGGGCATGATAGAAACGCTCCAGCGCGCCCTTGGACTCACGCAGGCTGTCTTCGGAGTAGTTGATCGCGCTGCGGTAATGACTCGACACCAACAGGTAGCGCACCACTTCCGGGTGATATTTGTCCAGCACATCACGAATGGTGAAGAAGTTGTTCAACGACTTGGACATCTTCTCGCCATTGATACGGATCATCCCGCAATGCAGCCAGGCATTGGCATAGGTCTGGCCGGTGGCCGCCTCGCTCTGGGCGATCTCGTTCTCGTGGTGCGGAAATTCCAGGTCGCTGCCGCCACCGTGAATATCAAAGGTGTCACCCAGGCAGCAGGTGGACATCACCGAACACTCGATATGCCAGCCCGGACGCCCGGCGCCCCACGGCGAGTCCCAACTGGGCTCGCCCGGTTTGGCGCCTTTCCACAGAACGAAGTCCAGCGGATCCTGCTTGGATTCGTCGACCTCGATCCGCGCACCGATGCGCAGGTCTTCGATTTTCTTGCGCGACAGCTTGCCATACCCCTGGAACTTGCCGACCCGGTAGTAAACGTCACCGTTGCCCGGTGCGTAGGCGTAGCCCTTGTCGATCAGGGTCTGGATCATGGCATGCATGCCCGGAATATGATCGGTGGCACGCGGCTCCATGTCCGGCTTGAGGATGTTCAGCCGCGCCTCGTCCTCATGCATGGCGGCGATCATGCGCTCGGTCAGCGCGTCGAACGACTCGCCGTTTTCCCTGGCCCTGTTGATGATCTTGTCGTCGATATCAGTGATGTTGCGCACATAGGTCAGGTCATAACCACTGAAACGCAACCAGCGGGTCACCAGATCAAAGGCAACCATGCTGCGCCCATGGCCCAGATGACAGTAGTCGTACACGGTCATGCCGCAGACATACATACGTACCTGATTGCCATTGAGTGGCTTGAAGACTTCTTTGCTCTTGGTGAGCGTGTTGTAGATGGAAAGCACGTTGTTCCTACCCTTGTTGTTCCTGAAAGCCTGCGGGCCGAAGCCCGAACGCTTTTAGCTCCAGGAGTCCCGCAAAGTAACGGTACGATTGAATACCGGCCGGCCAGGTTTCGAGTCCTTGATGTCAGCGCAGAAGTAACCTTCGCGCTCGAACTGGAAACGGTCCTCAGGCTGCGCTTGCGCCAGCGAAGGCTCGGCCCGACAACCGGTCAGCACTTGCAGGGAGTCAGGGTTGATGTTGTCCAGGAAGCTCGCGCCCTCCTCGGCTTTTTCAGGCGACGGCGAGCGGAACAGGCGATCGTACAGACGCACTTCACATTCAACGCTCTCGGCGGCCGGCACCCAGTGGATCACGCCCTTGACCTTGCGGCCCTCAGGGTTCTTGCCCAGCGTGTCGGGATCAAACGAGCAACGCAGCTCGACGATATTGCCGTCGGCATCCTTGATTGCTTCGTCGGCACGAATCACATAGCTGCCACGCAGACGCACTTCGCCATTAGGCTCCAGACGCTTATAGCCCTTTGGCGGTTCTTCCATGTAGTCGTCGCGGTCGATGTACAGCTCGCGGGAGAACGGCAGCTCGCGCACGCCAAGGTCTTCTTTAGGGTGGCGCGGCAGTTCCAGCTTCTCGACCTGACCTTCTGGGTAATTGGTAATCACCACCTTGAGCGGACGCAGCACGCACATGGCCCGCGGTGCATTGCGGTCCAGGTCATCGCGAATGCTGAATTCGAGCATGGCAAAGTCGACCACGCCGTCAGAGCGGTTGGTGCCGATCATTTCGCAGAAGTTGCGGATCGACGCCGGGGTATAGCCACGCCGGCGGAAACCCGACAAGGTCGACATGCGCGGATCGTCCCAGCCATTGACGTGCTGCTCGTCGACCAGTTGCTTGAGCTTGCGCTTGCTGGTCACCGTGTAGCTCAGGTTCAGACGCGAGAATTCGTACTGGCGCGGCTTGCACGGCACCGACAGGTTGTCGAGGAACCAGTCGTAAAGCGGCCGATGGCTTTCGAACTCCAGGGTGCAGATCGAGTGGGTGATGCCTTCGATCGCATCGGACTGACCGTGGGTGAAGTCGTAGATCGGGTAGATGCACCACTTGTCACCGGTCTGGTGGTGATGGGCATGCCGAATGCGGTACAGGATCGGGTCGCGCAGGTTCATGTTCGGCGAAGCCATGTCGATTTTGGCGCGCAGTACACGGGCGCCGTCTTCGAACTCACCGGCTTTCATGCGGGCGAACAGGTCGAGGTTTTCCTCGACGCTGCGCTCACGGAACGGGCTGTTCTTGCCAGGCTCAGTCAGGGTGCCACGGTACTCGCGAGCCTGCTCGGGGGTCAGGTCGTCGACATAGGCCTTGCCGGCCTTGATCAGCTCTACCGCCCAGTCATGCAACTGGTCGAAATACTGCGAGGCGTAACGCACCTCGCCCGCCCAGTCGAAGCCCAGCCATTTGACATCGCTCATGATGGCGTCGATGTATTCCTGGTCTTCCTTGGCCGGGTTGGTGTCGTCGAAGCGCAGGTGGGTGCTGCCACCGAACTCGTTGGCCAGACCAAAGTTCACACAGATGGACTTGGCGTGGCCGATGTGCAGGTAGCCGTTGGGCTCTGGCGGAAAGCGCGTCACGATCTGGCTGTGCTTGCCCGAATCCAGGTCGGCCTGCAGGATCGGGCGCAGGAAATTGGTTGGGACGACAGGGGCTGCCTTGGTATTGGCTGCGGATTCGGGAGTGGGCTTGCTCATAGGATCCTTGAACTTCTAGCGCGCGACCAGGATGGGCCGGCAAATCAAAGCGCCTATCATAGCCGATGCTGTCAAGTCCCTGACAACAGACTGTGCGAAAACTGCCGGTTGCCACCCCAGGTTGCCCTGGCAAATGCAGAAAAAAGCCCTGAAAGATGTATCGCGCACGGTAAACTGCGCGTCAGGGTGTTTTTGCACCTATCAATGGATGCCAAGAGAGCGAGTTTTTATGTCCAAGGTAAAGCTGACCACCAACCACGGTGACATCGTGCTGCAACTCAACGCTGAAAAGGCGCCGCTGACCGTCGCCAACTTCATCGAGTACGTCAACGCCGGCCATTACAGCAACCTGATCTTCCACCGCGTGATCGGCAATTTCATGATCCAGGGTGGTGGCTTCGAGCCGGGCATGAAAGAAAAGAAAGACAAGCGCCCAAGCATCCAGAACGAAGCCAACAACGGCCTGCCGAACAAGAAGTACAGCATCGCCATGGCCCGCACCATGGACCCGCATTCGGCGTCGGCACAGTTTTTCATCAACGTCGCGGACAACAGCTTCCTGAACCACACCGCACCGACCACCCAGGGTTGGGGCTATGCCGTGTTCGGTGAAGTGACCGAAGGCCAGGACGTGGTCGACAAGATCAAAGCCGTCGCCACCACCAGCAAGGCCGGTCACCAGGATGTGCCTGTAGAAGACGTGATCATTGAAAAAGCAGAGATCATTGAGTGATTCTGCTGATCTCCGATCTGCATCTTGAAGAGGAGCGTCCGGACATCAGCCGGGCGTTTCTGGATCTGCTGGCCGGGCCTGCCCGCCAGGCCCAGGCGCTGTATATCCTCGGGGATTTCTTCGAAGTCTGGATTGGCGACGATGCCATGTCGCCGTTCCAGCTTTCGATCTGCCAGGCATTGCGTGCACTCAGCGACAGCGGCACGCGAGTATTTCTGATGCACGGCAACCGGGACTTTATGGTGGGCCGCAAATTCTGCAAGGCCGCCGGCTGCACCCTGCTGCGCGAACCCAGCCTGGTGGTCATGAACGACGAGCCAGTGCTGCTGATGCACGGCGACAGCCTGTGCACCCGGGACGTGGGCTACCAGAAGATGCGCCGGTTGTTACGCAACCCGCTGAGCCGGTTCATCCTGCGCAACCTGCCACTGGCCACCCGCCACAAACTGGCGCGCAAGCTGCGCAACCAGAGCCAGGCCAAAACCCGCATGAAAGCCAATGACATCGTCGACGTCACCCCTGACGAAATCCCACGCATCATGCAGGCGTTCGGCGTGCGCACCCTGATCCATGGCCACACTCACCGTCCTGCCATTCATAAGTTGCAGATCGGCGAGCACACCGCACAGCGCATCGTGCTGGGCGACTGGGATCGCCAGGGCTGGATGCTGCAGGTCGACGAACAGGGCTTTACCCTCAAGACCCTGCCGCTCGTTGCTGAACCCACCTTGCTGCTGAACTGAGCCGCTCAGTCCAGCACCCGGCCGCGACACTCGCCAAAGCCGATTGACACCTGCCCTTCGGCACGGCAACGGGCACGCAGAATCACCTCATCGCCGCATTCAAGAAAGCTGCGCTGCTCGCCATTGTCCAGCACCAGCGGCTGGCGGCCACCGCCGGTGATTTCCAGCAGGCTGCCATACTGCCCCGGCTGCGGCCCCGATAACGTCCCCGTGCCGAACAGGTCGCCAGGCTGCAGCTTACAACCGTTGACGCTGTGATGGGCAACCATCTGTGCCGCGCTCCAGTACATGAACAACGTGTTGCTCACTGCCAGTGACTGCGGCGGCTGACCCGCGCTGCGCATGCGCTCGGTGAGCAGTAGCACCTGCAGTTCGATATCCAATGCCCCGTTTTGTTGATCGGCGCTGTCGAACAGGTAAGGCAATGGCTGCGGATCACCGGCCGGGCGTGTTGGCTGGGCGCAGCGAAACGGCGCCAGCGCCTCGGGGCTGACCACCCAAGGCGACAGGCTGGTGGCGAAGCTCTTGGACAGAAACGGTCCCAGCGGCTGGTATTCCCAGGCCTGAATATCGCGCGCCGACCAGTCGTTGAGCAGACAGAAACCGGCAATGTGGGCCGGCGCGGCCGCAATGCCAATGGATTGCCCCGGAGCGTTGCCCGGACCGATCCAGATGCCCGCTTCCAGCTCGAAGTCCAGGCGCTGCGACGGCGCGAGAGTCGGCGGCTGCGATGGATCCGGGCGAATCTGTCCCTGCGGCCTGTGCACCGGGGTGCCGGACACACACAGGGTCGAAGCCCGACCGTGGTAGGCAATGGGCAAATACTTGTAGTTGGCCAGCAGCGGCTGGTCGGGACGAAACAGCTTGCCCACATTGTGCGCGTGATGAATACCGACGTAAAAATCGGTGTAATCGCCTACCCGTGCAGGTAAATGCATCTGGCACTCATCGCTGCGCAACAGCAATGGCTCAAGCGCCTCTCGCTGCTGACTGGAGACATCAAGCAAGGCCAGTAACGCGGCGCGCAAGGCCTGGCGTGCGGTGCTGCCCAGGGCAAAGTAGTCATTGAGGCAATCCGTACTGGCGGCCTCGGCGGCCTGCCTGGCCAGGCCCTGAAACACACCTGCCTGCAGCGCTCCCTGCAGATCCAGAATGCGCTCACCGATCGCCACACCACCACGCTTGCGCCCATCATCATGACTGAAGATGCCCAACGGCAGATTCTGCAAAGGGAAATCCGCATGTCCGTTGGCCGATGCCAGCCAACTGCGGCGCTGACGTTCATCACTCATCGTCAGAACTCCTGAACAATCGGCGCATGCCATCCCAGCAATGATCGTAGTCACGCTGCAACTGTGCGCAATCGAGCGCATGGCGGGTCGGGCGCAATACCTGGCCGGTCTCGAACATGAACGCCAGGGTGCCTGCGATCTTATGCGGTGCAAGCTCTGCAGCCATGGCGGCCTGCGCTGTGGCGTTGTCCGGCCCGTGGGCACTCATGCAGTTGTGCAGCGACGCCCCGCCAGGCAGGAAGCCTGCGGCCTTGGCATCGTAGACACCCTCGATCAAGCCCATGAACTCGTTCATCAGGTTGCGGTGGAACCACGGTGGGCGAAAGGTGTTTTGCGCCACCATCCAGCGCGGCGGAAAAATTACCAGGTCCACATTGGCCTGACCAGCCACTGCACCGGGCGAGGTCAACACGGTAAAGATCGATGGGTCCGGGTGATCGAAGCTCACCGTCCCCAGCGTGTTGAAGTGACGCAGGTCATAAAGGTACGGCACGTTATTGCCATGCCACCCCACCACATCGAACGGCGAGTGATTCAGCGTGGTACTCCACAGCTCGCCAAGGAACTTCTGCACCAGCTCAACCGGCTCCTGGCTGTCCTGAAACGCGGCACAAGGCGCAAGGAAGTCCCTGGCATTGGCCAGGCCATTGCTGCCGATCGGCCCCAGATCGGGCAGGCGCAGCAGGCTGCCGTGATTTTCACAGACATAGCCCCTGACTTCGCGGTCGAGCAGTTCGACACTGAACCTCAGACCGCGAGGCAGCACCACGATTTGCTGCGGCGCCACCTCCAGCACCCCAAGCTCTGTGACGATACGCAATCGGCCCAGTTGCGGCACGATCAACAACTCACCGTCGGCATTGAAAAATACCCGTTTCATTGACCGGTTGGCGGCATACACATAGATGCTCACGCCGTCGGCCTGCTCAGCGGCGGCGGTGCGTGCCAGACCGATGAGTCCATCGAGAAAATCCGTGTCCTGGGCAGGCACCAAAAACGGGTTCCAGCGCATGCGGTTGGGGTTCAGCGGCCCCGGCTGCATGCCGCATAACTGCTGCGCCAAGCGCTGGAAAGGCGGATGCGCTGCCGACGGCATGATCCGGTACAACCAGGTACGTCGTGACTCACTGCGCGGCACTGTGAATGCAGTGCCGGACAGTTGCTCTGTGTACAACCCCAAGGGGTGCCGCTGTGGCGAGTTCTGCCCCACCGGCACGGCACCGGGGATTGCCTCGCTGGTGAAATGATTACCGAAGCCTGACTGATACATGCGGGTTTCCTTAGCCTGAGGCAAGTCAATGGCGGGCAAGCGCGCATGCGTTATCAGCCATCAGCCGGTGCCTGGGTCAGCACGCCACGGCGGATCTGATCACGTTCGATGGACTCGAACAGCGCCTTGAAATTGCCTTCACCGAAGCCCTCATCCCCCTTGCGCTGGATAAACTCGAAAAACACCGGCCCTAACAGCGTCCCGGAAAATATCTGCAGCAGCAGGCGCCGCTGGCCGCCCTCGTTGCTGCCGTCGAGCAAAATGCCCCGCGCCTTGAGCTCGGCGACAGGCTCACCATGGTCCGGCAAGCGCTCCGGGAGCATCTCGTAATAGGTCTCGGGGGGCGCGGTCATGAATGGCAGCCCCAGTGCTTTGAGAGCATCCCAGGTGGCAATCAGGTCGTCCGTGCAGAACGCCACGTGCTGGATACCCTCGCCGTTGAACTGCATGAGGAACTCTTCGATCTGCCCTGCGCCTCTGGACGACTCCTCGTTGAGCGGAATACGGATCAGCCCGTCCGGCGCGGTCATCGCACGGGAGGTCAGGCCGGTGTATTCACCCTTGATGTCGAAGTAACGGATCTCACGAAAGTTGAACAGTTTCTCGTAGAACCCGGCCCAGTAGGCCATACGTCCGCGATAAACGTTGTGAGTCAGGTGATCGATGAATTTCAGGCCAGCGCCCGGCGGGTGACGATCGACGCCATCGATGAAATTGAAATCGATATCGTAGATGGACGTACCTTCGCCGAAACGGTCGATCAGGTACAACGGCGCACCACCGATGCCCTTGATCGCCGGTAGCCGCAGCTCCATCGGCCCGACCGGAATCTCCAGCGGCTGCGCACCGAGTTCCAGTGCACGCTGGTAGGCCAGATGCGAGTCCTTGACCCGAAAGGCCATGCCGCAGACCGAGGGGCCATGCTCGGCCGCAAAATAAGACGCCAGGCTGTGCGGCTCGTTATTGAGGATCAGGTTGATATCACCCTGACGATACAGGGCCACCGCCTTGGAGCGGTGCACGGCCACCCTGGTAAAGCCGAGCATCTGCAGCACCGGCTCAAGCACACCCGCCACCGGCGCGGCCAGCTCGATGAACTCAAACCCCATCAACCCCATCGGGTTGTCGTATAGATCAGCCATGGTATGGCTCCTTGCAGGAAACTGAAAATGGCGGCAATCGCGATCAGTTCACGCAGGCGGCGCGCAGGGAATGCCACGCACACTGCGCGCAAGAAAATCCCCGATGAGTAACTGCAAGGCTGAGGTGTTCATGCATTGAGCCTAGCCCGGCTTGTCAGCCCATGCATGAAAAATCTGTCGTCAGCCGCTATCCTGCCAGACCCGAGGGGCGCTTGCTGAGCGTTGCCGGGACGCCTCCCCCATCCGCCAAGGACCTCGCATGAAAATAAAAGCCGTTCTGACCCAGGCTGAAGTCAGCCAGATTCTCGCCGCCGCCCGTCAGGAAGCCCTGCACAACGAATGGGCCGTGTCGATTGCCATTGTCGATGACGGCGGCCACCTGCTGGCCTTCGAGCGCCTGGACAATGCCAGCCCGAGCAGCAGCTACATCAGCACCGAGAAAGCCCGCACCTCGGCGCTGGGCCGGCGCGAATCCAAAAGCTATGAAGAGGTGGTCAACGGTGGCCGTACGGCGTTTCTCAGCGCGCCACTGCTGACCTCCCTGGAAGGCGGCGTACCTGTCATCGTCGATGGCCAGGTGATCGGCGCTGTCGGCGTCTCCGGGGTTCGTTCCGATCAGGATGCGCAAATCGCCAAAGCCGGGATTGCCGCCCTCAACGCCGATTGACCTGAAGCGCACCGCAGCCGGGCCGTGGCGGAACCGCCTTCAGGATTGCAGTTCACTGACAATCTCAAGGAACCGCCATGACGGACTACCTTCGCTGTAATCGTCTGAGAGTCACCGCCGCGCTGCACCAGTTCATCGAACAACAGGTGCTGCCCGGCACACTGATCGACCGCGAGACGTTCTGGGAAGGCCTGGACGACCTGCTCCAGGACCTGGCCCCGCTGCACCGCGACCTGCTGGCCGAGCGCGAGCGCGTGCAACTGGCGCTCAGCGAATGGCACAAGGCCCATTGCCCCCCTGAGCCGGGCGCCTGGCGCAGTTTTCTGGAGCAACTGGGCTACCCGCAAGCCTGCTCCCAACCGGTGCGGATCAGTACCGCCAGTGTCGACATGGAAATCAGCGATCAGTCCGGTCCTCAGTTGCTGGCCGCCGGTCACGATGCGCAAGCGGTCGTGAATGCGGCCAGTGCCCGGTGGGGTTCGCTATACGACGCACTGTATTACAGCGATGCGGTTGCCCAGCAGCAAGGTTATGAACTCGACGCTCAGTACAATCCGCAACGCGGCGCCAAAGTGGTGGTGCAAGTGCGCGAGTGGTTTGATCAGGTCATTCCCCTGAGCAGTGGCAGCCACGTCAATGCCCGGCACTATCGGGTGCGTCATGGTCAGTTGAGCGTCACCCTGGCCAATGGCGAGGAAACCGGCCTGCAACGCCCGGAGCAGTTTCTCGGCCATCAAGGCCAGGCGTTGCAACCCAATGCCTTGCTGTTCGGCCATCACCGGCTGCATGTAGATGTCCGTATCGACCCGCAAAGCCGCGCCGGTGGCTGTGATGTGGCCGGGATCAGCGACGTGCTGCTTGAAGCAGCACTGACCGCCTGGATCGACATCAGCACACCGCTGCGCACCCGCGAGCTGGACGGCTACGCAAACTGGCTGAGCCTGATGAAAGGCCAGGCGCTGCAGCCAGACCAGACCTGGCAAGGCGCGGCTGGCGGTGAATTGAAACTGCCCGGCCGCGCCTTGTCGCTGTTGCATATCAACGGCCTGGCCAGACACAGCCCGGCACTGCTCGATGCCCACGGCCAGCCAGTTGCACAGCTGATTCTCGACGCGGTACTGGGTAGCCTGATTGCCCTGCATGACCTGCAGCGGCGTGGCAACTCGCGCAGCGGCAGCATCTATCTCAGCGTGCCCGGCCTTGAGGGCGTGCAGGAAGTGGCATTCGTCGACCTGCTGTTCGGGCGGATCGAAACCCTGCTCGGGCTGGCAGCGCAAACGCTCAAGCTGGGCCTGACCGACGAACACTGGCGCACCAGCCTCAATCTGGAAGCCTGTATCCATGCCGCTGCGGCCCGCACTGCCCTGCTGCACAGCGGCGCGGTTGATTGGCGAAACGCCCTCGCGACCACACCCTGGCAGCGCCTGGCCGAGCGACGCACCGTGCCGGTAGCCCTGGCCTGCGGCCTGCGTGGCCGGGCACAGATCAGCAAAGGGCTATGGAACCAGCCAGAACACATGGCGGCGCTGCTCGAAGCAGGTATTGAGCCGCTGCAGCAGGGCGCCAGCGGCATGCTGGTGTGCACGCCCATCGCTGCCACGCTGCATGCCCTGCACCATCACCAGGTCGACGTGGCTGAGGTGCAGCGGGCTATTGAGCAGGACAACCTGCAGCAGCACTGTGCGAGCCTGCTGGATGAGTGCTGCAGTCAGCCGATAGCGTGACTGATGGCGTCAGCCAAGGGCGCTCAGGAACTCTCGCGCACCACCAGCTCGAAGCCCAGATCCAGCTGTTGCGACTCAGGCAACTGATCGTCGAGCAACGCCAGCAGCATCTGCGCCGCATGCTGGCCTACTGCGGCGCGCGGCGTGCGGATCGAGGTCAGACGCGGAACCATGTGGGCAGAGCCTGGCAGGTCGTTGAAACCTACCAGCGCCACCTGCTCGGGAATCTTGATACCCAGGCGCAGGGCCTCCAGCGCCGCGCCCTGGGCCAGGTCGTCATTGCAGAAGAACACCCCATCGACATCCGGGTGCTCTACCAGCAGCCTGGCGAACAGCTCGCAGCCCAGGCCGATGGATGAAGGTAACGGCGACATTACATGCAGTTGCGGGTCGTCCAGGCCCGCCTCGACCAGCACCTGACGAAACCCGGCGCCGCGCTGCAATACACGAGGGTCAAGCTGCGCGGCAATGTAGGCCAGCCGTTTGCGGCCGCGACCAAGCAAGTGTTTGGCCGCACCGGCCCCGGCCTGATGTTGGGAAAAGCCGACGCAATGGGTCTGCTCGGTGATATCCAGCTCCATCATGTGCACGCACGGGATCTCGCTGTCGGCCAGTAACTGACGGACCGACGGGGTGTGATCCAGCCCGGTCAACAGCAAACCACGCGGCCGGTTGATCAGGTGGTTACGCAGCAATGTCTCTTCTTCTTTGGGGTCGTAATGGTAGTTGCCGATCACCACTTCCAGACCACGCGGGCGCAGCACATTCTGAATCGCCTCCAGAGGTTCGATGAACAACTGGTTGGACAGCGACGGCACCAGCACCACCACCGTCGGGCTGCTGGATGACGCCAGGGCACGAGCTGCCGGGTTGGCCACATAACCCAGGCGCTGGGCAGCGGCGCGGACCTTCTCGACCAGCTCGGGAGCCACCGTCGCCACGCCACGCAAGGCCCTGGATGCGGTAATGGGAGAGACGCCAGCCAGTTTCGCTACTTCATTGAGCGTCGG
The DNA here is from genome assembly GCF_024584215.1 of Pseudomonas sp. LJDD11. NCBI lineage: Bacteria > Pseudomonadati > Pseudomonadota > Gammaproteobacteria > Pseudomonadales > Pseudomonadaceae > Pseudomonas > Pseudomonas sp. LJDD11. The sequence goes on from NZ_JANJFL010000029.1 coordinate 54,030, forward strand.
CCGGCCGGTGGAGCGGGAACCAATACGTGCCATGTGTTGCCAACTGAATAGAAGGGGTTGCCAGAGGAATGAGACGGCACTAAGGTAGCGCTGTCCCATCATCCGTGGCAATGCCTGAACTGCCCGCGGAGCACCCGAGCATGGTGACTGAGCACTCCAGAATAATGACAAGAGCTGAAACAGCGCAGCAGCCGGTAGGCCTATCGAGCAAAGACAGCGCTGTCTCAGAGCGACGAGGCTAAAAGCAAGGTGGCTAACGTGACAACAGCAACAACCAAGATTTCTGCCCTCGTGGTGATGGGCGTTTCCGGCTGCGGCAAGAGTGAGGTCGGTCAGTGCATCGCCCTGCACACCAGAGGTCAACTGATCGAAGGCGACGCCTTCCACCCCCAAGCCAACATCGACAAGATGAGCGCCGGCATTCCCCTTGATGACGAAGACCGCGCCGGCTGGCTGACCCGCCTGGGCCAGGAGCTGGCTGAGGCCGTGGCACGCGGCGAGCGACCGATTCTTGCCTGCTCGGCGCTCAAGCGCAGCTACCGCGACCGCCTGCGCCAGGCAGTACCCGGGCTAGGCTTCGTGTTCCTGCAATTGTCGAAGGAAACCGCGCGGCAACGCTGCGCCCATCGCCGCGGGCATTTCATGCCGGCCAGCCTGGTCGACAGCCAGTTCAACACCCTTGAAGTCCCTCACGATGAGCCACGCACCCTGATCGTCGACGCCACGCAAAGCATCGAGCAGTTGGGCCGCCAGGCCGCCGACTGGTGGGACGCTTCACGTGGGGAATAAAACCATACCCGCTAAAGATAGCGCTGTCTTAGAAGAACTCCGCCCTCGGCGGCCGCTCCATACAACAATGAAAAAATGACAACTGGAGAACACTCATGTTCGGAATGACCCACGAGACCTATCTGTTGGTCGACGCCCTGGTCACCATCGTCGGCCTGATTCTGCTGATCACACAGTTTAAGGTTCACCCGTTCATCGCGTTGACCGTGGCTGCCGGTTTTCTCGGCCTGACCTCGGGCATGCCGGTGGAAAAAGTAATGAAGGCATTCCAGGACGGCTTCGGTGGCGTACTGGGCTTTGTCGGTATCATCCTTGGCCTGGGCACCATGCTCGGCAAGCTGATGGCCGACTCCGGCGGTGCCGATCAGATAGCCCAGACACTGATCCGCACCTTCGGTAAACAGAAGGTCCACTGGGCGATGATGTTCTCCGCCTTTCTGGTGGGCATCCCGCTGTTCTTTGAAATCGGCTTCGTGTTGCTGATTCCGCTGGTCTATATCGTGGCCCGGCGCACCGGCATCTCGATTATCCGCATCGGCATCCCGTTGCTGGCCGGCCTGTCGGCGGTCCATGGCCTGGTTCCGCCGCACCCGGGTCCGTTGCTGGCCATCGGCATTTTCGGCGCCGACATCGGCAAAACCATTTTCTACGGCCTGCTGATTGCCCTGCCTACCGCCGTTATTGCCGGCCCGATCTACGGCATGTGGATCTCGCGATACATCCCCGGCAGCCCATCGGCAGAACTGATGGCGCAAATCGGCAAGGAGTCCAGCGCGCAGAACCTGCCAGGTTTCGGCATCACTCTGGTAACCATCCTGCTGCCAGTGTTCCTGATGCTGCTCAAGACCTTTGCCGACGTAGTGCTGCCGGAGACCAACATCTTCCGTATCTGGATGGACTTCATCGGCCATCCGATCAGCGCCCTGCTCGCCGCCCTGCTGCTGGCGTTCTACACCTTTGGTGCGGCGCGCGGTTTTGACCGCAGCCAAATCATGAAAATGCTCGATCAGAGCCTGACACCGGTCGCGGCCATCGTGCTTATCGTCGGTGCCGGCGGCGGCTTCAAGCAGATGCTGGTGGCCAGCGGCGTGGGTGATGTAATCGGTCACATGGCCGTGCAGGCGCAGCTCAACCCGATTCTGCTGGCCTGGCTGGTCGCGGCGGTGATCCGCATTGCCACCGGTTCCGCCACCGTGGCAACCATTACCGGCGCGGGCATCGTGGCGCCGGTGGTCGGGCTGATCCCGGGCGTCAACCGCGAACTGCTGGTGCTGGCCACCGGCGCCGGCTCGCTGATTCTCTCCCACGTCAACGACGCCGGTTTCTGGCTGGTCAAGCAGTACTTCAATATGACCGTCAGCGAAACATTCAAGACCTGGACCGTGATGGAAACCATTCTTTCGGTGGTCGGCCTTATCTTTATCCTGCTACTTGCTACTGTGGTATGACCCTTCCGGGTTCGCCGTAGGAAAACGGCGAACACTGCCTGCGACATTTCAACGCATTGTCTAGTACCCCCCTCAGCCTGTATAGGCTGAGGGTGCTTCTTGTGCACCCAAAAAAAGCGCTGCTGTGCTTTTACGAATCAATGTCCTACAGCCTCTTTCCTACTTTCCATTTGAAATATCAGAATCTTCAGGCAAATTTTCAGGAGAACGCCTACGCTACAACTCGGTAAAGGACTACAAATCAGGATTAGCCATCCTGCAAGGCAACTAATGCGTGGTCTACGGGTCAATCAGGATCCAATCTGGTCTTTTTCAATCTTTTGCCAGTAAATACGGGCATTTGCAGGACAAAACGGGCAGAATTGGCAGGCTCGTCACCGCGCTGATGCAAATCAAGGTGACAAGAAAATGAACCGAGGGAATTAAATTCACCGCTGCAACGTCATATTGATGGACGCATTTGGATGCACTCGGCAACAATCACCACGCAAAGGCACATGCCAGCCTCTTGAGAGAGGCGTCAAAAGAGGCCATCAAGGAAAAGATTATGTTGATACTGACCCGCAAAGTAGGCGAAAGCATAAACATCGGTGACGACATCACCGTCACCATTCTTGGTGTTCAAGGGCTGCAAGTGCGCCTGGGCATCAACGCCCCCAAGAATGTCTCCGTGCATCGCGAAGAAATCTACAAGCGCATCCAGGCAGAACTGGCGCCGAACCAGAACTCCCAATAATTATTGCTGCCACCCTCGATTCGAACGGCTTTTTCACGACGCAAGAAGCTGTGCACGGCGCCCCAGGGACACCCTTGGCGGTGCCGTTTTCGTTTGTGGCCGGTGTTTAACGCAGCATGGCCGAGCGCAGGCCGTTTTCGTCAAAAACCCGTAAATGCCCACTGGTCATCCAGCTGGAACATGCCATGAGCAGCGTCAGTCCATCACACATGCCTGCCCCGAAGTGAGCAGTGAGCCGGGCATTTTATCCGTCAACTCAACGGTGAATGACCATGGCAACTCCCTACGAAAACCTGGCGGGCGGTGCTGCTCGCACATCTGATTCGCCCCTGCACGACCCTCTCGATACCCTGCAAGACGACAGTTTGCGCAACTCTCCAGGCACCGACAGCCACACCCAAAGCCTGGCGCACTATGTCGAAGAACTGGCGCAAGGCATCAGTCAGTTGGCCGATAACCTGCGTCATCAAAATGCCGATGAAGCTCTGCAACAGGCTGGCAGCATGGCCCGTGATAACCCGGCGCTGTTCCTGCTTGGCAGCTTGGCGCTGGGCTTCGGCCTGTCGCGAGTCCTCAAGGACCAGAGCCCGGAGCAGCAGCCGCCCTTCGACCCGCTGCCAACCGGTGCGACCGACAACACGCTGTTCCCCCATGACCCGCTTGAGCCGAACGGCCAGCTTCGCGATGGCGGCGAAGGTCCGCAAGGAGCATGACGATGACTGACACCCCACAAGCACCCGGTCCTGACAACGACACCTCGATCCTTGGCCTGGTCGGCCAGTTGGTGCATGAAGTGCCGGTACTGATAAGCAAGGAAATCGCACTGGCCAAGGCCGAGTTCCGTGAATCGTTAAATACGGCCCAGGCCGGCGGTAAGGAGATTGCCGGCGGCATCATGCTGATGCTCGCAGGCCTGGTGATCCTGCTGCTGGGCGTGGTCCAGATCCTGGCCTGGTGGCTCGCGTCCTGGCTGGCAGCGCTATTGGTCGGGATCGCGGCAATGGCCGGCGGCATGATGATGCTCAAGGCCGGCAACCGTCAGCTCAAACTGACCAGCCTGACCCCGGAGCGCACGGTCGAGGCGTTTAACAAAGACAAAGATGTTATCCAGAGGAAAGCATCATGAGCACAAACAACAGCACCGGCAGCCCTGAGCAGCTCCAGCGCGAAGTCGATGAACAACGCTCCAGCATCGATCAGATTGTCGAAGCGCTGGAAAAGAAAATGTCACCCGGCCAGTGGATTGACCAGACCCTCGCCTACGCCCGGGAAAACGGCGGCGAACTTGCTGGCAATCTGGGTCAGAACATCAAGCAAAATCCCCTGCCCGCCGTGTTGCTGTCGGTCAGCATCGCCTGGCTGATGCTCGGCCAGCGCAGTACCGCAGACCGTTCGTCAGCCAGCACGGTGGGTAACGGTGTGGACAGCCTGAAAGACAAACTCCAGGCCGGCGCTTCGAACCTCAAAGACAAGGCCAGCCAGTTGGGTGACCTGAATCTGCGTCAGCAGGGGCAGCGGTTGCAATCGGGGATGACTGACTTACTGCACCAGCAACCCCTGGCCCTGGCCGGCGTCGCAATCGCCCTGGGCGCCGCGATTGGCCAAAACCTGCCGCCCGGCGAGCGGCAATGGGCGCGCCAGCTTCCTGCCTCACCGGCGCGCGGCGCGGCACTCTGAACCGCCTCGCGGCCCTGCTCGCCAGGCAGGGCCGCCGGCTCTCAGCCATGCAGTTCAAGGCGCTGGACGATCCGGTCCTTGATCAGCAGTCGATGCTCCTTGAGTTTTTTCAGTTGGTCATCGCCAATCCCGCCGGCGATGCCCTTCTCGGCATCCACGACCTGCAGGTCGGCATGCCGGTAGTCGTCGAGGAGCTGCTGTAAGCGCTCATCGGCCTTGCCACGTGCCAGCACCGCTTCTTTATCCAGATTCAGGTCCGCGAATAAATCATGTTTGACTGGCATGAACAGGCCTCCTCGGTAGAAAACTGAAAGCCTAATAGTAGCCAATCGCTGGAAAAAGCCTGCACAACCCGATCAGGTCCGCACCTGAAACAGCCAGCAGCCTCTCAGACTTTCCCGGACAGCCCCGGTAATAGCAGGTGCATGCGCTCATCGAGGGTCTGCACCAACGACGGTCGTGCCGGCTCCGGCTTGCGGGCCAGGCGCTGCACACGTGCCAGCACCGCTTCGAGCACGGCGCTGCTGGCGGTGTGGTGGAACTGCCAGACACCGTAGATACGCCCTTCAAACGCCTGCTCGCTGCCCAGTTGAGGGTCTGGCGCCAGACCGGCACCGATGCCGAACAGATAGATGCCGTCCAGCCGACGTCCGTCCTGATCCTGTGGGCAGCCTTGAGCGTTGGCGTCCAGCCCGCCATTGGCCTGACGCAATTGAATCGACGTGTTGTCGGAATGATACAGCTGCGGCAATACCGGCTGATAACCGGTGCACTGGATCACCGCACCAGACTCGCCCAGTGCCTGAGCCGCCAGCTCCAGATCAGCCGGTGCGCCACCTTGCAACTGGGCACGCCGGACGGTCACGCCGGTTTTGCCGACCCGGCCGTTGTGCAGCACTTCACGACCGATTTGCTGGGCCCGGTAACGTAACCCGCCGGAGCGATTGATACGCCCCGAGACCGGGCAGACATCACGTTGCGCATCGAAGTCATAACCTTGCGCGTGGGCCTGTTCGGCGCATTCATAGAACAACCGCACAGGGTTGCGGTGAATCAGGGTCAGTTCCTGCAGACCGGCAAACTCCAGCGCATCGGCAAGGTTTTCCAGAACCGAAAACGCACTGTGCGAACCGCCGATCACACTGATGCGTCGCCCGGCAGCCAGCACCGGCACCAACCGCTCGCGAATCTGCACCGCGTTCATGCGCAACAGCACATCTGACCCCAGCACGTCGGCTGCCGCAGGCAGGCTCAAGCCATGCGCAGCCAGGCCCGCACACAGATGCTGCGGCGTTTGCCGGCCGCCCAGATTGAGCACCAGTGCACGGCAGCGGATACGCCGTTCAAAACCGGCGGTTTCAACCAGCAGGTGGACCTCGCCAGGCTGCCAGGTGACGGCGGTAATAGCGGTGCTGTGCCATATCCTGACCCCGAAATGCTTGACGATATGCTCAAGCACCAGCCGGTGGGCCTCGGCCATCAGTTCGCCGACCTCAGCCAACGGCGGCGCGCTGTCAGCCTGACGGCGGATCCGCCAATAGGCCGGCGAGTATTCCAGTGGCTCGAAAATGCTCGCCAGGCGGGGATCGCGCAGGCAATCAATGAAAACATCGCCGACCGAATTGGCGGTAATCCGGTACTGCCCCAGGCTGCCGACACCGGGGCGGTCACTGGCGTCGACGACAATCAGACCGTCGCGACACAACTGTGGCAGCACTCCGGTCTTCAACGCATTGAATAAAAAGCCCATGCCCGCCAACCCGGCGCCGCCCACGACGCAGGCACACTCAGTGTCTAAATGATCTTCGAACATAATGGCTTCCTTGTCTGACCTGTTACAAGTTGTCTGCATACAGGTCGGTGGAGAAATTAAAGACAGACGCCATCCCGCCACAACGGCCTGACCGGACCGGGAGATAGTTGCGGACTTTCCGATATGAAACTCGATTCAAACAAAAACGCCGGCCACGCTACCGCCGACCTGTTGAATGCAGGGCAATAAAACACCGAGAGGGAGAGAAGCAAGCCGCCGCCAGTTAAATGGCGAGCTGGGCGAATAATTTCAAACAACGTAAAAAGAGTCAAATAAACCGCAGCGGATGCAAGATTGAATCAGGCAGGATCCAGTGATTGACTGGTTGGAGAAAATCGTAAGATCGGGTCCATTGGGCGCTGTTCAGGACCAGACCACGAAAAAAGGTCGATAAGTAGTATTTACTAATCACCCGGCAAGCACGGCGCAGAGAACCGACGCCGTAAACCTGACGGTCGACGCACACAGGCGTCGACCGAAGCACAGCCGTAACGGTTACTCAGGCCATGCGCGAGTAGAGTTGGGGCTGGGCGACACTGTGCAATTCGTCGCGCAGTTCAGCCACCAGGTTGCTGATCTCACGACTGGTATTCAACCGGCCCAGGGAAATGCCGGTGACGAACAGATTGACCTGGCCGGTACTGGGTTCAGTGATCTGTACGGTCATCGACTGATCCTGCGCAATGGTGCAGGTGCAGTTCAAAGGCAGAAAAGCGCCTTCCACGATACTTCTCAGCTCAAGAGTAGACAGTCCACAAGCGATCATTAGCCATCTCCTTATTTGCAAGCACAACAGGTTTAACCCTGCACACTTACGCTTATTGTCCAATCAAAAGTTATAATCAGAAAATATTCTGACTTTAAGGATTACCGCCAAACCAGCGGCGATCTTCAACCCTTATACGCGCCGCCCGAAAGTGGAGCAATCAACATCCGACTAACGAGCCAGCATTATGCTACTTATCCGACAGTGGGTCATTGAAAAATCGTTTCACCGTTTTATTGAACAACGGTTCGAATACACCTTGTTAAACAATGAACCTGAGTTGTTAAAAACTATCAAGCAGGCGGTCTTTAAGACCGCCATCCAACACACGGCCTCATCACTCCGGCCGCAACAACCTTAAATGAATCAACGCCACCGAAGCGCCCTGCTTGTCGCGGCGCTCTTCAATCGCAAAAGGACGCAGCCCCAGACGGGAGTAAAACAGCAGGCCGGTGACGTTGTGGTTGAAGCACGAAGCGGTCATTTCCTTGGCCTCGTGTTTATCGAACGCAATTTCAGCCATGCAGCCGATCAGATAACGGCCCACGCCTTTACTGCGTGCGCGGGCAGCGATGATGACATTGCCCAACGTGCAGCGACCGCGAAAATCACAGCGCACAAAGTTGGCGTAGCCCACCACTTCACCGTTGTTCTCGATCACCGTCGGGTCTGAACGCTGCTCAAGCGATTCGTGCAATTGCGCCGCGGTCAGCGGCCAGCTCGCCCGGGGGAACATGTAGAACAGTTCGTCGGCATTCTGTGGCAAGGCGCAGACGGCGGCGACGTCTTTCTCTTCCAGAGCACGGTAAAGCAGCATGGGCAATAACCTCTTGAAGAAACTGGAGGGTGCACCATAGCGCATTGTGCCAACGGTCGGGTGCGCAGTTGCATTGTGCCTTATCACTGAGCAGCTTTATGGCCGCTCGAAATCACTGCCCGCTTAGCATGCGCCGAACGCTCAACCGGCCTGAGTGAGCGTGCCAGGCCTTTCACAACCCCGTCGGGTGGCAATCAGCCAAGCCCGCGTGCGGACCACTTTCGCTCTGCCTGCGCACCTGTCAGTACAGCACCCTCTGGCCACCTGCGCGCATCTGTCTGTCGGCTAACCGGTCGATAACAAGACCGGGAGCTGCCACCTGCACCGCCCATTGATTGCCGGGCAGCGGGGCGTACCGGGCGATGAGCAATATTCTGTAACCGATCTTTCCTGCACTATCGTGCAATGCCACCCTATAAACGGCATCTATGTCATTTTGGTTACGGGATTCAACATGCCTTCAGATTTGCCTGCCCGTCGCGGACTTCGTCGCCTGACCTGGGTGTTGATGACCCTGATCATCATCGGCCTGCCCGTAGGTTGCACCTTGCTCGAACGCAAAGAGCGCGAACTGGTGTTTCGTATCGAACCGGGCACCGCCAGTTGGTACGGCGGCCTGCCAGCCGGGGTTCAGGAACTGGAACTCAAGGCCCCCGACTTCGGTCCTGCACAAAACATTCACGCCTGGTGGTGGCCCGCGCCGCGCAAGGATGCCCCGGCTGTGCTTTATCTGCATGGCTCACGCTGGAACCTGACCGGTCAGTTGTTCCGTATCGAGCAACTGCGTGCCTTGGGCTTCTCGGTATTGGCCATCGACTACCGCGGTTTCGGCCAGAGCAAAGGCGAGCTGCCATCGGAGAAAAGCGTATATGAAGACGCACGCATTGCCTGGCAGCGGCTCAAACTGCTGCAACCGGACCCTGACCGCCGCCTGATCTACGGCCACTCGCTCGGTGGCGCGGTGGCCGTGGACCTGGCCGCAGAACTGGGCCAGGAAGATCTGCCACAAGCTCGGGCACTGGTCATCGAGTCGACCTTCACCAACCTTGCCGACGTCGCTACCGCGATCGCCAGCAGCTATACCTCACTGCCGGTGCGCTGGCTGCTGTCGCAGAAGTTCGACTCGCAAGACAAGATCGCTGACATCCACATGCCGGTGCTGATCGTCCACGGCACGGACGACCGCTACGTGCCGCCGCGCTTCAGTGAGCAACTCTATGCCGCCGCCGTAGAGCCGAAAAAACTCTTGCTGGTGCCCGGCGGCAGCCACAACAACAGCATGCGCCTGGGCCGTCAGGCCTACAGCGAAGCCCTCCAGGCGCTGCTGCGCACCCCCACACCACGGACCCAGGCCACCCAGCCGGCCAGCCGCCCTGGGCAGGCGGGTTAGCTCAGTTGGTCGGCACAGCGTCCTGATCCTGGAAAATCGCCTCGATGGGCAGGCCAAATACCCGCGATATCTGGAACGCCAGGGGCAGGCTGGGGTCGTAGCGGCCATTCTCGATGGCGTTGACGGTCTGCCGCGATACGCCCAGGCGGCTGGCCAGATCCTCCTGAGACCAGCGCCGCTCGGCGCGCAGCACCTTGAGCCGATTGTTCACCGGTAGCGCCGCGAAGCGATCAACAGGCCCAGCATCCACATCGCCGCCATCAGTGGCCAGACCACAAACAGTGACAGCTTTGGCAGGCCGACGTTTTCCAGAAAACCGTAGCTGAAGGTCAGTAATGCGCTGGCCGCAAAAGCAAAACCCAGTGCCTCGAACTGAATGCGCAGTTGCAGCTCATCCATCCGCCGCAGTTGCCGGACCACTGCCCAACACACCAACAGGCAAGGCAATACCGGTGCGACACTGATGGCGATGCGGGTCGCAGCGCCCAGGCCATCGACGGTCAACATCAGCAGAGAAATCAGCAAAACCAGCATATAGCAGCCCATGGCCAGGCCAAACTCGCGCAAGTAGGGACTCATGAAAAAACCTCGTCAATGTAAAGCACGCTTTACACCCTGCCTCAGAGACTGCCAGATGTAAAGCTTACTTTCCATCGGGAACGCTACCGAGACTTAACCCTCGCGCTCCAGCATGTCGAAAATACGCGCCGCGAAGGCCTCCATGGTGAAGGGTTTGGTCATGATCCACATGCCGGGGTCGAGGTGGCCATTGCCGATAATGGCGTTTTCCGCATAACCGGTGATGAACAGCACGCTCAGCTGCGGGCGCAGCGAGCGTGCCGCATCGGCCAACTGCCGGCCATTCATGCCGCCCGGCAAGCCGACATCGGTCACAAGCAGATCGACCCGGATATCACTTTCCAGTAACCGCAATGCGCTGGCGCCTTCCGGCGCCTCGATCACCGCGTAGCCGCGGTCTTCGAGCACTTCGCTGACCAGCATGCGAATGGTCGGTTCATCGTCAACGATCATCACCGTGCGCAGCGACGGTGCCTGAGCGACCTCACCGGCCTGCTCGTCAGGCTCATCCGCCACCTCATCCTGATAGTGACGCGGCAAGTACAGGCACATGGTCGTGCCCTGACCGGGCTCGGAATAAATCCGCACCTGGCCGCCCGACTGGCGGACAAAGCCATAGACCATCGACAGCCCCAGCCCGGTGCCCTGCCCCAGCGGCTTGGTGGTGAAAAACGGGTCGAAGGCCCGCGAGATGATCTCTGGAGTCATGCCGGTCCCGGTGTCGGTCACACATAACGACAAGTACTGCCCAGGCGACAGGTCACGAACCCTCGATTCGCGCTCATCGATCCACTTATTGGCCGTCTCAATGGTAATCCGGCCGCCGTTCGGCATCGCATCCCGGGCGTTGAGACACAGATTGAGCAAGGCATTTTCCAGCTGCGGTGCATCAATGAACGTCGACCACAGACCGATGGCGGTCACCACTTCCACGGCAATGTGCGGCCCGACCGAACGCCGCACCAGCTCTTCCATGCTGCCGACCAGACGATTGACGTCCACCGCTTTGGGGTCCAGCGTCTGGCGCCTGGAAAAAGCCAGTAAACGGTGAGTCAGCGAGGCCGCACGGCGAGCGGCGTCCTGGGCAGTGGCCGCATAGCGATCAATATCGTTATAGCGCCCCTGGGTCAGGCGCGTACGCAACAGTTCCAGCGCGCCGTTGATACCGGTCAGCAGGTTGTTGAAGTCATGCGCGATGCCGCCGGTCAACTGACCGACCGCTTCCATTTTCTGTGACTGGCGCAGCGCTTCCTCGGCCTGCTTCAAACGCTCCTGCTCGCGCAGTCGCTCACTGATGTCATAGGCAAACAGGTAGGCGCCCACCGGTTGCCCGTCAGCGTCGCGCAAGGAGCTGTAGCGAATTTCATAGTGACGGTGTTGTTCACCGAAGTGGGTGATCTCAATGAATTCCTCGCCCGCCAGCACCCGGCCCCAGAGCTTGCGCACCTTTTCGCGCACCTCAGGCTGGCCCTGCAGCGCGTCAAGAATACTCTCGCCAACCTGGGGTTTGACGCCGTACAGCCGCTCGAACTCCCAGACCGCCACCGCGTTGATTGCCAGCCAGCGATAGTTCCGATCAATCACATGGATGCGCGCGTCAGTGCCATTGACCACATCGGCCAGCACATTGCGCTCGGCCACCGCATCACGCACGCGGCTTTCCAGGGTCTCGTTCAACTGCTGCAGGGCCAGCTCGGCACGTCTGCGGGCGGTGATGTCCTGAAATAGCACGGCAACCTGCCGGCAACTGGCCGGTTCGATACGAAACGCCGCCAATGCCAGGTAGCGCCCGGTGGCGACCAGTTCGCGCTCGAAGCGGATCGGCTCGCCGGTGCGCAGCACTTCACCGTACAACTGCACCCAGCCATCGGCTTCGGCACCGACCATCTCGCGCACTTTCTGGCCGACCACATTGCTGATCCCGGCGTGAAAGGCGTAGGCCGCGTTGGCCTCAATGTGGATGTAGTCGCTGAGCGGGCCGTGCGGGCCGTCGAAGAACTCGATGATGCAAAAGCCCTCGTCCATCGAGTCGAACAGAAAGCGATAGCGCTCTCGGGACTGGGCCAGGGCGCTTTGGGCTTGCTGGTCAAGGATCGCCATCTGCTGGCGCAGGCGGGCATTTTCGTCTTCGAGGCTCTGCAGCCGGTTGCGCAGGCTCTGGATTGGGTGGTCGGTCAAGGCGTGAAGTCCCGATGTAAGGTGCCGCTCTGGCGACAGGCAGGACGACAGCAGCACGCTACGAGAAAAAGCGTGCGCTGGCAAAGACAATCCACTCGTTTGCAAGGCGTTGATGCGCAGCCAATACCGAATCAGAGCGTTTCAACAATATCGTTGGCTCAGCGCAAGCCGCCAAAGCGCTGCCAGAAATTTTCTCCCACATCCGGCAACGGGCCGTCGGCGGTTTCCAGTACACCGGCCAGCCATTCTTCGGCCTTGCCGCAGACCAGTCGGTAGATATTGCGGCACAACTGACGCGCCGCGCGGCCTTCCCAGTCGCCGGGCAGCAACTGGTCGGGCAACTGCGGGTCGCGCAGCAGCAGGCGACGGTATTCATGGACCAACAGGGTCCGGGCCAGGAAGCAGTCTGCGCCGCTGAGGTTGTCTTGCTCGCGCAGCGCCTGCCACAACGGCCGGAACAACTGGATGAACTCACTGTAATGCCGGCCCAGCTCGTCAATATTCCAGCTCTCGCGCACCTGCATGCGCAGCGCTCTGGACGCCAGCACATCCTGTGCCTTGGTCTCGAACACGATGCTGTCGTCCAGTGCATCGAGCGCTTGCAGGCTGGCATTGAGCTCCGCCTTGTCACAGCGCGGGCTGGCCAGCACCGTCGTAGAGATAGCGGCAAAGCCCTGCCACTCCAGCTCTTCACGCACCTGTTTGCGTTTATCGGCGCTCAATTGCGACAGCATCACCAGGCACCAGGCACCGTCCCAGGCCGGGACGCTGGCGCTGTACACCCGTTTGAAGGCTTGCTCGAAGCGCCGCCGCCCGGTGCCGGTTAGGCTGTAATAGCTGCGGCGCCCGACTTTTTCGGCGCTCAGCCAGCCCTCTTTGCTCAGGCGAAAGATCGAGGTGCGGATCAGCCGCTCATTGATCCCCACCGGCTCCAGCAACTGGATCAGGCTGCCCAGCCAGACCGTGCCGCCATGAGGTTCGATGGCATCGCCGTACAGGGTGATGATCAACGAACTGGCGCGGATCGGGGTGCGCTCCTGGAAGCGCTGGATAAGGTGATTCAGCGGGGCAAGGGACGACATGGGCTTACCGGACAACGAAAAGGATGCCGAATATACCGCCCGCCACCGATCGCCGCGAGTCTGCCCATCAACCGGCAGCCTTGGGCCGATGGGCACTGGCACTGATACGGGGCCGGTCTGGCTCGGCCTCCAGCAACGGTTCACACGCCACCAGACTGTGCTGGCAGCGCCGGGCAAGCGCCTGATACTCACGGGTACCGGCCTGTTTCCAGGCGACCTCGTCATCACTGAGCAGGCGTTTGACGCTGGCCGGAGAGCCCATCACCAGCGATTGCTCGGCGCAACTGAAATTCGCCTTGACCAGGCTGGCGGCGGCAACAAATGACCGCGCACCGATTTGGGCTGCATCCATCACCACGGCATTGATACCCACCAGAACATCCGCGCCGATACAGCAACCGTGCAGCACGGCGCCGTGGCCGATATGGCCGTTGCGCCCCACCACCGTGTCGCTGTCAGGGAAACCATGCATGACGCAGGTGTCCTGCAGGTTGGCGCCCTCCTCCAGCACGATGCGCCCGAAATCGCCGCGCAGGCTGGCCAGCGGCCCGACATAGCAGCCAGGGCCAATGATCACATCACCAATCAATACCGCAGAAGGATGCACATAAGCGGTGGGATGAACCACCGGAGTCAGGCCATCAAGGCTGTAGCAGGTCATGGGTAATCCTCTGGCCGGGAACGCCCGGCAGGTGGGCTGCAGACACACCACCTTCCTATAAAAACAACCCTTAAATCAATGAAAATTATTGATACACGTATCGTATCAAGACCTAAAAAACCCAGGCAAAAACCAACACAAACACCTAATAAACAATGCTTTTACTAAAAAACATCGGATAAAAACAAACATACTAGACACAAAAACCAATACAAAAATCTGTTTTTCCGTATCGCGTTATGCCTATACTCATTTCAGCCCGCCTCACAGAGCGCGCCTTTCCAATAATCAGCGGTGCTCACACCGCCCTTGCTGCCGGAGGACTGCCCCATGCCTCAGACCCTTGTCATGACCACGCCGATGACCGGTGTGCGGCTGCTGACCCTGCACCGGCCCGAGGCGCTGAACGCCCTGAACACCGCGCTGCTGGGTGACCTGACCGAGGCGCTTGAGGTGGCAGCGGCAGACCCTGACATCCGGGCGGTGGTCATCACCGGCAGCCGCAAAGCGTTTGCCGCTGGCGCCGATATCCACGAAATGGCAGAGCGCGACATGGTCGGCATCCTTGACGACCCACGCCAGGCACACTGGCAACGCATCGGCGCCTTTAGCAAACCGCTGATCGCCGCCGTCAACGGCTTCTGCCTCGGCGCTGGCTGTGAACTGGCGATGCATGCCGACGTGATCATCGCCGGTGAAGATGCCCGTTTCGGGCAACCGGAAATCAACCTTGGCATCATGCCCGGCGCCGGCGGCACCCAACGCCTGCTGCACGCGGTGGGCAAGTCACTGGCGATGCAGATGGTGCTTACCGGCCTGCCGATCGATGCCCGTCACGCCCGGCGCGCCGGGCTGGTCAGCGAGCTCACCCAGCCGGAGTTCACCGTTGACCGGGCCCTGGAGATCGCCCGCGTCATCGCCAGCAAAGCGCCGCTGGCGGTCCGCCTGGCCAGGGAGGCCGTGCTCAAGGCCCAGGACCTTGACCTGGCCAGCGGCCTGCGCTTCGAACGCCATGCCTTCACCTTGCTGGCCGGCACCGCCGACCGCAACGAAGGCATTCAGGCCTTTCAGGCAAAACGCGCTCCGGCGTTCACCGGCCGGTAATCCTTCGTCCTGCACAGAGAGCTCCAGCCATGGACTTTGAGCACATCCTGTTTTCCATCGAGGACGGCGTTGCCTTCCTTAGCCTCAACCGCCCCGAGCAACTCAATAGCTTCAATGCCGCCATGCATCTGCAAGTGCGCGAAGCGCTCAAACAGGTTCGCCAAAGCAGCACAGCACGGGTGCTGCTGCTCACCGGTGAAGGCCGGGGCTTCTGTGCTGGCCAGGACCTGTCTGACCGCAATGTCGCACCGGGCAGCGCGATGCCGGATCTGGGCGAGTCCATCGACACATTCTATAACCCGCTGATCCGCAGCCTGCGCGATCTGCCATTACCGGTGATCTGCGCGGTCAACGGCGTGGCTGCCGGTGCCGGGGCGAATATCCCGCTGGCTTGCGACCTGGTGTTGGCCGCCCGCTCGGCAAGTTTTATCCAGGCATTTTGCAAAATCGGCCTGGTGCCCGACTCCGGTGGCACCTGGCACCTGCCGCGCCTGGTGGGCATGGCCAGGGCCAAGGCACTGGCCCTGCTTGGCAACAAACTGAGCGCCGAGCAGGCCGAGCAATGGGGGCTGATTTATCAGGTACACGACGATGCCGATCTGCGCGACGAAGCCCTCAAGCTGGCCCGGCATCTGGCGACCCAGCCCACCTACGGCCTGGCCCTGATCAAACGCGCGCTCAACGCCAGTGCGCACAACAGCCTTGATGCGCAACTGGAACTGGAGCGCGACCTGCAACGCCTGGCCGGGCGCAGCGAGGATTACCGCGAAGGCGTATCGGCATTCATCAACAAACGCACCGCGACTTTCAAAGGACGCTGAACAATGACCGCACTGGACACCAGCAGCATCGTCGCGGTGATTGGCGCCGGCGCCATGGGCGCAGGGATTGCCCAGGTGGCCGCGCAGGCCGGTCATCGCGTCTGGCTATTCGATACCCGCCAGGGCGCCGCCGCCCAGGCCATTAGCGGGATTGACCGGCAACTGGCGCGGCTGGTCGACAAAGGCCAGCTGGATGCCTCGCAGCGCCGCGTGATTGCCGCGCGCCTGCAACCGGCAGACAGCCTCCAAGCACTGGCCGACGCCGCGCTGGTGATCGAAGCGATCGTGGAAAACCTCGACCTCAAGCGCCAGCTGTTCGAGCAACTGGAAAGCATCTGCAGCGCCCACTGCATCCTGGCCAGCAATACGTCGTCATTGTCGCTCACCCGGCTGGCGGCCGGCCTCCAGCATCCACAGCGGATATTCGGCATGCACTTTTTCAATCCGGCACCGCTCATGGCGCTGGTCGAAATTGTCTCGGGCCTGGCCAGCGACCCGCAACTGGCAGCGCGCCTGTATGACACCGCCGACGCCTGGGGCAAACAGCCCGTGCACACCCGCTCGACACCCGGCTTTATCGTCAACCGGGTAGCACGCCCGTTTTATGCCGAAAGCCTGCGCCTGCTCCAGGAAGGCGCCGCCGACTGCGCCACCCTCGACGCGCTGCTGCGCGATGCCGGTGGCTTTCGCATGGGCGCCTTCGAGCTGACCGACCTGATCGGCCATGATGTCAATTACGCGGTGACCTGCTCGGTGTTCGACGCTTACCACGGCGACATGCGCTTCCAGCCTTCACTGGTCCAGAAGGAGCTGGTCGATGCCGGCCATCTGGGACGCAAGAGCGGTCGCGGCTTCTATGACTACAGCGAGACGGCAGAGCGCCCCCAGCCGCAGGAAATCAGCAGCCCGCTGCACATTGACAACTGCGCAGTGGAGGGCGATCTGGGCATTGCCGCGCCGCTGATTGCGCGCCTGCAACAGGCCGGCGTGCAGGTCACCCAACGCGCCGGCAGCGGAGTGATCCGGGTCGGAACGGCCACGCTGGCGCTCAGTGACGGACGGCTGGCCAGCCAGCGCGCCCAGGCACAAGGCATCGACAATCTGCTGCTGTTCGACCTGGCACTGGATTACCGCCGCGCCGCACGCATCGCCATCAGTTGCGCTGCCGACACCTCGGTACTGGCCTGCCAGCAGGTCGTGGCGCTGCTGCAGCGTGCCGGGTTCAAGGTCAGCCTGCTCAGCGACACCCCGGCGCTGGCAGTGCTGCGTACTGTAGCGATGCTGGCCAACGAGGCGGCCGATGCCCTGCTGCACGGGGTGGCCAGCGCAGCGGACATCGACCTGGCCATGTGCGCCGGCGTCAACTACCCGCTTGGACCACTGGCCTGGGCCGATGCCATCGGCCCGCAACGGCTGCTGACGACCCTCGACAACCTGCAAGCCGCCTATGCTGAGCCACGCTATCGCCCGTCACTGCTGTTGCGCCGCCGCGCCACCGAAGGGAGGCACCTGCATGACACTTGACCCTCAACAACTGGCGCAGCGCTGCGCCAGCACCTTGTACGAACGCGACGCCGCCAGCCAGGCCATGGGCATGCACCTGCTGAGTGTCGGCCCCGGCAGCGCACAACTGAGCATGCGGGTACGTGCCGACATGCTGCAGGGCGTCGGCACCTGCCATGGCGGTCATCTGTTTGCCCTGGCCGACTCGGCCTTCGCCTTTGCCTGCAATACCTACAACGCGGTCACCGTAGCGATTGGCTGCAGCATCGACTATGTGGCGCCTGCGCAGCTCGACGACCTGCTCACCGCCAGCGCCAGTGAACAGAGCCGCAGCGGCCGCACCGGCAACTACGACGTGCGTATCGAAAACCAGCACGGGCAGCTGATTGCCCTGTTTCATGGCAAATCCTACAAGGTGCGCGGCACCCTGCTCGACCTGGAGACTCCTGATGAGTGATACCCAGAACCCTCAAGCGCTGATCATCGACGCGATCCGCACCCCCATCGGCCGCTACGCCGGCGCGCTGGCCAGCGTGCGCGCCGACGATCTGGGCGCCGTGCCGATTCGCGCCTTGATCCAGCGCCATCCACACCTGGACTTCAGCCAGATCGACGACGTGTTCTACGGCTGCGCCAATCAGGCCGGTGAAGACAACCGTAATGTCGCGCGCATGTCGGCACTGCTTGCCGGCCTGCCGGTCAGCGTAGCGGGCACCACCCTCAACCGCCTGTGTGGCTCGGGCCTGGATGCGGTGGGCAGTGCAGCTCGGGCGATTCGTGCCGGTGAAGCCGGTCTGCTGATCGCCGGCGGCGTCGAGTCAATGTCCCGCGCCCCCTTTGTAATGGGCAAGTCCGAGCAAGCCTTCGGCCGCGCTGCCGAGCTGTTCGACACCACCATTGGCTGGCGCTTCGTCAATCCGCTGCTGAAGGCGCAGTTCGGTATCGATTCGATGCCGGAAACTGCCGAGAACGTCGCAGCGCAGTTCAATATTTCCCGCGCCGACCAGGATGCCTTCGCCCTGCGCAGCCAGCACAAGGCCGCTGCGGCGCAAGCCAATGGCCGCTTGGCACAGGAAATCACCGCCGTTGCAATCAGCCAGCGCAAAGGCCCGGCCAGGCTCATTGAACAGGACGAGCATCCCCGCGCCGATACCAGCCTGGAGCAACTGAGCAGGCTCGGCACTCCGTTCCGCGAAGGTGGCAGCATCACCGCCGGCAATGCCTCAGGGGTCAACGACGGCGCCTGCGCCCTGTTGCTGGCCAGCCCGGCAGCGGCGCGCCGCCATGGCCTGAAGGCCCGTGGGCGGGTGGCAGGAATGGCCACGGCAGGCGTCGAACCCCGGATAATGGGCATCGGCCCTGCCCCTGCAACCCGCAAGGTGCTGGAACTGACCGGCCTGAGCCTGGCCGACATGGACATCATCGAACTCAACGAAGCCTTCGCCGCCCAGAGCCTGGCCGTGCTGCGCGAACTGGGGCTGGCCGACGACGACCCGCGGGTCAACCCCAACGGCGGCGCCATTGCCCTGGGGCATCCATTGGGCATGAGCGGTGCACGACTGGTCACCACGGCCTTGTATGAACTGGAAAACCGCCAGGGCCGCTACGCGCTGTGCACCCTGTGCATCGGCGTCGGCCAGGGCATCGCGCTGATTATCGAAAGACTCTGATACCGATAAACACCATTGGCCACCCAGGCGAGGAGTCTTCTCCTCATCAGCACTCAAACATAAAAATAACCGAGTGAACCATGAACATGATCGCCGCCAATAGCCCCGCTAGCGCCTTGCTCGACCCGCTCGAGACCGCCAGCATCGACCAGTTGCGCCAGCACCAGCTCGACCGCCTGCGCTGGAGTCTCAAGCACGCCTACGACAATGTGCCGCTGTACCGCCAGCGCTTTGACGAACGCGGCGTGCACCCCGATGACCTGGGTACTCTGGAAGACCTCAGCCAGTTTCCGTTTACCGCCAAGAGCGACCTGCGCGACAACTACCCCTTCGGCATGTTTGCCGTGCCACAGAGCGAGGTGGTGCGCCTGCATGCCTCCAGTGGCACCACCGGCAAGCCGACCGTGGTCGGCTACACCCAGAACGATATCGACACTTGGGCCAACGTGGTGGCCCGCTCGATTCGTGCGGCAGGCGGCCGCCGTGGCGACAAAGTGCATGTCGCTTATGGGTACGGTTTGTTCACCGGCGGACTGGGCGCGCACTACGGCGCTGAGCGGCTGGGCTGCACGGTGATCCCGATGTCGGGCGGGCAGACCGAAAAGCAGGTGCAACTGATTCAGGACTTCCAGCCCGACATCATCATGGTCACGCCGTCCTACATGCTGAACCTGGCCGATGAGTTCGAACGCCAGGGCATCGACCCGCATCAACTGAAACTGCGCCTGGGGATTTTCGGTGCCGAGCCGTGGACCGCCGAGCTGCGCCGCGCCATGGAACAGCGTCTGGGCATCACCGCCCTGGATATCTACGGCCTGTCGGAGATCATGGGGCCGGGCGTGGCCATGGAGTGCGCCGAAACCAAGGACGGCCCGACGGTCTGGGAAGATCATTTCTACCCGGAAATCATCGACCCGGCGACCGGTGCGGTGTTGCCCGACGGCGAAATGGGCGAACTGGTGTTCACCTCACTGTCCAAGGAAGCGCTGCCGATGGTCCGCTACCGCACCCGCGACCTGACCCGGTTGCTGCCGGGCACAGCGCGGCCAATGCGGCGCATCGACAAGATCACAGGGCGCAGTGACGATATGTTGATCATTCGCGGGGTGAATGTGTTTCCGACGCAGATCGAAGAGCAGATTCTCAAGATCGGCCAGTTGGCCCAGGTCTATGAGCTGCATCTGCATCGTAACGGCAACCTGGACAGCGTCGATGTGCATGTTGAGCTCAAGCATGACCTGCAAGGGCTGGCGGCCCCGCAGCAGCAACAGGTCGCCGACGAGCTGGGGCGCCGGATCAAGACCCATATCGGGATCAGTTCACGGGTGCTGATCCAGCCGTTTCATACCCTCAAGCGGTCTGAGGGCAAGGCTTGTCATGTGTTTGACAAGCGGCCCAGCACGTGAGCCCTCATGCGCAGGGCAATCTGCCGAACTAATGCCGATCATCCGGGAGGAGCCGGCCGACGCCCCGGTCTGCTGGCGACTTCAGCGGCGAACCAGTAGCTGATGTGCTGGTTTTACTGGCCCTGTCGCCAGCAAAGATGCCTCCCACATTGACCGACTGGACCTTAACTGATCGGCATTAATCTTTGACATCCTCCCCGCCCTAAAGAGCGGGGATTCCTACCGCTAGACGGCGATGCCCCGCCGCAAGAATGTTCCGGGCCGCGTTCACATCGCGGTCGTGGGCTGTACCGCAGCACACGCAAGTCCATTCTCTTATTCGCAAACCGGCTCTACCTTTCGGACT
>NZ_JANJFL010000003.1:0-3569 GCF_024584215.1 Pseudomonas sp. LJDD11
AATGTACTAAGGGCGGGACACGCCCGGTTAGCCTGTGAAGTGAGCGCAGAGGTCATGGCGCCAGCAGCAGGAACCCACCGAAGCGACTCGGGGGCGGCTCGATGCCGCGCCTGAGCGCCGTAGGAATCTCCGGCCTTCAGGCCGGGGAGGATGTCAAGTCGTCGTCAGCCAGCGCTCAGGCCTGGCTGCGCAGCACAGCCATCCTGCGGCTGACCGACGAGCTGAACACCCGCTCCAGGGTGTCCAGCTCGGCCTGCGCCAAGCCTTGAGAACAGGCCAGGCCGAGGGTAAAGCCCTCGGCAACCCCGGCGAGCCGGGACATTTCCAGCACCCCGTCGGCGCGTTCGATATCGGCCAGAATCTGAATGGCTTCGGTCTTCACAGCATCGGGTATCAGCAGGTCGGGCAGAGACATGAGCTTCACCATATGAGGACTATCTGGGCACTCAGCGTAACAGCAAAACCGCGAGCCGGTGCGGCCCCGGAGCAATCACCGGCAAGCCAGGGATAGCTCAGGGCGCCAGGGTGGCGTTGTCGATCACAAAGCGATACTTGACGTCCCCCTTGAGCATCCGCTCGTAGGCTTGGTTGATCTGTTCGGCAGCGATCAGCTCGATGTCCGAGACGATGTTGTGTTCGGCGCAGAAGTCGAGCATTTCCTGGGTTTCAGCGATGCCGCCGATCATCGAACCGGCCAGGGTACGGCGTTTGGTGATCAGATTGAACACGTTCGGCGAAGGATGCGGCGAAGCTGGCGCGCCGACCAGGGTCATGCAGGCATCGCGCTTGAGTAGCACCAGCAGGGCATCAAGGTCGTGGGGCGCCGCCACGGTGTTGAGGATCAAATCGAAACTCTTGCGGTGGGCGGCCAGTTCGTCCGGATTACCGGTCACCACCACTTCATCGGCACCCAGCTGCCGCGCCGCTTCACGCTTGGACTCGGAAGTGGTGAAGGCCACCACATGGGCGCCCAAGGCGTGGGCCAGCTTGATGCCCATGTGCCCCAGGCCACCGATACCAACAATGCCGACTTTCTTACCCGGGCCGATGTTCCAGTGGCGCAGCGGCGACCAAGTCGTGATGCCGGCACACAGCAGCGGCGCCACGGCGGCCAGTTGTGCTTGAGGATGGCGAATGCGCAATACATAACGCTGGTGCACCACAATCTGCTGCGAGTAGCCGCCAAGGGTGTGGCCAGGGGCGTCCGGGGTCGGGAAGTTGTAGGTGCCGATCATGCCGTCGCAGTAGTTTTCCAGCCCTTGGTCGCAGTCTTCACAGTGCTGGCAACTGTCAACGATGCAACCGACGCCGACCAGATCACCGACTTCAAACGCTGCAACATGCGCGCCCTTGGCGGTAACCCGACCGACGATTTCGTGACCGGGCACACAGGGAAACTGAGTGCCGGCCCATTCAGCACGCACCTGATGCAGGTCGGAGTGGCAGATACCGCAGAAGGCGATGTCGATCTGCACATCGTCGGCGCCAGGCGCGCGGCGGGTGATTTGCAACGGGACGAGCGGCTGGTCGCCAGCATGGGCGCCGTAAGCATGGATGGTCATGGGAAAACTCCAGGCGGTTGGTCGTGATCAACATTTTTCCGGGTAACGACCAGAACCGGCTAACGTATTTCGCTGGATTTCTTGCCTGATCCGCTGGCTGTGCACATTTTCAGTAGGAGCACTCTGGCGCCCGAATTATTCTGCACATCTCAAGCAAATAGCCTGCAGGTTCGCTCGCCCATGACCACCCCACAAGCTTCACTGGCCCGCCTGATCGCTCGGCAGGTTGCCGAACCGGGAGACCTTGAAACGGCCATCAGCGGGCTGACCCTGTACCGGCGTAATGAGCTGGCGCCGCCCCAAAGCTGCATGGTGCCGCCCAGCATCGTGTTGGTCGCTCAGGGCGCCAAGCAGCTCTGGGCGGGCGGTGAGGGCTTTGCTTACGACAGTTCGCGGTTTCTGGTCACCTCGCTTGACCTGCCGGCCAACTCAGAAGTGACCCAGGCCAGTCCTGAACAGCCGTGCCTGGGGTTGGTGTTCAAACTGGACCTGCGGGTCATGGCGGAGCTGATTGCGTTGGGCGGCCTGGCGCTCAGTCGTGACAAAACCCCCGGCAAGAGTGTCGGCATCGGCACCGCCACCCCGGCGATCCTGACGCCGATGGTGCGCTTGCTGGAATTGCTCGATGAGCCCGAGGCCATTGCGGTGCTGGCGCCGATGGTCCAGCGCGAGATTCATTACCGGCTGCTATGCGGCGACCAAGGCGCCAAACTGCGCCAGATCGTCAGTGTCGACAGTCAGGGGCACCGGATCGCGCGGGCGATTGACTGGCTGAAACTCAACTACGCCAAGGCGCTGCGAGTCGAAGAACTGGCGGCGCGGGTGCAGATGAGTTCGCCGACTTTCCATCATCATTTTCGCCAACTCACCGCCATGAGCCCGTTGCAGTACCAGAAGTGGCTGCGCCTGACCGAAGCCCGGCGGCTGATGCTCAACGAGCATCTGGACGTCTCCAGTGCGGCGTTCAAGGTGGGTTATGAAAGCCCTTCGCAATTTAGCCGCGAGTATGGGCGATTGTTTGGCATTGCACCCAAACGCGACATTATCCAGTTGCGAGAACTGGCCGCAGCACAGTTGTTGGCGTGAGCGGCAGATTTACGTCATTTTTGCGAAGTGCCGAAGAAGACCGCTTAGGTAATGAGAAATATTTGGCGCTTTTAGAACGTTTATTCATGAATTGAAGGTGGATAGATCAATAAGCGATATCTATCGCATCGGTATCGCAGTGATGCTGATTAGCTGTTTCGCAATAGCGTCGAATCATCCGCTATAGCCAGCGGTTCGTGCGCATGCACGGCCTTTTCCCGGTTGTGTGCCCCATGGGGTGCTGCTGTTTCGGCATCTTGTGCGCAACCGGCAAATTCTTAGAATCGGCGCCATCAAGCAGTTATTCACGCTTATCGATAACGGAGTTTCGATCATGATGAACGCAATGCAGATGCCGATGAACACTTCCATGCCAATGATGCCGATGATGGGCATGCCGATGATGATGGCGACCATGAAGTGCGAAATGATGGCCGACGCCATGATGTGCACCATCAAGCCTGCGGCCGGCATGGACATGGCCATGTTCAAGAACAACGCCGAAATGATGGCGATGATGATGAACTGCGGCATGCCGATGATGATGCATTGCGGCAACATGGCGATGATGTGCATGTCCGAGAACGGCATGAACATGATGAACATGATGGCCGGCATGAACATGCCAATGATGATGCCGATGGGCATGCCCATGCCGATGATGAAGTGCATGATGACCTGCACCATCGAAGCCGACTGCATGAAGTGCATGATGATGCCGATGCCAGGCATGAGCATGGAGATGATGAACAACTGCTGCATGCTGATGAACAAGATGATGAACGACTGCAGCATGCCCATGATGATGAGCTGCAATGGTATGCCGATGATGTGCTGCACTTGCTGATTCGATCCGCTGAATGAAAAAGTAGGCCCAGCCCCCCCGGCGGGGCTTTTTTTTTATATTGATGTTTCTATGGG
>NZ_JANJFL010000003.1:3579-342338 GCF_024584215.1 Pseudomonas sp. LJDD11
TGTGTTGCCTTTGCTGATTCGACCCGCGGAATGAAAAAGCCCGCCAGTTCGCACTGGCGGGCTTTTTTCATGAACATTTGTCGATCAGTGGAAGAACTCGGCAATCAGCACCGCGCCGATAAAGGTGCCGAAGTTGGCCAGAAACGAGACCAGCACGATGCGCCAGCCCAGGCGCCGGAACGCTGGCAGGTCTTTGGCGATCGACAGACCGGCGAAGGCCAGCATGGGTGTGATCACCGCCAGCATGTTGATCGAACCCACCAGCCGGGAAATCTCCGCCGCCCATGGGCACAGCGGTGAAGTCAGCAGCATGGCGACCACCGAGACGGTGCACACCGCCGGGATCTTGCGGCGCAGCAGCGAGCAGAGCAGTTCACCGACAAACACTGCACCAATCATGATCGCCATACCGGCAAACGCATCGGGTGACAGCACTTTGTAGCCGACATAGTTGGCCAGCAATGCCAGGCCACCGGCAGCGAACCAGGCACTGATACGACCCAGCCAGCCCAGGTCTGGGGTCTCCAGCGACACTTCGTTGCTGGCTGGACCATTGTCGAACACCGAGGCCTTGGTGGTACGACCGATCAGCGGCTCTAGTACCCGGTAACCCCAGACCGCCAGTGGCAGCGAGATAAACAGGGTGAAGTAGGTGCCCAACGTGGTGGTGATCAGGTTGGCAGCGGCCGCCAGGGCCATGACTTCCTTGGCCACTTCAGGCGTCTGTTGCGCTGCGATGGCGCCTGCTGCGGCGGCCATCATGCTGCCCGAGCCAATGCCCGAACCCATGGCCAGTGATTTAGGGTCGAAAATCCCCAGGCTGGTGATGAAGCCGGCGACGATGGCAATGAACAACGCACCAAACAACGTACCGGTCAGGTATTCCGCCAGTACGCCACGGCCCTCCGGCGAATCCATGCCGTAACGCTCACCGATGATCGCCAGGCTCGGCTCGCGACCTACCGAGAAGGTCGCACCGATCGCTTCACGCTTGATACCCAGCAGCAGCGCCACCGGCAGGCCGAGAATCACCGTGCCGACAAAATGCCCGAACTCCTGAAACACCAGCGCCCAGCCGGACGCCATGACCACCGGTAGCGAGCCGCCGACCACCAGCCCCAGCTTGGCGATAAACACCAATAGCGCCGGCTGCAGAATGGCTGCGGCGCGGGCCTGGGCGCGTTTGTCGATGGCCAGGCTGCCAGGCAGGCGATGACTGGCGATCCCGATCGCAGCACCGATCAGCAGGGCCCAGACCATGGGCAGCAGCACGACCTTGCCGGGCCCCAGCGGAATGCTCAGGGCGCCGATCACTTCGGCGATGATGAGGATGATTGCAGCCCAGATGTACAGCTTGACCGTGGCTGAGACGGCATTGTGCTCGCGCACGGCGAGCGTGTTGGCGTGATGCATATGAATCCCCTTGCCTGCTGGGCACCGGTCAGGATGGCCCAATAGTTGTTGTGTTGTCAGGGAGCGCCTTGCGGCACTCAGGGCAGAGAGCAAATCCATGGCAGGCATGGAGTGTCGCGATTGATCTTTTTATAGGCACCGCAAGTGGCGGGGCGTCCTCAGTATGGCCAGCACCTGGGCGCACTCCAATATTCTGAATTTCATTTGTTGTTGCCTAAAACAGAACGCACAAACGCCAGGCGCAGAAGCTCAGCCGCTGTCGCGGACTGGCCGGGCGGCGATTCGCTTTAGCCGGGAAGTCTTCGCGGCTAAAGCCGCTCCTACCGGGGACATGGAGACAGGAAAGGGCAAGCGGGGGCCGGGCGGCCCCCGCGCAGTGGCTCAGCGAGCCGGCAGGTTCTGTTCGACCAGGGCGGTCCAGACCGCAACGCCGGGTTCGATGACCTGGTCGTTGAAGTCGTAGTAGGGGTTATGCAGGGCGGCTGAAGGCTGTTGACCATCGACGCCCATCCAGATGTAAGCACCGGGGCAGGCTTGTAGCATGAAGGCGAAGTCTTCCGAGGCCATTGAAGGGTTGCAACCAAACTGTACGTTGCTTTCGCCCAACGCAGACTGCGCTGCTTGGCACACTATCTGCGCCTCAGCCGGGTGGTTTTCGGTGACCGGATACCCGACGTTGTAGCTCAGCGCACCGTGCACGCCAAAGGCGGCGGGCAACTGCTCGACGAATTCGCCAATCAGTTGCTGGACCTTTTCACGCACCGGGGTTTGCAGGCAGCGTACGGTTCCACGCAGCGTGGCGGTTTCCGGCAGCACGTTGATCGCTTCACCCGCATTGATCTGGGTGACACTGATCACCGCACTGTCCAGCGGTGACAGGCGCCGGGAGGTGATGGTCTGCAAGCCGAGAATCAGTTCGGCCGCCGCGACAATCGGATCGAAGCCACGGTCGGGCATTGCCGCATGCGAGCCCTTGCCGGTCAGGACAATTTCAAAGGTATCCAGCGAGGCCATCATCGGCCCCGGATTGACCAGCACCTTGCCGGCCGGCACCCCGGGCCAGTTGTGCAGGCCATAAATGGCTTGCATCGGAAAACGCTCGAACAGGCCGTCTTCGATCATCTTCTGGGCACCGCCCAGGTTCTCTTCAGCCGGCTGGAACACCAGATAAACAGTGCCGCTGAAGCGGCGCGTCTCGCTCAAGTGCCGGGCGGTGGCCAGCAGGATCGCGGTATGCCCGTCATGGCCGCAGGCATGCATGCAGCCCTGATGGGTCGAGCGATGCGCGCACTGGCCCAGTTCCTGGATCGGCAAGGCGTCCATGTCGGCGCGAATGCCAATCGCCGGCCCTTCACCGTTACGCAGCACACCGACCACCCCGGTGCCACCCAGGCCAAGATGCACCTCGATCCCGAAACTCTCCAGCAGGCTGGCGACCCGCTCGCTGGTCTGCACTTCATGAAAGCCCAGTTCGGGCGCGGCATGAAACTGACGCCGCCACACGGTGGCATCGTCGATCAATTTGGCTGAAATAGTCATTGCAGTTACTCCAGGCTCGCGCCGTAGCCGAAACTGGCCGCCGGGATGGCAGCTGTTTCGACCCAGACGCTTTTCACTTCACTGTATTCGCGCAAGGCATCCAGCCCCGAAGAGCGACCATAGCCGCTTTCACCATAGCCACCAAACGGCGAGCTGACATGGATGGTCTTGTAGCCGTTGATCCAGAACGTGCCAGCCCGGACCTGTTTTGCCACGCGGTGGGCGCGCCCGACATCGCGGGTCCAGACCGCGCCAGCGAGGCCGAAACGGCTGTCGTTGGCGATGCGGATGGCCTCGGCCTCGTCTTCGAAGGGAATCGCTACCACCACCGGGCCGAAGATTTCTTCCTGGGCGCAGTGCAGGGCGTTGTGACCTGACAATACCGTGGGGTTGATGTAGTAGCCGGGTCGTGCAGGAACCGGTTCGGCACCTTCGCCCACCAACTGTGCGCCGTCTTGCAAGGCGTGCTCGACCATGGTTTTCACATGGCTGTACTGCTTGGGGTTATTGATCGGGCCGATCTGGGTCTGCGGGTCGCTTGGGTCACCGACCACAAATTGCTGCGCGGCACTGGCCAGCGCCTGGGTGAACTTGTCGAAGATCGAGGCCTGGACCAGCAGTCGCGAGCCGGACACGCAGCTTTGCCCGGCGCCGGAGAAGATCGCTGCCTGGGCGCCACGCAGCGCCACGTCGAGGTCGGCGTCGGCGAATACGATATTGGCTGACTTGCCGCCCAGCTCCAGCACCGCCGGGATGCAGCGCTGTGCAGCGGCGCTGGCAATGTGGCGGCCGGTGGCCGGCGAGCCGACGAACACCACCTTGCGGATATCGGCGCCGGCAATCAATTGCTGACCGATGCTATGGCCGAAACCGGCCACCACGTTGACCAGGCCCTTGGGAACACCGGCACGCTCGACCAGCACACCGATGACCAGCGACGACAGCACGGTCAGTTCCGAAGGCTTGAGGATCACCGCGTTACCGGCGGCGATTGCCGGCGCGACCTGCCAGCCGCAGGTGAACACCGGCGCATTCCATGGGGTGATCTGCAGTACCGTGCCAAGTGGTTCATAGGTGACGTAGTTGAGGTGCGAGGTCGGCACCGGAATCACTTCACCGTGCAGTTTGTCGGCCCAGCCGGCGTAGTACTCGAACATCTCGGCGACCTTGGCCACTTCGACCTGCGCGTCCCGGATCGGCTTGTTGGCGCTCAACGATTCGATCTGTGCCAATGCCTCGCTGTGCTGGCGAATCTGCGCGCCGACCTGGTACATGGCGCGGCCACGGGCCTGGGCGGTCATTGCCCACCATTGTTGCTGAGCGGTGCCGGCGGCCTTGCTGGCGACCTCGACCAGTGACTGATCGGCATCGGGGTAGCTCAGCATCAGGCTGTCGTCGTGGGCGTTGCGCACTTCAATCGGGGTGCCGTGGCCCGCAATGAACTCACCGCCAATATAACTGGCGATGACCTGACGATCGCCCCAGAACGGCTGCATCAACTCGATAATCTTGTGCATGCTCATGGTTTATTCCTCACGGCCAAACAGGGCGTTGTCGGTGCGCTGCACGATGCAGCAGAAGTCTGCGCCGTCGGGCAGGGTGGCGCTGCTGTCTTGCCATAGCTGCGCAACGGTGCGTGCCAGCGGCAGGTCGAGATCCATACTTGCTGCAAGATCGCTGGCCAGCCCCACATCCTTGCGCATCAGGCCCATGCTGAAACCTGAGTCATAGGCTTTGTTCAGCACCCAGGTCGGAAACATCACCTGGCTGGCGCCACTGCGCCCGGAGCCGGCATTGAGGCCCTGCAGGAGTTTTTCCGGGTCTACACCGGCCTTGGCGGCCATGCTCACGGCTTCGGCGGTGGTAATCAGGTGCGCGGCGGCGAGCATGTTGTTGGCGATCTTGGCCACGTTGCCCGCGCCACAGCTACCAATGTGCACACGGCTGCCGCTCATGGCTTCGAGCACCGGCATGACCTTGGCCAGGTCTGCTTCGTCGCCGCCGATGACCATCGACATGCTGCCGGTGGCTGCGCCTTTGGGGCCGCCAGATACTGGTGCATCCATGAACGCAATGCCTTTGTCGCGCAGCGCCGCCGCCACTTTGCGGCTGGCCTCCGGCGTTGAGGTGGTGGTGTCGATCACCACCAGGCCCTCGCGGCCCAGGTCGATGATGCCTTGCTCACCCAGGCACACCGCCTCGACATGCTCGGCCTTGGGCAACGAGAGAATCAGCACGTCAACGGCCTTGATCAACTCGTCACGTGCCGCAACCGGCTTGACGCCTTTGTCCTGCGCCTGGGCCAATGCGGCAGGCGACAGGTCGAAGCCTCGTACATCGAATCCCTTGCCGGCCAGCGTGGCCGCCATGCCGCCGCCCATATTGCCCAGCCCGATTACGCCCACCTTGAATGTCATGTCGCACGCTCGCTGTTATTCGAAATCATGAATGAAGTGAATGAAGCCAATGGGTCGAGTATGGACAGCCCTCAGTCATCGCAGCAATAATCGGTCAAACCCAATTCTGTTGCTTTTATAGCAACACAGGAGCCTTATGAGTCTGGTTCAGGATCGGCGCATTCTGTATTTCTTCGAGGCCGTACGGCTGGGCAGCGTGCGTGCCGCGGCGGACTTTCTCGACGTGGCGGCCTCGGCGGTCAGCCGCCAGATCGCCCAGCTTGAACACGAACTGGGCAGCCCGCTGCTGGAGCGCCATCGGCGCGGAGTAAAGCCCACCGAGGCCGGTGAACGGGTCTTGCTTTACTACCGTCAGCGGCTCTCGCAACAGGAGGTGTTGCTCGATTCACTGCAGGCATTGCGTGGCTTGCAGAGCGGTTCGGTGGTGCTGGCGATCGGCGAGGGTTTTATTGATGGCCTGGTCGCGCCGCTGAGCCGGTTCTCCGAGCAGTACCCGCGCATCGACCTGCAGGTCAACGTGTGTGGCACTAACGAAGTGATTCGCCAGGTCGTCGAGGATGAAGCTCACCTGGGCCTGGTATTCAACCCGCCCACCGACCCCAAGATCCGCTCCCATGCACATACCCGCCAGCCGGTGTGCGTCGCGGTCAGCCCGGAGCATCCCTTGGCGCAGCAAACCGAGCCATTGCCGCTCAAGGGGCTGGACAGCTATCGGTTGGCGTTGCCTGGGGTGTCATACGGGATCCGCCAGATCGTCACCCAGGCCGAACACCGCCTGGGGTTAACCCTGACGCCGACGCTGACTTGCAGCACCTTCGCCATGCTCAAGCGGTTTTCGATGCGTGGTGGAGTGACCTTGATGCCGATCTTTGTCATGGAAGACGAGATCCGCAATGGTCAGTTGGTGGCGTTGCCGCTGGAGAGCGAGATCTTCAGCACCCCGGAAACTCACCTGATCAGCCGCCTGGGCCGTCAGTTGAGCGTGGGTGCCAGCCGCCTGTTGAGCATGGTCCTGCAGGACATGACGGCTTTCAAGGGCGAGGGTTAGATACCCGAATATGGCCCGTAGGAGCGGCTTTAGCTGCGAAGCCTTTCGCAGCAAAAGCTGCTCCAGTGGCACCGTGGCAGCGGGCAAGCTCCAACAGGCTTAGTCCAGTTGCTCGGGATGGCTGATCACCAGATACGCCACCGCTTCGCTGTCTGCCGGGTTGCGATAGCGGTGCGGCTGGTCGGCATAGAACAGAATCGAATCGCCAGGGGAGAGCAGGTAGCGCTCCTCATTGACGCTGATTTCCAGCACGCCTTGAGTCACCACCAGGTTCTCTTGTACGCCGGCGGCATGACCCTGCGAGCTTTCTTCAGCCAGGGGGCTGAGGCGGATTTCATAGAATTCGGTCTGGCGTGAACGGTCGAACGGGAACAGCGCACGGCTGACAAAGTGGCCGCCGGGGCTGACCAGCCGTTTGCTGTCGCGGGCCGGTAGCAGCTCGACTCCCTCGAAGGCGCGTGTTTCGAGAAACGCCGCCACCGAGACTTTCAAGCCTTTGGCAATCTTGCACAGTACTTTGATCGACGGCACGCTGCGCCCGGACTCAATCTGCGCCAGCATGGCGCGGCTGACCCCGCTCAAGCGCGCCAGGGCGTCGAGTGACAGATACCGTTTGCTGCGCAGACGTTGCAGGTTAAGGGCCACCCGCTCGCCGATCAGGTCCTCGTCGGCAGGCGCATATTCAGTCGACAGCGGCGGCGCTTCCTGCGCGGCCACTGCGCTGCGCAGCAGGCTCATGGCCGTGCCTTGCCGATCTGCACATTCTGTTGCGCCATCATCTGGGTCCATGCGTTGAGCCCCGAGCACGCGGCATACATCTTCCACATCAACTCGGCGTTACGGCGTGCTTCACGGCGTTTGCGGTGGAGGGTGAAGTCGATGACGGTAGCGGTGGCTTGCATGGTGCGTACTCAGTGCGAGGTAAGTGGGGCTACAGTAGCGACTTTCAGTTAGACCCAGAAATACTGAATTTACATGTGTTAATTCCTTTTTGGACTTAGCGAAAGCTGCACGCTCGTGCCTCGCTTATGGCGACGAATGGCAGATTTTTGTGCCTATGCTTAGTCGATAACGTTATTTCCAAGCAGGCTATTTGTGCCTATAGGCTATAAGCAACTGGCCACAAGCCAATACTGCTCGCTTATAAGTCCTCGCAATGACCCTCGACTATGCATTTATTCTCAGTACGCTACCGGCGTTTCTGAAAGCTGTTGGCGTGACGCTCCAGGTCGGCCTGATCGCCATCTGTACCTCGCTGCTGGTGGCCCTGCTCAACACCGTGATTCTGATGTTCCGCACCCCGGTGCTGTGCCGTCTGATCGGTCTGTATGTGGAACTGGCGCGTAACACGCCGTTGCTGATCCAGCTGTTCTTCATTTATTTCGCACTGCCGACCCTGGGCTTCAAGGTGTCCGGTTTTGCCGCCGCGATCATCACCATGACCTTTCTTGGCGGCGCCTACCTCACTGAGGTGCTGCGCGCTGGCATCGAGGCGGTGCCGGCGGCGCAACTGGAGTCGGGGCGCTCCATCGGCCTGTCGGATTGGCAATTGCTGCGCCACGTGATCCTACCCCAGGCCGGAATCCTCAGCCTGCCGGCGCTGTTCGCCAATTTCATTTTCCTGCTCAAGGAAACCACGGTGGTGTCTGCCGTGGCGGTGCCGGAGATTCTCTACACCACCAAGAGCTACATCGCCCTGTACTACAAGACCTACGAGATGCTCACGGTACTGACCCTGATCTGCATACTGCTATTCCTGCCGCTGTCATTGCTGCTCAGCTACCTGGAACGGAGGCTGCAACATGGCCAGTTCGGGTCTTGAGTTGCTGTGGGTGTCGCTGCCGCTGCTGGCTGAAGGCGCGGCGCGAACCCTGTCGATCTCGGCGTTGAGCATTGTATTGAGTACCGCTGGCGGCGTGCTTTACGGCTCGCTGACGACCTTGGGGATCGGCTGGCTGAACGTTTTGCTGCGCATTTACCTGGAGCTGTTTCGCGCTATTCCGGTGCTGGTCTGGTTGTATCTGCTGTTCTTTGGCTTGCCGATCTTCTTCGGCCTGAGCATTCCGAGCTTCTGGTGCGCAGTGCTGGTGCTGAGCCTTTGGGGTGCCAGCGAGGTGGGTGAGGTGGCGCGTGGCGCCCTTAAATCGCTGCCTAAAGGTCAGCGTGAGGCCGGGCTGTCGATTGGCTTGTCTGCGGTGCAGCTTTACGGCCATGTGCTGCTGCCCCAGGCGCTCAAGCGCATGACCCCGCCGACCATCAACATCTATACCCGAATCATCAAGACCAGCTCGCTGGCGGTGTTGATCGGTGTGGTCGACGTCATCAAGGTCGGCCAGCAGATCATCGAGCGTACCTATGAGTCGGTGCTGATCTACGGCGCGCTGTTTCTATTTTTCTTCTTTATCTGTTACCCGCTGTCGGTCGCCTCGCGCGTGCTGGAGCGGCGCTGGACACAAGCATGAGCGCACTGATCGAGTTCAAGGGCTTCAACAAGTTTTTCGGCAGCAACCAGGTGCTCAAAGAGGTTGACCTGCAGGTCGCCTCCGGCGAAGTCATTGTGGTGCTCGGGCCCAGCGGCTGCGGCAAAAGCACCTTGCTGCGTTGCCTCAATGGCCTGGAGCAGGCGCAGGGCGGCGAGCTGCATTTTGCCGGTCAGCAGTTGCTGGCAGCGGGCACCGACTGGCGCAAGGTGCGCCAGGACATCGGCATGGTGTTCCAGAGTTATCACCTGTTCCCGCACATGACCGTGCTCGACAACATCCTGCTCGGCCCGCTGAAAGTACAGCGCCGCGAGCGTAAAGAAGCGCGGGCCCAAGCCGAGGCCCTGTTGCAGCGAGTGGGCCTGGCCGACAAGCGTGATGTTTATCCAAGGCAGCTCTCCGGCGGCCAGCAGCAACGCATCGCCATCGTGCGTTCGCTGTGCATGAACCCCAAGGTCATGCTGTTCGATGAAGTCACCGCCGCCCTTGACCCGGAAATGGTCAAGGAAGTGCTGGAGGTGATCCTCGACCTGGCACGGGGCGGCATGACCATGCTGATCGTCACTCACGAAATGGGCTTTGCCCGCGCTGTGGCCGACCGCATCGTGTTCATGGAGGCCGGGCGCATCCTTGAACAGCGTGATCCGGAGTCTTTCTTCACCCATCCTTCGAGCGCACGTGCGCAGCAGTTTCTGGAGAAGTTCTCTTACGTTGAATCCCTGCCGGGCAAGGCCAGCCATGCCCGCGCAGAGGCTATCTAAAAGCTGCCTAGATAAAGGGACATCCTTATGAGCACTGCCACATTCAAATCTGCGCGTTCTTTACTGCTGTTGCCATTGCTAAGCCTGGGCCTGTTAGCCGGTTGCGGCAATGGCGACAAACCGGCCAAGCCCGCTGCGGCAGCACCGGCCCAGGCGGCTGCTCCGGCACCGGCCAGTTACCTGGACAAGATCAAGGCCCGCGACAAACTGATCGTCGGCGTGTTCACCGACAAGCCGCCATTCGGTTTTGTCGATGAGAAGGGCAAGTACGTTGGTTTCGATACCGATATCGGCCGCCAGTTTGCCAAGTCACTGCTCGGTGATGAAAACAAGGTCGAATTCGTTGCGGTCGAGCCGGCCAGCCGGATTCCGTTCCTGCAAAGCGACAAGGTCGACATCATCCTTGCCAATATGACCGTGACCCCGGAGCGCAAGCAAGCGGTGGACTTCACCAACCCGAACCTCAAGGTCGCGGTGCAGGCGTTGGTGCCGGATAACAGCCCGGTGCAAAAGCTCGATGACCTAGCCGACAAGACCATCATCGTCACCACTGGCACCACCGCTGACGTGTGGCTGACCAAGAACCATCCGGACTGGAAGCTGCTCAAGTTCGAGAAAAACTCCGAGTCGCTGCAAGCCCTGGCCAACGGTCGTGGTGACGCTTATGCGCAAGACAACCTGGTGCTGTTCAGCTGGGCCAAACAGAACCCCGGCTACCGGACCCTGCCGGAAAAGCTCGGCGGCGAAGCACCGATTGCTCCGGCGGTGAAAAAAGGCAATATCGAATTGCGTGACTGGGTCAATGCCGAACTTGCCAAACTCGGCCAGGACAAGTACCTGCTGAAACTGTACGACCAGTATGTGCGCAAGGAACTGGCTGAAGACACCAAACCTGAAGACGTGATTGTCGAAGGCGGCAACTGGCAGGGTTGATCGGCATTGTAGGAGCGGCTTTAGCCGCGAAAGCTTCGCCGCTAAAACTGCTCCTACAGGGTTTTGTGTTTCCTGCGCGATAGCGCACAGCGCTGCCAGAGTCTTAATGCTCGTTGGCTTTGGCTAACACCGCCTGCAACAGCACATTCGCCCCGGCCTCGGACCAGTGCGGATGAATATGCTCAGCCTCGTTATGGCTTAGCCCATCGACACAAGGGACAAAGATCATCGCGGTCGGTGCCACCCGGCTCAGGTAACAGGCGTCGTGGCCGGCCCCGGAAATCATTCGCTTGTGGCTGTAGCCCAGTTCCACTGCTGCGCGCTGCACCTGATCGACGCAAGCCGCGTCAAAGGCAATCGGCGCGTACTGGAAGATCTGCTTGAGCTCATGGCCCAGGCCGGTGGCGGCGGCGATATCGGCGACTTCCTTGCGCAATTGCGCGTCCAGCTGCTCCAGCACCGCTTCGTCCGGGTGGCGGAATTCGACGCTGAACAACGCGCGCCCCGGCACTACGTTGCGCGAGTTCGGGTAAACCTGCACCCAGCCCACGGTGGCGCGACCTTCGTCGCCCTGGGCCAGGCCCATGGCGTTGACCGCTTCGACGATGCGCGCCACACCGAGCAGGGCGTCGAGGCGATGGTTCATCGGTGTAGTGCCGGCGTGGGCGCTGCGCCCGTGCAGTTCTATTTCGTACCAGCGCTGGCCTTGCGCGCCGCTGACCACGCCAATGGTGATGTCTTCGGCTTCCAGAATCGGGCCTTGTTCGATATGCAGCTCGAACGCGGCATGGATGTCGCGCCCGCCCATGGGTTCGTTGCCCGCGTAGCCGATCTGCTGCAGCGCCTGGCCGATGCTCACGCCTTGGGCGTCTGTGCGCGACAGGCCGTATTCGAGGTCAAATACCCCGGTATAAACCCCCGAGGCAATCATCGCCGGGGCAAAGCGCGAGCCTTCTTCGTTGGTCCAGTTGATCACTTCGATGCTGCGTTCAGTGGCGATGCCGTGATCGTTGAGGCTGCGCACCACCTCCAGCCCGGCCAGCACGCCGTAGATACCGTCGAACTTGCCGCCAGCCGGTTGCGAGTCACCGTGCGAGCCAGTCACTACCGGGGGCAGGCTGTCGTCACGGCCAGGGCGGCGGGCAAACATATTGCCCATGGCGTCGACCTTGACGGTGCAGCCGGCCTCGATGGCCCATTGCTTGAACAGGTCGCGGCCAATACGGTCTTCTTCGGTCAATGCCAGGCGTGATACGCCGCCCTTGGGCGTGGCGCCGATCTGCGCCATTTCCATCAGCGAGTCCCACAGGCGTTGGCCGTTGATACGCGGTGCCTGGCTCATTGGTCTTTTACCTTGTAGCGGAAATTGCAATGCGACGAGCCCTGCATAATGGTCTGGGTGCGGGTCAGCTCGACATTGGGGTCATAGCCGACGATGAACAATTCATCACGGGCACACGACAGCAGGTGGCCGATCTCGCCCAGGCCCATCTCGTGGTACATCTCGGCGTAGCGGCAGCGGTGCACGTCATAGTCGTAATGGGTCGCATCGCTGGCAATCACATCAACCTTCAAGGCGTCGTCCTGCTCCCACAGCGTTTGCAGGGCGACGAAACCGGCCAGGTCCGGGCCGTTGGGTTCCTTGGCCGCAAAATGCTGGCCGGCCTTGACTGCCGCCTGGCCAACCGCCTCGCCAATCACCGCCTGAGCCTTGTCCTTGCCGTAGTCGCGGACCAGGATTTCGTAGATCGGCTTGATGATCTCGGCTTCGATCCGGCGCCGGGCCAGAATGCCCATTTCGCCTTGTGCAGCGCTCATGTTGATTCTCCTCTTCACGGTATTACAGGGTAAAAACATAGCGAGCGAAGGCCAGGCAAGGCGAAAACCGACGAGCAAGCGCAATGTACTGAAGTACCTGAGCATTGCGAGCCGGTTTTCAACGCCGCATGGCCGAGCGCAGTAGTTTTTACTTGCCGCCGGCTACGCTGACCGGTTCCCACTTGTTGCCCTTCACTTGGTAAACGGTGAAGGTCGGGTTTTTCAGGTTGCCCTGAGCATCGAACGCGATGGTCCCGGTCACGCCTTGGTAGGTACTGGCGCGCAGCACCGGCAGGTATTTCTTTGGATCAAGGGAATCGGCTTTTTCCAGGGCATTGATCAGCACGCCAACGCCGTCATAGGCGAACGGTGCGTGCAGCTCGATCGGCTGCTTGTAACGTTGCTTGTAGCTTTGATCGAAATCCTTGCCGCCGGGCATTTGCTCGACGGCCAGGCCCGGCTCCAGGGCGGTGACGCCTTCGCCGTCTTTTTGCGCCAGGTTGAGGAAGGTCTGGCTGACGAAGCCGCCAGCGCCCATCAGGGTCGCCTTGATACCCAGTTGCTTGAGACGACGTGCCAGGCTGGCGGCCTGGGCGTCGACGCCGCCGAAGAACACCAGGTCCGGGTTCTTGCTGCGGATGCTGGTCAGCACGGCGCTGAAGTCGACGGTCTTGTCGTCGACGAACTCGCGGGCCACCACGTTGCCGCCGCCGGCTTCAACCGACTTGACGAATTGATCGGCCAGGCCCTGGCCAAAGGCGGTGCGGTCGTCGAGCACGGCGATGCGCTTGGCCTTGAGGTTTTGCAGGGCGTATTGGCCGGCGACCTGACCGCCGTCATCGTCATGGCCCATGACCCGGAAGCTGGTGTCGAAGCCTTGCAGGGTATAGCCGTGGCCGGTGGCGACCGGTGCCACCTGGGCGATGCCTGCATCGTGATACACGCGGGCTGCCGGGATGCTGGTGCCGGTGTTCCAGTGGCCAACCACACCGACCACGCCGGCATCGACCAGACGCTGGGCGACGGTGACCGCGGTGCGCGGGTCGGACTGGTCGTCTTCGGATACCAGCTTGTAGGTCACCGCTTCGCCGGCGATTTTCGGCTTGCGCGCGTTGGCCGCGTCGATGGCCAGTTGCGCGCCGTTTTCCAGGTCCTTGCCGATCCGCGCCGACGGGCCGGTGAGCGGGCCGGCCAGACCGATCAGGACGGTCTGGTCAGCCTGGGCGATAGCTGAGGTCAGGCTGCCGAGTAACAGGCCGGCAGCGGTGGCGCGTTTGAAAAGGGTCGAGTACTGCATGGGTGAAGTTCCTTTGATCATTGCTATTAGGTACACGCCGGCTGCCCGGTAGCGCGGGTTTTAATTCAATCTTGAGCGCGTGTTTATGTAGGAGCGAGCTTGCTCGCGAAGACGGCGGGTCAAGCGATATAGGTGCTGTGACCTTGCTGGCCCTTTCGCCAGCAAGCTGGCTCCTACAAGCATCATCATTCTCCAAGGTAGGCCGCGCGCACCTGCGGGTCTTCGAGTAGTTCGCGGGAGGCGCCTTGAAGGGTGATACGCCCGCTGTCCATCACGTAGCCGCGTTCGGTCACTTGCAGCGCCAGCCGGGCGTTCTGCTCCACCAGCAGCAGGGTCATGCCGCTGCGGCACACTTCAGAGATCACTGCGAAGATCTTTTCGACCATCACCGGCGCCAGGCCCATGGACGGTTCGTCCAGCACCAGCAGGCGCGGGCGCGACATCAGTGCGCGGCCCAGGGCGAGCATCTGTTGTTCGCCGCCGGACAGTAGCCCGGCCGGTTGCTCCAGGCGCCTGCGCAGGTGCGGGAACCAGTCGAGGATGCGTTCGATCTGGTCGGCTATGGCTGTCGTGTCGCGGCGCAGGTAGGCGCCGGTGTGGAGATTTTCCAGCACGCTCATGCGCGCAAACACGCCTCGACCTTCCGGCACCATGGCCAACCCGCGTTGCAGGCGCTGGTGGGCGCCCAGGTTGTGCAGCGGCTGGCCGTCGAAATGAATGGTGCCCGCACTCGCTGTCAGCAGGCCGGTCAGCGCCTTGAGGGTCGAAGTCTTGCCTGCACCATTGGCGCCGATCAGGGTCACGTGTTCGCCCTCAGCCACGTTCAGGCTCAGCGCGTTGACCGCTTCAATGGCGCCGTAGTGCACCGACAGGTCACGAATTTGCAGCAAGGCTTCAGGCATGGCTGCCGGCTCCCAGGTAGGCCTCGATCACTGCCGGATTTTCACGCACCTGTTGCGGCGTGCCGTGGGCGATCACTTGGCCGTGGTCGAGAACAGTGATGCGGTCGCACAGGCCCATCACCAGTTTTACGTCGTGCTCAATCAGCAGCAGGGTGCGGCCGTCGCGGCGGATCTTGTCCAGCAGCTCGCGCAGTT
The DNA here is from genome assembly GCF_024584215.1 of Pseudomonas sp. LJDD11. NCBI lineage: Bacteria > Pseudomonadati > Pseudomonadota > Gammaproteobacteria > Pseudomonadales > Pseudomonadaceae > Pseudomonas > Pseudomonas sp. LJDD11. The sequence goes on from NZ_JANJFL010000003.1 coordinate 18,383, forward strand.
GCTGCTTTTCCGAGAGGTTCATCCCTGCCGCCGGTTCGTCCAGTGCCAGCAGGCGTGGCTCGGTAGCCAGCGCACGGGCGATTTCCAGGCGCCGCTGGTGACCATAGGAGAGGGTGTCAGCGCGGCGCTCGGCCAGTTCGCCGATGCCGACGTAAGCCAGCCAGTCACGGGCAATGGCGCGGGTCTCGGCTTCTTCCTGGCGGGCGCGGCGATGGCGTAGCAGGGCGGCGAGCACGCCGTTGCGGGTGCGCACGTGGCGGCCAACCATAACGTTCTCCAGCGCAGTCATCGAACCGAACAGGCGGATGTTCTGGAAGGTTCGGGCGATGCCAGCCTGTGCCACCTTGTGCACCGATGACGGCTCGTAACGTTCACCGTCGAGACTGAACTGACCGCTGTCGGCGCGGTACAAGCCGGTCATCAGATTGAAAAAGGTGGTTTTGCCTGCGCCATTGGGGCCAATCAGGCCGTGCACTTCGCCCGCCTGAATCGCCAGGCTGACATCCTGCACGGCGGTCACGCCGCCAAAGTGTTTACTGACATGGCGCAGCTCCAGCAGTGGTTTGCTCATCGACTGACCTCCCGTTGGGCTGGCCATAGACCGGTCGGTCTGAAATGCATCACCAGGATCAGCGCCAGGCCATAGAACAACTGACGGATGATTTCCGGATCGATCAGCACTTCACCAAACAGGCTCATCTGCAAGCTGCCCATGGTCGAGCGCAGCACCTCCGGCAGGGCGGCCAACAGCACGCAGCCAAGGATCACCCCAGGCACATGACCCATGCCGCCAAGCACGACCATGGCCAGCACCGCCACCGACTCGTTGAGGGTGAATGACTCTGGCGAGACGAAGCCCTGGAACGAGGCGAACAGTGCGCCGCCAATGCCGCCGAACGCAGCGCCGATGGCGAAGGCCAGCAATTTCAGGCGTTTGGTGTCCAGGCCCATGGCCGCTGCTGCGTCTTCGTCCTCTCGAATCGCCACCCAGGCGCGACCGATCCGCGAATCCTGCAAGCGCAGGCAGGCCAGCATGATCAGAACCGCCAGCGCCGCGAACAGGTAGTAATACAGGTGCACCGATGGCACACGCCAACCGAATATTTCCTGGGTGCGCGCCAGGTTCATGCCGAACAACTGGATCGGCTCGATGGAGGCGATGCCTTTCGGGCCATTGGTGATGTTTACCGGCCGGTCAAGATTGCGCATGAAGATGCGGATGATCTCGCCAAAGCCCAGCGTCACAATAGCCAGGTAGTCACCGCGCAGGCGCAGGGTCGGCGCGCCAAGCACGATACCCAGCCCCGCGGCGAGTAACGCGGCCAACGGCACGATCAGCCAGATTGAGGTATGCAGGCCGTCCGGCAAGGCGGCCGCCAGCGCCGGGAACTGGGTCAGCAAGTGCGGCGAAGACAACAGCGCTGCCAGATAGGCGCCCAGCGCGTAAAAGGCAATAAAGCCCAGATCCAGCAAGCCGGCGTAGCCGACCACGATGTTCAGGCCCAGGGCGAGCATGATGTACAGCAGGGCGAAGTCCAGCGTGCGCACCCAGGCGTTGCCACCGGCATACCCGGCCAGCCAGGGCGCCAGCAGCAGGGCAGTGGCGAACAGCACCACACCCAGGTGTGGGCTGGCGCGCCGTGGCAAGTTGATCACGCGGCTGATGATCGGGCTCATGCGCGCACCGCCAGCCGCTCACCGAGCAGGCCGCTGGGGCGCAGCACCAGCACGGCGATCAGCACCATGAACGCGAACACGTCCTGATAGTTGCTGCCGAATACACCATTGGTAAGTTCACCGAGGTAGCCGGTGCCCAACGCTTCGATCAGCCCCAGCAGAATGCCGCCGAGCATCGCGCCCTTGATGTTGCCGATACCGCCGAGTACGGCGGCGGTAAACGCTTTGAGTCCCGGCAGAAAGCCCATATAAAAATGTGCATTGCCGTAATTGCTGGCCATCATCACGCCGGCCAGAGCGGCCAGCGCACCGCCTATTGCGAACGTCAGCACGATCACGGTGTTGGGGTTGATGCCCATCAGGCTGGCGACTTGTGGATTTTCTGCCACGGCGCGCATGGCACGGCCCAGGCGGGTGCGGTTGACCAGCAACAGCAGGGCGCCCATCACCGTCGCGGCGATGGCCACAGTGGCAATCGCCGTGAGGTTGGTGATTGCCGGGGCGCTGTCTTCACTGCCGGCGGTGAGCTCAATCGGGTCCAGCGGCAAGAGCTGAGGGAACATCAGCGGGTTGCGGCTCCAGATCAGCATGGCGACGGTCTGCAATAGCAAGGACACGCCCAGGCCGCTGATCAGTGGTGCCAGCCGTGGCGCGTTGCGCAGGCGGCGGTAGGCAACGCGCTCAATCAGCCCGGCCAGCACCGCGCAGACTGCCATGGCCGCCACCGTGGCGATAGCCAGCACCAGCAGGTCCGGGCAGCCGGGCAGTATGGCCTGCAATAGGTGAATGGCTGACAGGCCGACCAGCGCGCCAATCATCAACAGATCGCCATGGGCGAAATTGATGATGCGTAAAATTCCGTAGACCATGGTGTAGCCCAGTGCGATCAACGCATACAGGCTGCCAAGCACCAGGCCGTTGAGCAGTTGCTGGATGAAGGTATCCATGAAGAGCGAAAAGCCTTTGGTTCAAGCGCGGGAGAGCGAAGGCGGCACAGTAGGTAATTATTCTAAATTTATCAAATATCTAAAACTCATATGGTTATAAGTGATTTCGATATGGAATCAATTATCGATTTATCTCAGTAAATATTGAGTGTTCACAAGCAGGTTGAATCGGGTTAAGCTCAATACATGAATAAATTAGAACAGTTTGATAATGACCCTCCACTGCGTGCAGTGCGAACTTTCGAAGCCTTCGCCCGCCATGGCGGGGTCAACGCCGCCGCCCGCGAGCTGGACATTTCGCCTTCGGCCATCAGCCACCAGTTGCGTCTGCTCGAAGAGTTTCTCGGCCAGCCGCTGACCTCGCGGCAGGGCCGTAACCTGATTCTCACTGATGATGGCCGCGAGTATTACCGCGCCATTCGCTCGGCGTTCGCGGTGCTGCGCAGCGCCACCGATCATGTTCGAGAGCAGTCGAGCGCTCGCCAGGTGACTATCAGTTTGATCCCGATGTTCGGCATCAACCTGTTCATTCCGCGATTGGCGCAGTTTCTTGCCGATAACCCAGGGGTGGACGTCAATGTCACCTACGCCAACCACCGTAGTTACCCGAGCGATGCGGCCGATATTTCCATTCGTTTCGGCACCGGCCACTGGCCGGGCTATCACAGTGAGCCGATGATGTCCGGCGCGGTGACGCCCTGGTGCAGCCGCGAGTTCTACCAGCGCCATGGCCCGTTCGATTCGCTGCAGGCGCTTAGCGAATTACCGCTGCTGCACGACGAAGAGCGCGGGACCTGGGCGCAATGGTTTCACCGTGCTGGCGTGAAGCATCCGGCGGCTTTGCAAGGGCTGCTGTTCGAGGATGGACAGCTGGCGTTGAGCGCGGCGCAGAACGGACTGGGCTGCGCGTTGTTGCGCGAGCCACTGATTACCTGGCTGCGTGATAGCGGGGAACTGGTCAAGCTGTCGGATCTGACACTCGATGACGGGCGAGCCTATTGCCTGTGTCGGCGGGCGGACGGGCAGTTGTCCAGGGAGGGGGTGAATTTATACAGCTGGCTCAAGAGCGGGTTGGGAGGCTGACAAGGCAGGGTTGAGTCAGCCTCTTGTTGGATCGGCCGGAAACAGCCACCCTGTGCATTCTCTATACAAGGAGTCCGCTAATGGCCGACAAACAACATCAGTACCAAGTCAAAGTGACCTGGACCGGTAATCAGGGCACTGGAACCTCTGCTCACCGCAGCTACAGCCGCGATCACCGGATCGAAGCGACTGGCAAGCTCAGTGGCATCGACGGCTCTTCTGACCCGGCCTTTCGCGGCGATCCGGCGCGCTGGAACCCTGAGGACTTGTTGGTCGCCTCGTTGTCGGCCTGCCATAAACTCTGGTACCTGGGCTTGTGCGCCAGCGCCGGCATTGTGGTCCAGGCGTATGAAGACAACGCTGAGGGCGTGATGCTGGAGCAGGCCGACGGTGCCGGGCAATTCACCTCGGTAGTGCTGCGACCCACGGTAACCCTGGCGCCGGGCAGTGATCTGGACAAAGCCCTGGAGCTGCACCATGCGGCCCATGAAACATGCTTCATTGCCCGTTCGGTGAATTTCCCGGTGACCTGTGAGCCGCAGTTGGTGATTGGCTGAGCGGGCCAGCCGCTGACTTGTACTGGGTCGATTCGAGCACCCCATAAAAAAGGAGGTCGCATGTTCAGCCATATCCAGATCGGCGCCCGTGACTTGCCGAGGATGATCGCCTTCTACGACGCAGTCCTCGCTCCACTCGGGCTGGTTCGCGCCCCTGACGCCGACGATAACGGACCACCGGGGGCCGGCTGGCATAAACCCGGTAGCGGCTGGCCGTTTTTTTATGTGCAATTGCCGTTCAATGGTTTGCCGGCGACCTGGGGCAACGGCGTGCAGGTCAGCTTTGCGGCGGCTTCACAGCAGCAGGTGCGGGATGCCTGGGAGGCGGCCGTGACGCTGGGGGCTGTCAGCGAAGGGGAGCCCGGGATCCGCGCGCACTACGCGCCCGATTATTACGGCGCGTACTGCCGCGACCCGGAGGGCAACAAGCTGTGCTTTGTGCATGCCAATGATTTGCCTGAAGCCTCAAAAGCACTGCAAACGCTGTCCTAATCGCTTAAGCAAGACAGCCGCGCCAGCAAGTGCAAGGGCTGGTGCGGGCGCAAGGCTTACGGCAACACCCCCAGTACCGACCAGATCCTCCGGGTATCGACATCGGCATTGACCAGTTCACCCAGCAGGTCGCGCAAGGGCTTGTTGCCCCATTCGATGCCCCGGTCAATCAGATACGGCACCGGGCTGTGCGGCTCGATCCGTGCCAGGTACTCGGAGATAACCTTCAGTTGTTGATAGGCGGCCTCCCGGGACTGGGGAGGACCCATCGCGGCGACTTCAGCGGCGCGCTCAGGTGCCGCGGGCGCTTGCTCGGAGATTGCCGCTGCCGGCTGGATAACCGGCGCAGGGGCGGGCTCGGGGTGCATGGCGAGAAATTCCTGTTGGGCCTGTCGCTGCTGTTCCAGTGCATGTTGCAGGATGATAAGGCTGGGGGCCTCTTCACCAAGGTGCAGGTCGCTCCAGCGGTTGAGGCGCTCCAGATTGAGCAGGCAGGTGGTGAGCAGGTCGACCTGCAAGGCGATTTCGCGGGCTGGCACTTGCAGAACCGTCTCGGCCCAGCCACGCAAGATGACTTCGGCTTCTTTGGCTTGAGCCTGGGCGCGTTTATTGTCACCGGTGACGCGGACCTGTTTCTGTGCCTGGAGCCATTGAGAGTGGGTCAGTGGTTCTCGGTCACGAAGCTGGACGTCCAGCATCGGCATGCGCACATTGAGTATCTCGCTGTACTTGCGTGCTGCCCAGGCCAGCGGTGGCGCCAGCCAGCTGGGGTCCTGATCGCCTGAGCGTGGATGTAGCCGGGTGCCATAGCGCTCACCCAGCTCGACGAGCAGCTCCAGTGCGGCGCATAACCCGGCCAGGCGGTGATTGTGCAGCCAGGCTTCGCCGAGCCAGGCGGCGAGCAGCAGATCCTTGCTGCGGGTGGCAAGCAGTTGGCTGGTGATGGCTTCGACATTGGGCCAATTGCTGCGCTTGAGGGCGTGCTCCCACACGCCCATGGGCAGGCTCGCATCATCTTCACGGCGTGCCTCGCGCAGCCGGTCGATCTCGGGCGAGTCCTGCAGGCTGGGGCCGGTGGGGTCTTCGCCGGGGATCGCGGCAAGCAACTGCGCCAATTGTTCGCGCAGGCTGTCCAGGGAGTGTGTATCGGTCATGGCTTGAACTCGGCGGTGATCGGCTCGGGTAACGGGTCGATGACAGGGTAGGGTGACGGCGGTACGCGAACCGGCAACTCACTCAGTATCAGAGGCTGTTTGCCACCGACAGCCTTGAGTGAGAAGCGCAAGAACATCAAGGCGCCGCTGTTGCGGTTTGGCGTCAGCAATGGCAACTGGATCGCCAGTGGCCGGTCGGCGTTGTCGCGCGCAGTGAAATGATTGATGGCCTGATGGCTGCGAATCAGGCGTAGCAGCGCCCATGGGCCCTCGTAAGTCCAGCTGGCGCTCAGGCCGGATACGCTCAGTGCTGCCTGCGTGGCGTCATCAAGTGGGCGCTGGCTGCTGCCTTGTGCCCAACGCAGGTTCAGCCGCACGGGCTCGCCAACTGTCCAGTTGGTGTGGCTGATACTCTCGGCCGGGTAGCTGGCCAGGCGCGAGCCGGTTTCCATATTCCATTCGATGACCTGATCGGCGCCGCGCTCTTCTTCGCGGTCGGTGCGCCAGCGCACCTCGACGTCCATACCGCGCAAACCTTCCTTGTCACGGATCAGCATGGGGCCCAGCCAGGCGCGTGCCTGTTGCAGGTTGAACAGGAAATCGGCGGCCTGTCCGCTATTGCTGGAGATATTGTTTTGCAGCCCGTTATAGGCATCGGGCAGGTACTTCTCGACCAGTTCGAGGAATTCGCGCACCCGGTCAGGGTTGGCATCTACCGCGCTTTGTTTGTTGCTGAATGGAAAGCGTCCAGCCAGGTAGGTATTGAAGTAAACCGCCAGTTGCTGCCAGGCCACCGCAGCGGTGTAATTCTGCAGTGCGGCGCAGCGTTGACGGGCCTGCTCCCAGGTTTGCCGCGCCAATACCGCGAAGCGGCCGCGCTCCTGGGGCAGCGCGGCGGCCGCGAGCGTCTTGCTGCAATTGCCCATGTCCATGTCGTTGAACTCGCGGGCCACCAGTTGCTGGTACATCAGCGCCGGGCTGGTCGGGTTCTGTTCGCTGTATTTTTTCATCGACGCAATGGTGTCACTGATACTTTCAGCCAATTCCAGGTCGCTGCCTGACAGGAATGATCGCTGGGTGTTGATCCAGTCAATGGCTGGCGTGATCTGTTGCAGGGTGTCGATTATGAGCCGGAACTGACGAGCCATCGATTGCTGCAGGTTAGGCACATCCGGCTCGCGAAAGCTGCGCAAGGCCAGGTTGCGAGTTCCATCCCAGGCGGCGAAGTTGATCGGTGAGTTGAGAATGGGCATGTTCTGCAGGTCTGCCGTGGCCCGCTGCATGTCATTCAGGGCGCGGCGATTGAACTCTTGGCGCAGCAGCTCGACTTGATGGTTGTCACCCACATCGGCGAGTGCCTGCATCAGTTGCAAGGCCTTTTCCACCGGCAGATCGAAGTTGCGCTGGGTGCCGGCAGCGCTCCAGCTTAACGTCGTATCGCGCGTGCTCAAGCGTTGCCACATGGCCAGATTGGCCGCGGCACGGGCCGAAGCCAGCAGTCCTTTGCGGTAGGCGGCTGGCAGTTCGGCAACCTGCTGATCAAGAAAGCTCTGATAGCTGGCATGGTACTGCAAGGCGGCGCCCAGGCTGCTGCTGTCGATGTTGCGCAAGCCTTCGCCGTTCTGTAACGAGAGGCCGCTGTTGTTCAGGGCGGCCTGGGCGAAGTCTTCGCGCAGCAGGTTTTCGATGCCTTGATCAAGCTTTTCCAGATTGCTTTGCAGTGCAAGGGTGCCGCCCGCCTGCTGGTGCAACAAGCTTTGCTGTTGATCGCCACGGTCCAGCCAGTGGTCTTTGAACGTTCGCTTGGTACGTTTGGCGTATTGCTCGATCTGCTCGACCACTGCCGGGCCGATCAGGCTGCTTTGTCGGGCGCGCTGCAGGCTCTCTTTATAGGCGGCAGTGAGTTCGACCGCCGAACCCTGACTCCATGCCGCGTTGGTATGGTTGATCACCTGGCGCAATTGGCCAATCGCCGAGTCGATCTGCTCAAGCTCGCTCATGCTGCTGCGCTGGCCTGATTGCAGCTTGCCCAGATGCAGGTTGAGCAGTTGCGACAATTGGCTGAAGTCGGTGCTGGAGAACTGGCCGTCGAGCCACTGATGCATGCTCTGTTGATAGCGCCGGGCAACGGCGGCCTTGGCGGTGTCCAGGTCCAGAGGGCGTGCCAGAGCGGTTTGAGGATCGCTCAAAATACGTTGGTACAGCGCTTCGTTGCTCAGGCTCTTGCTCTGCAGGCTCAGGCCGAACAGTTCGTTGGCCAGTTGCGCGATATCGTCCAGTGGGCGCTCGCTCAGGCTCAGGCTCTGATTGAACAGGCGAGTGCGACGTTCCAGATCCTGGGCCTGCTCGACAATCTGCTGGGCCTGTTGCCAGGCATTTTCGCTATTGCCCGTATCGTTATGAGCATCGCTGTTATCGTTGACCAGTTGTTCAAGATCGCGTTGCAGGCGCTGGCGGACGGGGCCGAACATTTGCAGCGCGGCACGCTGCTGCAGTTCATGATCAAGCTTCTGATCAAGGCCATAAAGCCGCGAGCCAGGCAACAGTACCGTGCCCAGGTGCCAGCGCGGTGCGGTGCTCAGAACGTGCCAAAAACTGTTGATACGCTGGCGCGCCCGGGCATCGTCCTCTCCTTGGGGCACCAGCGCCTGATCGTCGTTGAGCAGTTGCGCCAGGCGCTCTGCGTCGGCGCTGCGTGCATGCCAGACCCAGAGCATGCCTGATGCCCAGAGCACGCCAAACAGCAGTGCGCCTACGCCCACCACCCGCTGCCAGCGCTGGCGCAGTTGCAGGATGCGGCCGATCGGCTGAGCCAGACCCTGGTCGGCAGTGATGCGCTGGCGCCACAACCGGCGACTGAACAGCGGCGGCTCAGCGGGCTGGTCGGCGATCTCGGCAAACAGGTCGGCTTCGGCCGGGGCGGCACGCGCAACCGCACTGGCTGCAACGCAGAACCAAATCCCGCGCAAGCGCGGCGCCTCGCCCAGTGCGTTACCTTGAAACACCGAGTCGCACAACGCTTGCAACGGGTCGTGCAGCGCGTGCAGGTGTTGAGGCAGTTGAAAAAGATCGGCATGGATTTCACCGCGTAGCGTACCCAACTCCAGGATCAGGTCGGCCAGAGCGGTCTGCATCTGGCTGATCGCTTGAGTGATCCAGCCGGGGTTCCAGCGGGTTTGCGCATCGTACGGTGAGGTCCAGCCCAGTGGCAGATCTTCGGTCGTGGTGGGCAGGATGTTGACCAGATCCACCAACCCCGGAACGCCTTCACCACCGCTGGCGACCATGTACACCGGCAGGCTCAAGCCCAGGCGCTGTTGCAGGTCGATGAACTTGCGGCGGGCCGCCGCGCCGGTCATCGCGGTAGCCTGGCTGTCGGTCAGCTGGTCCAGTGCGCAGAGCCAGATCACCGCATCCAGTGGTCGGCGCGCCCGGCTCTGAACCAGCAGGCCGAGCAATTGACGCCACAGTTTGAGCTGCACGCTGGCGTTTTCGCCATGGTTGAACAAGGCATTCGGCACCACCAGCACTGCGCCTTCCGGGCCGTACCACCAGCGTCCAAACCAGGCCGGCCGGGCGCTGCTTTGCAGGCCCCAGCCGTTAAGCAGTGGGGTGGCCAACTCGTCGTCGCCGACCATCAGTGTCCATGGCGTTTCGTAGCGATCATTGACGCCGAGCGCCTGTTCCCACTCACGCAGGGCGTTGTAGTAACTGCGGTTGGCGCCGCTCAGGTGCATGCTGGAAAACTTCCAGATCACGACCGACAGGATGAGCAGCAAAATAATGCCGACAAGAATCAGATCCAGAGTACTCATCACTCGCTCTGCTCCGTGCTCGGCTGCCCCAGGCTCGCTTCCAGATGTTGCCTCACATCCCACCACAGGCCTTGCCCCAGGCCGATCAGCAACACCAGGCCAAGGGTCAGGGCCAGTACCAGTCGGTAACCATCGGGCATGCTACTGCGCTGTGGCATCTGTTGTGCCGGTCGGGCGCCGAGCCGCTCCATCTGCAACTGCACTTGATCAAGTGAAGGCGGGCGCTGGCGGCTGAAGGTAAACAGCGCGCGCCGCCATTTCTCGTGCAGCGCCTTGCCGTTGCCGTTGCGCAAGCGGCCCTGAAAGCCCAGCGTCAGGCACAGCAGGTAGACATTGGCCAGATCACGCAGGGCAGGATCGCGACTGTCCAGTACCCGTTTGATTTCCAGTGGCAGCCGATCACCGGCCATGCGCGTCTTGAACAGCCTGCTTTCCATCGGTTGCTCGACCCAGGCTGCCTGGCCTGCCCACGAAGTAAACAGCAGAAACTCGTCGACCACAGCGACAAACGCGAACAGTGTTGCCTTGGCCTGATCGCCCTGCGCCTCACCTACCGCTGCATAGGCGCTACGCCACAGACGCCGGGCAATCAGGCTGACTTGTTCAGCCACTTGAGCGGTCTGATCCTGTGCTGCGAGGGTGTCGGCACGCGTTTGCCAGAAGCTCAGCCATTCAAGCCAGGCGCGGCCGAGCGCCGAGGAAAGCGGCGTGCTTTCGAAGTTCGCGCCGGACTGCGATGGGTCGTTATCAAACATGTGCGATCAATCCCTGAGGGGTTCAGTCCGGTCTGCTCATGTCGAACATGACGATTTCGGCAGGCTCTACCCAGCCGCTGCCAGGTGGTACGTACAGGCACAGCTCGCTGTCGGGGGTGAACCATTGGCCGCTGGCGTGGATTTTGAACAGGCGAATGTCTTCGCCGGCACCGCAGGCAATCAACTCATCGCGCTCAAGGCTGCCAAACTCGAGGCCGCGCATGCGCTGACGGCTGAGGGCCGGCAGATGCGGGCGAGAGCTGATGATCGCTTGTTCCAGCCAGCCGCGTGCGGCTTGTGGCGTAGACCCTGAGGGCATGCGCAGGCCGATGATCAGTGCTTGCTGGGTGCTTCTGGTGTCTTGCAGACCAATCAGGAACAATCGCTCGCGCAACTCGAAACTGCGTCGCTGGTAACCGGCGCTGATGCTGCTCAGGCGTGATTCGAGCCAGTCCAGCACGGGATCGAAGCCGGCCTGCAGGTCTTCGAAATTCAATGCCGCGAAGCTGCGCACGCCCAGCTCCGGTTGCAGGCTGGCGATTGCTCCGGCCATGCCGGTCAGTTGCAAGTACAGTGAAACTGGCGTGGCGACGCCGGTTTCCAGGTTGGCTTGCAGCTCTGGCAGACGCGACCACAACGCGTTGATCTGCATGCGCAAGTCGGCGCGTTTGTACATGTGTAATTCAGCGCTGTCGTTGCCTTTGCCGGCCTCCTGCAACTGGATCCAGCGTCGGGTCAGTGCTTCGCCTTTCTGGCGCACCTGCTCACACAGGCTGGCGATTCTTGAGCCAATCGGCGACTGGGCCGTGAGCAGCGGGGTGGGCGGGGTGTAGGGCAGCTGGCTGATGACGTTGTCTTCGCAGCCCAGGCGCAGCAGGGGCAGGCATACCGAGTCGGAGCGTCCGGCCGCCAGCACTAGGCGCAGGTTCGGGCGCCACACGCTGACGGTCTCGGGGTGTTCGCCGCTGCTCAGGTCCAGCACCGGCTGAGCATTGTCTGAGCGCAGTCGGCCATTGAGCGGCACCAGTTGCCCGGAGCGCCACAACGGATCGACCGCCAGGTAGACGATCAGGCTGCGCTGGTCTTCAAAATCCTTGGGGGTGATGGTCAGTTGCGGGACAAAGTCCCTGTCGCGTTCGGGGTTGAATTCCACCACCAGGCCATCGGGCATTACCGCATTGAGGGCGCTGATGCGCAGCGTTCCGTTGCTCAGTGCCAGTTGATCGATCTGCAATTGCTGTACGCCCCAGTACCAGGGGCGGGAATGTTCTGTCAGGCGGGCGCTCAGGCTTTGCGCTCGCAGGTCTTGCAACTGGAAATGCTGGGGCAGCAAGTGCATGCCTTCGTACCAGCAAATCGCGTCCGGGGTACTGCGCATTCTCGACTCCTGAGCCATCCTGAGAAACCTGCGTTCATTGCCCCTTGGCATCAAGCAGGCGCATCTCGCGCGAACCCACTTTGAGCCAGATGCTGTCTTGTGCCTGCAGCAGCAGGCGATGCGGGCCTGGCGTGCTGTAGCGGGCAAAAATCAGCAAGCCTTGCGCCTTGCGGCGGTGCAGCGGGTTGTCGGTCAGGTTGAGCAATTGACCGGGTACTACCTCCAGGCTCCAGATGTGCACGGCGCCTGGATAATCGCGTTGCAACTGCTCGCGTTGTTCGAACCACTGGCTGGCGGTGGTGGCTTTGAGGCGGTCGAGCATCACGGCATCACTGGCAGCTACAAAGTCCAGCGCCAGTGGGGTGTCGTTGTTGGCTCTTGGCTCGACGTCAATGCGCACGCTGTGCAATTGAACGCGTTGAGCAAAAAGGCTGCAACCGTTTATCAGAAAAACTGTCAATACGACAACCAAAACTTTGATTGTAGGGAACTTCGACAAATTCATACGAATCCAACATAGGTTTTGTAAGAAATTTCTTTGCTTTCTTATAGCCTTCTTCTAATGTTTTGCCCAGCCAGCTTTCCAACGGGAGTTGCGCCTGTGTAGTCAGAATTTGTCGACAGTGTGTGCCTGGCCTCCTGTGTGGCGAGGCATCTGAAGGAGTAAGGCATGGCAGCGAATCAGGAAAGCAAACAGCGTTATTTGGGGCGCAATCGTCCGCCGCGGGTCCAGATCACTTATGACGTTGAAATTGGCAACGCCTTTGAAACAAAGGAGTTGCCTCTGGTCGTGGGGATTCTGTCCGACTTGTCAGGTAATTCAGCGCCGGCCAAGGCAGGATTGGATAAGCGGGGGTTTGTAGATATTGATCGTGACAATTTCAATACCGTGCTGAGCAAGATTCACCCGCAAGTGAGCTTCACTGTTGAAAATGTTCTGGAAGGCCAAAGCGGTAATCTCAAAGTCGATCTGCAATTCAACAGCATTGATGATTTCAGCCCCGAAAAACTGGTTCGTCAGGTCAATGGCTTGAAAGAACTGTTCGAAAAGCGCCAGCGCCTTCAAGACCTGCTGATCAAACTCGATGGTAACGAAGCCCTCGATCAGAGTCTGGTTTCCGGCCTCTCCAGCGACGATGCGGTCAAGCAGCTTCAGGCTCAGCTCGCGGCGGCACTGCCTGCGCCAACGCCAGCGTTACCGGTGAATACGGATACCCCAGCGGGGCAGGATGAAACGCCTGAAGATCCGAACCCGACCACCAACCCTGCCTGATCCGCGCCGTCCACGGAGGATTTTTCATGCCTAAAGAGCCTGTTGCCACTACCACCGGCACCCAGACCCTGAACGACTCGTTGCTCGACCGCATTGTCGCCACCATGAGCGTGAGCGGCAGCAGCGATGACAAGACCCATGCGCACCAGATGCTGCAGGTGTTCGCTGAAGAGGTCGAAAGCCACAAGGTTCACGCCGACACCAACATGCTGACCACCATCAGCGAGCGTATCAAGGCGCTGGACGACCAGATTCACGCGCAGCTCAACCTGATTCTGCACGCCGAACCGTTCCAGAAGCTCGAAGCCTCCTGGCGCGGTTTGCACCAGTTGGTGAGCAACACCGAAACCGGCACTTCGCTGAAACTGCGACTGCTTAACGTCGGCAAGGAAGAGCTGGCCAACGACCTGAAAAAGGCCGTGGAATTCGATCAGAGCGTACTGTTCAAGAAGGTTTACGAAGAAGAGTACGGCACGTTCGGTGGCAGCCCGTTCAGCCTGCTGATGGGGGACTATGAGTTCGGTCGCAGTGCACCGGACATTGACATGCTCACCAGCCTGTCGAATGTCGCCGCTGCCGCCCACGCGCCGCTCATCACGGCCGCCAGCCCGCAGTTGTTCGACCTCAAGAGCTTTGCCGACCTGGGCGTGCCACGTGACCTGGCCAAGACCTTCGAGAGCACTTCGCTGGTGAAGTGGAACAAGTTCCGCGAGAGTGAAGACTCGCGTTACGTGTCGATGGTGCTGCCGCATTACCTCGCGCGCCTGCCATACGACCCGGAGAATGCGCCGGTTCCGACCATGCTCAACTTCGCCGAGAGCGTGCACGAGGGTGACGATTTCATCGCGTTCGACCCGAACGATGGCCGCGAGCTGAAAGCATCGGAAAAAGGCCTGAAAACCGATCCGAAGAAGTTTCTGTGGGGTAATGCCAGCTGGCTGCTGACCCAGCGCATCACCGATGCGTTCGCCAAACACCGCTGGTGCGCGGCCATTCGGGGGCCGGAAGGCGGCGGCACGGTCAGCGATCTGCCGCTGTATCAGTTCCTTACCCCGTCGGGTGATCTGGCGTTGAATTGCCCGACCGAAGTGGCGATCACCGACCGCCGCGAGAAGGAGCTCGACAGCCTGGGCTTCATTGCCCTGTGCCATCGCAAGAACAGCAACGACGCGGTGTTCTTCGGCGGTCAGACTACCAACAAGCCCAAGACCTACAACACCTTCGAGGCCAATGCCAACGCGCGCATTTCCGGCATGCTGCCTTACGTGCTGGCTGCTTCGCGCTTTGCCCACTATCTCAAAGTGATCCTGCGCGACAAGGTCGGCACGTTCGCCACCCGCGAAAACGTCCAGAGCTACCTGAACAACTGGATCACCGACTACGTGTTGATCAACGACAACGCGCCGCAGGAGATCAAGGCGCAGTACCCGTTGCGCGAAGCGCGTATTGACGTCACTGACGTACCGGGCCGTCCGGGCAGCTACCGTGCCACGGTATTCCTGCGTCCGCACTTCCAGCTCGAAGAGTTGACTGCGTCGATTCGTCTGGTCGCCACGCTGCCGCCGTCCGCCGCTGCCTGATTGTCCGGCCCGCTGTGCGTCAGCGGGCCATTCACCCAAATTAAAGCCGTAGCAAGGAATACACCCGATGGATGCAATCATTCTGGATCTGGGCGACACGATCAAAGGCGACTCGCTGATCGAAGGCTACGCAGACAAGATCGAAGTCATGTCCTACAGCCACAACGTGGCCATGCAGGTGACCAACGACGTCAGTAACTCGGAACGAACCTCCGGCAAGCCGCACATCGGCGAGTTCACCCTGACCAAGTTCATCGACTCCTCGACCCCGGACCTCAACGGCTACTGCTGCTCTGGTAAACCCATTACCGAGGCAAAGATCACCATTGGTCGTAACGCTGCAGAAGCGGACGGCAAGATTCTGCCGTTCATCGTCTATACCCTGACCAACGTGGTGATCTCCAACGTCAGCGTCAGCGGCGGTTCTGGCGGCAAGCCGGTAGAAACCCTGTCGCTGAACTTCACCAAGATCAAATGGGAGCTCACCGCCCAGAAAGACGACGGCACCAAGGAAGGCACCGCCGCGGCTACGTGGGACCTGGCGGCCAACAAACTGCAATCGAAGTAATCGCTCACCTGTTGCGCCATCGGCTGGAGTCCGGGTATGCGTGTTGCGTTGTTCGACCTGTTGGCCGGTGGCCAGGCGACCGATTTCGATGCGCAGGACCCGCGCCGGATCGGCGAGTCAGTGCGACGGGAGCTTGAGCGTCTGCTCAATACCCGGCGCACTGAGCGCCATCACAGCATGGCCGCCAGTGTCATCGATTACGGCATCGGTGACTGGAGTGCGCTGTACGCCGACCGTGAGCAGGACCAGCGCCTGCTCAGCCGTGAAATACGCAAAGCCATCAATCATTTCGAACCGCGCCTGGAGCTTGAGAGCGTGGAAATCAGTGGCGTGCCCGGCCAGCGCACGCGCATGACCATTCGTGTGATCGGTCATATTCGCGGTCTTGAGGAGGCCAGTATGGCTTTTGTAATGAATCTGGGTGAGGGCGGCTTCGAGGTCAGGCATGAGCGATTCGATTGATGCCGAACTGCTGGACTACTACCAGCGGGAATTGACCTGGCTACACCGTGCCGGGGCAGATTTCGCGGCCAGCCATCCAACACTGGCCGGGCATTTGAAGTTGTCTGCGGCCGGCTCCCAGGACCCTCATGTAGAACGCCTGCTGGAAAGTTTCGCGCTATTGACGGCACGTCTGCAGCGGCGCCTGGACGATGGTTATGCCGAGTTCAGCGACGCCTTGCTCGAACAGCTCTACCCCTTGGCCTTACGTCCGATGCCGTCGTGTGCCATCGCCCGTTTCGTGCCCGACACCTCCAAGGGCAATATTGCCGACGGCTACCTGTTACCCCGCGCAACGTCGGTGTTCAAGGCCCCGGACAAGTCTCAGCCTGACAGTCTGTACTTCCGTACCGGTTTTGACCTGACACTGTGGCCGGTAAGGGTTGAAGAGGTGACACTGCTCGATACCGACCGAAGCCAGAGTGAAACGGCGATCAATCGCGCCAGCTCGTCACTGTGCCTGCAACTGTCGTGCAGTGGCGAGAAGAACTGGGCGCAGCTGCCTGACAGCCTGACCCACTTGCGCATTCACCTGGCGGGCTCGCCGATCAATCGGGCCTTGCTTTACGATTTGCTGGCCGCGCATAGCCTTGATGTTGTGTGCGCCGTGCCAGGCGGCACCCCGCAGGCGGTCAATGCCTTACCCGCTGCGGTTGGCTTCGCTGAACAACAAAGCCTGTTGCCTGACGAAGACGGTGTCCATCCGGCATTGCGGCTGTTGGTGGAGTACTTCACCTTCCCGGAAAAATTCGCTTTTTTCGATATCCCGCTACGTATTCCGGCCCAGGCCACTGATCGTTTGCTGGTCTACATCGCGTTCGATACGCTGCCGAGCCAGCGGGTCAGCCTGCAACGCGAAGACATCGCACTGGGGTGTGCGCCAATCATCAACCTGTTTCCGCGCACCGCCGAAACCCTGCGGCCCGATGGCACACGCAGTGAGCACTTGCTGGTTGCCGATTCGCACCGCGACAGCAGCACAGAGATTCACAGCATTCGCAGCCTGGTATCCAGCCACAATGGCGTAATCCAGCCGGTTGCGCCGTTCTATGGTGACCAGCATGGTGTCGGCGACCGAGCGCTGTTCTGGCATGCGCGACGCATCAGCGGCCTGAAAGCCGGGCGTCCCGGTACTGACCTGATGCTCAGTCTGGTCGACAGCGAGTTTCAGCCGAGCCAAGAGCAGCCCGGACGCCATTTCACCGCCAAGGTACTGTGCACCAATCGGCATCTGGCTGAGCGCCTGGCGCCCAATAGCGTGCTCAAATTCGAAAGCAGCGGCCCAGTGGCACAGATTCACCTGCTTAAAAGCCCGACCCGGCAATCAATGCCCAATCTGGCCGGCGCCTCGCGCTGGCGGCTGGTGTCGCAGCTCAACCTTAACCATACCTCGCTGGTCGAAGGCCCCAAGGCACTGGCATCGCTCAAGGAAATGCTCGTGCTGCACAATCTGCGCGAGGATTCTGCGGTACGTCAGCAGATCGACTGCATTGTCGGCATACGCACTGAACGGGTGGTCGATCGGGTCGGCCAGGATGCCTGGCGTGGCTGGCGTAACGGCCTCGAAGTACGCCTGACTCTCGATTCCAAGGGCGCGGCGGGGCATAGCCGGGTACTGTTTTGCGCGGTACTGGCGAATTTCTTCGCCTTGTATGCCACCACCAACTGCTTCGTGCGTACGGTGCTGGTCGAAGGTGACAAGGAGATCATGAGATGGCAACCCGAGAGCATCGCGGGCCTGGCACTTTAAGCGCACGTCTGCGCTGGGCGCCGCAGCGTTTCGAATGGTTGCAGGCGCTGCAGATTCTCGAGCGTGAGCAGCCGCACTTGCCGGCACTGGGCTGCAGCAATGATCCGCAGCAGGAAGCCGTGCGCCTGCGTGGTCCTTTGTTGCCGGTGTTTTCACCCAGTCAGATCAGCAGCCTGCAGCTTGCCCCACAGGCGTTTGCGCCTTTGTCAGCGCTGCGCCCGCCATTGGTATACCGCCATTTGCACCGCAAGCCGCTGGTCGTGCCACGGCTGACCTTGCATACCCCGGTTTTTGGTCTCGGTGGCCCTGATGGCCCGCTGCCTTACGCCTATCAGGAATGGTTGCAACAACGAGTCCGTGCCGGGGATCGGGGCACGCTGGCGTTTCTCGACCTGTTTCAGCACCGCTTGCTGAGCCTGCTATACAGAGTCCAGCTTAAACACCGGATTGCTTTGCCTTATCAGCGCAGCGAACACAGCCCGGTTTACCAGCAGTTGCAAGCGCTTTGCGGGTTGACCAGCCAGCCGCCCGGCATGCCTGTGTCGGTTCCGGAAAAGGCACTGATTGCCCGGGCGGCATTGCTGGCCAACGGGCGGCGCTCGGTGGCCGGTTTGCAGAGCTTGCTCCGCCATCACTTCGACCTGAACGTGCGGATTGAGGACTTCCTCGGCGGCTGGCGGCGCATTCCGCCAGCCAGCCGCACGGTGCTCGGTCGCCAGGGGCGCAACCTGAGTCTGGGCCGCAACGCGGTCTGTGGCAGTCGGGCCTGGGACCAGCAACAGGGGGTGCGCATTCATCTGGGCCCACTGCAGCCGACCCGGGCTGACAGTTTTATGCCAGGGCGTTTGAGCCATCGACAACTGGCAGCGCTGGTGAGCTTCTATTTTGGTGCCGAACTGCAGTGTGAGTTGCGCATCCATGTCGACAAGAGCGACATCCAGCGGCTTGGTCAGGTACACCAGCCAGGCCTGGGGCAGGGCAGTTGGCTGAACCGTGAAGTACGCCAGGGTAATTACTGGATCGACGTCAGCCTCGGTAAAAACGGAGCCTGACATGGAAATCGCAAGCCTGATCGGGCGCCTCAACAGCCATTGTCGCGATGCCATGGAGCGCGCCGCGCAGCGTGCCTGGCAGGGTGGCCATGAATTTGTCGAGGTCGAGCATCTACTGCTCGAATTGCTCGATGCGCCCGAAGGGGATCTGGCGGTCCTGTTACCGGCCCTCGGGGTCAACAGTGCGCCGCTGTGCGCTGAAATCCAGCGAACCTTGCACGGCTTTACGCCAGGCAATAGCCACAGCCCAACCCTGTCCCGACAGCTGTTGGGGTTGATCGAGGCAGCCGTGCAGCAGTCCTGCGCGCAAGGCATTGCCAGCGTGCGTTCGGCACTGCTGTTATTGACCTTGCTGGAGCACCAAGCGCAGTACCCGGAGGTGTTCAGCCGTGTGCCCGGGCTGCGCTCGGTATCACGGCAAAAGCTGCGCGAGCAATTGCCGGACTGCATCGCACACTCGGGCGAATCGCAGAACCCGCCAGCCAACGCGGCCAGCGTACCGTCCAGTGCCGACTCGCAGAGTGATACCGCTGGCGGCTCCTTGCTGACGCTGTACACCCACGACCTGACCGCCGAAGCACGGGCCGGTAACATCGATCCGATCATTGGCCGTGACAACGAGATTCGCCAATGCATCGATATTTTGCTGCGCCGCCGCCAGAACAACCCGATTCTGGTCGGGGCTCCCGGGGTGGGCAAGACCGCTGTGGTCGAAGGTCTGGCGCTGCGGATTGCCAAAGGCGAAATCCCGCCGTTGTTGCAGGGCGTAAGCCTGCGCACGCTGGATCTCGGGCTGCTGCAAGCCGGGGCCGGGGTCAAGGGCGAGTTTGAGAAGCGCCTCAAAGGGGTTATCGACGGCGTGCGCAAAGCGGCTGGCAAGGTGATTCTGTTCATTGATGAGGCCCACACGCTTATCGGTGCTGGTGCCGCCGAAGGCCAGAGCGATGCTGCCAACCTGCTCAAACCGGCGCTGGCCCGCGGCGAACTGCGCACCCTGGCCGCGACCACCTGGCTGGAATACAAAAAATACTTCGAGAAAGACCCGGCGCTGGCCCGGCGTTTTCAATTGGTTCAGGTCGAAGAACCGGACGAGCCTACCGCTGTGCAGATGCTGCGTGCCGTCACCGAGCGGCTTGAACAGCATCACGGTGTCGATGTGCTCAACAGCGCGATTGTCGATGCGGTCAAACTCAGTCAACGCTACATTTCCGGGCGGCAGTTGCCTGACAAGGCCATCAGCGTGCTCGACACGGCCTGCGCTCGAGTGTCCCTGGCCCAACACGACGTGCCCCCGGCGCTGGAAGCGTTGCGTCATCGCCAGGCCGCTGCGCTGGACGAACTGCAACGGTTGCGCCGTGAACAGTTGACCGGTCAGGACCATCGCCTTCGTGTCCAGGTGCTGGAGCAGCAGGAACTGGACAGTCGCCTGGCCGCTCAGGAACTGGAGGGCCGTTGGAGCCAGGAGCGCGCGGCAGTGCGTGAGCGTGCCGATATTCGTCAGCAGTTGCTGGTGCTCAATGAGGCTGTCGATCCGGCGGTGGATGACGCCGAGCTGGATTTGCGCATCGATGAACTGGCTGCGCGGCTGGAGCGCCTTGAAAAAGGCCTGGCCGTGATTCGTCAGGATGAAACCCTGGTGCCGGAGCAGGTTGACTCCAGGGTTGTCGCGGCGGTAATCGCCAACTGGACCGGCATTCCGCTGGGCAGGATGCTCGCCGACGAAGCGTTTGCCTTGCGAACGCTGGCCCAGCGTCTTGGCCAGCGGGTCATGGGCCAGGGCGTGGCATTGGCAACCATTGCGCAACGCTTGCAGGCTTACCGCGCCGGGCTGACCGATCCGCACAAACCGGTGGGCGTATTCCTGCTACCGGGGCCGACCGGTGTCGGCAAGACCGAAACAGCTTATGCGCTGGCTGATGCGTTGTATGGCGGCGAGCGCAACCTGATCAGCATCAACCTTTCCGAATACCAGGAGGCGCACACCGTCAGCCAGCTCAAAGGCGCACCGCCTGGCTATGTGGGTTATGGCCACGGCGGTGTGCTGACCGAAGCGGTACGACGCAAGCCCTACAGTGTGGTGCTGCTCGACGAAATCGAAAAAGCCCATCCCGATGTTCTGGAAGCGTTCTACAACGTGTTCGACAAAGGTGTGATGGAAGACGGTACGGGCTTGGTGGTGGATTTCAAGAACACCGTGATTCTGGCGACCAGCAATGTTGGCGCCGAGCTGATCCTGGAAACCCCGGCGCCGGAACTGGCAGGCGAACCGTTCAATGCCCGCTTGCAGCAGGTACTGCTCGGCGCTTTTCGCCCGGCCTTGCTGGCGCGCATGACCGTGGTGGCCTACCAGCCGCTGGATGAAGCGACGCTGGAGTCAATCGTGCTGGCCAAGCTGGAAAAACTGCGCGCGCGCTACAAGGCGGCCACCGGCAAGCCGTTCGAGTTTGATCAGCGGATCGTCAAGGCAGTGCTGGCGCAATGTGGCGGGGCGGGGGCAAGGGATATCGAGAATGTGTTGATGCGCCAGGTGACCGGGCGGTTGGCAGAGTGGGTGTTGGAGTAACAAGCTATTTTCCTGGACTGGCAGCAATGCCTGCCGATTACCTGTTGGAGCGGAGGAGCAAGACATGTTGCTGATTGTAGGACCCATGGGTGGTCTAGGCTGGGATAACACGCAGACTGTAGCCCGGCATAACTGGGAATTCGTCAGGAAACGTATCGGCCGCGACGGTGACAATACCCCGACCAAGCTGTTCGACTCGCCATTCAACTGGGATACGTTCAAATGTGCGGGCCGCTGTGGCGGGCGCATCTTGCCGATCGATATCGCCGATGTGGATCATATGCAGGCGAAATCGACATTTACCTGGAACGTTGTCAAGCAGACGACCATGATGACAGTCGCGGCCTTCACCCCCCAGAACAACGGCAACCATTGGATCATTGCCGAGAGCGGATCGATTCCGGTGCGCTACACCAACACGGGTGAATCGGATCACTTGCAATATGAGGTCGGGGTGAACAACACACTGACCGTCAGACTGGGCAACCGGCTGGTCTCCTGGAGTATCCAGGACGTCCTGGCCAACAACATCGACAACTTGCAACTGCTTTGCCCTCCCTGCAACCGCTCTAAGGGCGCCAAGTAAACGATGCCGCGTCCTGTAGATTCCAATAGCACCCTGGCGCTCAGCGGTTCGACACTGTCAGCTTTGTATCCTGAGTCACTCAGCGGCCAGGAGTCGCTCGGGGTTGCGGGCGTGTACCAGTTGTACGGCTTGAGTGACAGTGCCGTGAACATGGCCTCAGCCATCGCGACCCACGTCACCGTCACCCTGCACAACGACGCCAACCAGCGTCCACTTGACGCGCTGGTGGCCGAAATCCGTCAGTTACCGGGTGATGCCACTGCCGATCACTACCAACTGCTGTTGCGCCCCTGGCTGTGGTGGCTGACCCTGGCGCGCAATAACCGGGTGTTCCAGAATCTCAGTACCTCAGACATCGTCACCACAATTTTCAAGGCCCATGGCTTTACCGATTTCAAGCTGTCGCTGACCGGCAGCTACAGCCCGCGTGAGTATTGCGTGCAGTACGCTGAAAGCGACTTTGCCTTTGTGTCGCGGCTGCTGGAGGAGGAAGGCATTTTCTGGTTCTTCACCCATGCAGAGGGGGCGCATACGCTGGTGCTGGCCGACAGCAACGATGCCTTCGTGCAGATTCCCAACGGCCCCACGGTGGCGTATCTGGGCCAGGGCATGGGCGGGCGTGAGCTGCATGGGGTGCGTTCCGGGGAGCTGGTGGTGCAGGCGGTGTCCGGGGTGTATTCGGCGACCGATTATGAATTCACCACGCCGACGACCTCGTTATACAGCCAGGCGCAGGCCAGTGCAGGGCCTCTGACCGTATACGATCACCCTGGCGGCTACGTGGCCAAGGCGCGTGGCGATGCATTGACCAAGCAACGGGTCGACGCCTTGCGCAGCCAGCAAAAGCGTTTCGTGGGTGACAGCGATTGTCGCTGGCTGGTGCCGGGGCACTGGTTCACGCTGAGCGGTCATGACGACGCCGAGGCCAATATCGATTGGGTCGTGACCTCGGTGTCTCATCAAGTCAGTCACGAAAGTTACCGCAATCGTTTTGAGGCCATCCCCAAAAGCGTCAATTATCGCCCGCTCAAGACCACGCCCAAGCCGACCATGCACACTCAGGTTGCCAAAGTGGTGGGCAAGGCTGGCGAAGAAATCTGGACCGACGAATACGGGCGGATCAAGGTTCAGTTCCCCTGGGACCGCGATGGCAAGAATGATGAAAGCAGTTCCTGCTGGGTGCGGGTCGCGCAAGGCTGGACCGGCAAAGGCTTTGGCATGCAGTTTATTCCGCGTATCGGCCAGGAGGTGGTGGTGACCTTCATTGACGGTGATCCGGACCGGCCGCTGGTCACCGGCTGCATCTACAACGGCGACAACTCGTTGCCTTACAGCTTGCCCGCCAATCAGACCCAATCGGGGATCAAGACCCAGTCGTCAAAGGGCGGCGGAGGTTTCAACGAACTGCGTTTTGAAGACAAGAAGGACAGCGAACAAGTGTTTCTGCAAGCGCAGAAAGACCTGACCTTCAATGTGCTCAACGACACCACCGCTACCGTGGGGCATGACGAAACCCTGACTGTCCAGAACGCCCGGACCCGTACGGTCAAAGAAGGCAATGAAACCGTTACCCTGGAGAAGGGCGACCGCAGTGTCACCCTGCAAGCTGGCAGCGACACCCTGGACATCCACACCGACCGTACCCTGAAGGTCGGCGGCAACCAGACCCTGACCACCAACGGCAACTATAGCCACACCGTCAAGGGCGATTACTCGCTGACGGTCAGCGGCGACCTGACCATCAAGGTCACTGGCAAGCTGACACTGCAGAGCACCGGTGACTACCTTGCCAAAAGCAGCGCCAGTGTCACCACCCAGGCCGGAACATCCCTGACCAACCAGGCGGGTACGGCGTTGACCAACAAGGCGGGGACTTCGCTGGATAACAAGGCCGGTACCACTTTGACCAACGATGCGGGGGTCAGCCTGACCAACAAGGGTGGTGCCGAACAGACGGTCGATGGTGGCGCGATGCTGACGATCAAGGGCGGTCTGGTGAAGGTCAACTGATGAGTAGCGAAGACGTTGACCTGCGGCGTGGCGACAGCCGCTTGCGCGCCCGCCTGCAGGATGGGCAGTTACACGGGGCTGCGCAAATAACCGAGAACGACCGGCCACAGGCGGCACTGAGCTACCGCAACGGGCTGCTGGAAGGGCCGATGGTCATCTACCACAGCAATGCAGTGGTCAGTGCCCGGCTCAACTATCGCCAGGACAAGCTGCATGGCCTTGCGCAGTATTACAGCGCCCAAGGCCCATTGATTCGTCAGGCTCACTATCAGGCCGGGCTGCTGCATGGCGTTGCCGACACCTATTTCGAGGATGGCACCCTGGCGGCCCGGGACCACTACCGGCTGGGTCAGTTGCATGGTCAGAGCCAGCGTTTTCACGCCAATGGTCAATTAGCGGCGCGCCTGGAGTATCAGCGAGGCAAGCTGCTGGAACGTGCCAGCGAGTACAGTAGCGATGGCAGGCCGCTTGATCTGGAAGGCAAACCGCTGTCGCGCTGGAAGGCCTGGTGGCTGAAGTGGCGTGAAGCGCCCTGACAGGTGCCCTCAAGGAATCAGCAGTTGCACCTGCCCCGGATACAGCACCTTGATTGCGCCGCCCCAGTTGCACATCAATGTGCAGTTGGCGTCCAGCGCCGGCATCGAACCTAACAGCATGGTCGGCGCACCGGGTATCCAGGGTGAAGCGGTGGCCGGGATGCAGGGCATCGGGGTCAATACCCCCAGTGCCGCTGCGGTGGCGGCTGCGACCATTGGGTTGGCCATGCTCATGCACATGCCGAATGGCAGAATGTTGAGCAGCGGAATGTGATCCATGATGTTCGCAGCCGGCATGCCGGCAGTCAGCATACGGTTGGCAGGCAGTACGTTGAGCATCGAAGGCGCGACACCAAAGCTGCATTTGAGCGTGGCACCGGCGCAGACATGCGGGCATCCCATGATGAGCATCCCAGGCAAGAGTCAGACTGACCCTGTCATTCTATGCTGCGCAGAGCGCCGGATGCCATGGTCAAGTGCCGCTTGCAGGGCAGGTCTCGCGGTTCAATCCTTCACGGCTGAAGCCGTTCCTACAGTCAGGCTCGGCCATCGGCAACGTCGCGCTCGATCTTGTCGACTTGACGCTTCAGCTCTTCGGCTTCCTGCTCTTTGGTGCGGATCGTCGTCGGGGTCAGCACTTCATCCACCGCTCGGGTTTTGCCAGACGGATCCTCAAGGTCGCGGCGTACCACATCCACCGGTTTGCCTTGGGCATCCACGGCGCGGCCTGCGGTGTCTGCACCTGCATTACGTTCGAGTTTGCTGTTGTCGTTCATGGTAATACCTCCCGTGCATGTAAGAATGTTGAGAGTTCTCATGCACAGGAGTTCGACTTTTTTTCACCCGCGCGCTTACTGGGCACCGGTCAGCGTGCGCCGTACCTTCTCCAGCAGCTCATGAATCTGGAATGGCTTGAGCAGGATGTCCATGCTGTCGTCGAGAAACAGCTGACGGTTGATGACGCCTGCCGCGTAGCCGGTCATCAACAGAACCGGCAGCGTCGGGTGCTGAATACGGGCTTGTCGCGCCAGTTCCCGGCCATCCATGTACGGCAGGCCAATGTCGGTCAGCAGCAAGTCGAAGCGTGCGCCTTCCTGCAGGTGCATTTGCGCGGTTTCAACATCACTGCACTGAGTGCAACGATAGCCTGCATCTTCCAGAACCTCGGTCACGAACATGCGCACCGAAGCAATGTCCTCGACCAGCAGTACGTGCTCGCCTGCGCCCTCCAGGTCCACGGCAATGCTTGAGGCCTCGGCGCTTACCGGATCACTGCTGGCGGGCAACATGATGGTGACTTCGGTGCCGCGCCCGGCCACGCTGCGAATACTCGCGTTGCCGCCGGACTGGCGGGCAAAACCGTAAATGCTCGACAGCCCAAGGCCGGTGCCCTGACCCAGCGGCTTGGTGGTAAAGAACGGGTCGAACACCTTGTCGATCAGGGTGTGCTCGATGCCGGTGCCGTCATCGCGCACGGCCAGCGCCACATAGGCGCCGTCTGCCAGATTCGGATCGCCGCTGGAGCGCGCCATGTAGGTGGTGATCCATACGTGCCCGCCATGGGGCAGGGCATCGCGGGCATTGATCACCAGGTTGAGTACGGCGCTCTCAAGCTGGCTGGGGTCAACCATGGCGATGGCCGGGTGGCTGGTCAGCTCAAGCTTCAGCGCAATGCGCTCGCCCATGGTACGCATCAGCAGTTCTTCCAGTGAGCTGATCCGTTCGTTGACATCCACCGGCCGGGTGTCCAGCGGCTGTTTACGGGCAAACGCCAGCAAACGATGGGTCAGCGAGGAGGCGCTCATTGCGGAATTGAGTGCGGCTTCTGCGTAAAACTGAACCTTGTCCAGACGTGAGTCGTTGACCCGCTTGTGAATCAGCTCCAGGCTGGTG
The DNA here is from genome assembly GCF_024584215.1 of Pseudomonas sp. LJDD11. Taxonomy (NCBI): domain Bacteria; kingdom Pseudomonadati; phylum Pseudomonadota; class Gammaproteobacteria; order Pseudomonadales; family Pseudomonadaceae; genus Pseudomonas; species Pseudomonas sp. LJDD11. The sequence goes on from NZ_JANJFL010000003.1 coordinate 44,553, forward strand.
ATGATCCCGGTCAGCAGGTTGTTGAAGTCGTGAGCGATGCCGCCGGTCAGGTTGCCCAGCGCATCCATTTTCTGCACCTGCAGCAACTGCGCTTCGGTGCGGGCCAACTGGCTGGTGGCGTCATTGAGCTGCGCAAGGTGTGAGCGTTCCCGATGGCGGTGCTCGGTGACGTCTTCGACGAACACCAGGCTCAATCCGGCAGCACGGTATGGCGACAACTGCCATTCGGTTTCGCGCAACTGGCCATGAACCCGCATGTTGAGCAGGCCTTGCCAGCGTTCGCCGGCCACCAGCCGCAAGCGCAATTCATCGAGCATCGCTTGCTGGTCGTCAGCAAAGCACTCTTCGAGTCGCTGCGCATTGCGGTTGTCTTCAATCAACTGGGTGAAGGCGCGGTTGCACTCGTGCACCTTGAGATCAGCGTCCAGCACGGCGATCGGTGCCGAAACATTGACGAAGATCTCGCGAAAGCGCGCCTCGCTTTCGCGCAGGGCGTTTTCCGTTTCGCGTACACGCAGCAGGGTGCGCAGGGTCGCCAGCAATACATCGGGATCCACCGGATGGATCAGGTAGGCATCCGCCCCGGCATCAAGGCCGGTGATGATATCGCCGGTCTGAATCGAGGCCGCCGACACGTGGATGACTGGCAGCAGTGCCGTGAGCGGGTCGGCACGCAAGCGGCGAACAATATCGAAGCCGCTCATGTCTGGCAGGTTGACGTCAAGAATCAGCGCGTCAGGCAGTTCACTGGCAATCAGTGCGAGCCCTTCGCCGCCGGTGCCGGCTTCATGCACTTGATAGCCGTGACGCTCCAGGCGGCGGCGCAGGGCATAGCGCGTGGCCTCATTATCGTCGACGACCAACAGGCGGATATCAGTTTTCATCGACAGACTCCGCAGCCACTGCCAGCGGAATGACAACGAAGAAACTTGAACCCACCCCTGGCGTGCTTTGCACGCCCACCCGACCGCCCAGCAGCGCGGCAAAGCGTTTGCACAGCGACAGACCGAGGCCGGTGCCGCGCAGGCGTTTCTGCAGCGGTGAGTCGACCTGGGAAAAATCCTCGAACAGCGTGTCATGCAACTGCGGGTCGATGCCGATTCCGGTGTCGGTCACCGCGAAGCGAATGTGGCTATCGCCCTCAAGCTTCGCAGAAACCCGCACTTCACCCTGAGCGGTGAACTTCAATGAGTTGGAAATGAAGTTGCGCAGGATCTGCGCGAGTTTCTTGTCATCGGTGAACAGGCGCGGCAAACCTACCGGTTCATCGAAAATCAGGTCGACCTGGCCGCGGTCCACGATAGGCCGGAACATGCCGCGCAGGGCTGCGAACAGATCGAACATGTCGAACCAGGCCGGTGAGATGCTGATGCGTCCGGCCTCGATCTTGGCAAGGTCAAGCAGGTCATCGACCATGTCGCTCAGCTCACGCGTGGCAGTGCTGACAAATGCCACCTGCTTGTGTTGCTCAGGGCTCAGCGGGCCGTCCAGTTCGTCGCTGAGCAGGCTGGTAATGCTCAGGATCGAGCCCAGCGGGGTGCGGAACTCATGGCTCATGTACGACAGAAAGCGGCTTTTCAGGTCCGAGGTCTGGCGCAGTTGTTCGGCCTGGGTGTCGAGCTCGGCGTACAGGGCCAGTACCCCTTGATTGGTTTCTTCAAGCTCGGCGCGCAGTGCTTCATTTTCGCTTTGCAGGCGGGCGAGCAGCGACGCCTGTTCGATGAGGTCACTCATGGCGGTTCTCCAGTGCCACGACCAGCACCGTGACATCGTCGCGGCCACGGCAGAAGTCACGGTACAGAACCGTCGCGATCACGGCAGGGTGGCGATAAACCAGACCGGGGTAGTGCTGAAGATTCCAGCGTGACTGCAAGCCGTCGCTATGCATGATCAAAAGATGTCCCTGTACGTGAGGGTAGTCGAACGCTTTTGCCTTGCGGTACTGCGCGCCAACGATACCGGGATGCGAGGCCAGCCCTCGTGAGCGCTCGGCAGTGACCAGGCTGGCGCTGATATTGCCGATGCCGGTGAAACTCAGGTGACCGCCCTGATCCCCTGCCCGGTACTGGGCAAAGCCAGCAGCGCCGCCGCGAGTGCCGAGCATGGCTTGATGCAAGTCGTCCATCAGTATGGCAGGCGCGCTGCAACTCGCCCGCGCAAAGGCCGCCTCGCCGGCGCGAGCGGCCTGTTCGGCCTCCACGCCATGCCCCAGGCCATCGATGACCAGCGCATTGAAACCTTGTGGGTGCAACACCAGATGCCAGCTATCGCCGCAGGCTGGATCGTTGTGCAATGAGTGCTGGCTCACGCCCAGCGCCAGGTCTGGCGTACTGTCGCCGCGCGGGTAGAAGCGGGCCAGCACCACCGAACCGCGCGGGTCGGCCTGCACGTCGAAGACGTCGGCCATACGACTGATTGCGCCGAGGCCGATGCCCTGGGTGCCGCCAGTGGAAAAGCCGTCGGTCAGAGCGGTCTGCACATCGAAGCCCGGGCCACGATCCACGGCCAGAATTTCGATCCCGCAACTCTGCGCTCGCGGCAGGACACGCAGATGAAGCTCACCATGCCCGGCGTGCTTGAGCAGGTTGCTGGCCAGCTCGGTCGTGACCAGGGCAACCCGACCGGCATCGGTTTCATCGAACCCGTGCTGCTGAGCGAGCTTTTGTGTGGTGCGCCGGGCGTGCCCCACCTGACTCTGGTCTTCGATCGGCAACACCTCGGTGAGGCTGCCGCTGATATTCATGTCCATCGGGTGATCGTGACTCGCGTTCCCTGGCCGGCGGCCGTGTCCAGTTCAAATTCGTCGACCAGTCGACGGGCGCCGGTCAAGCCCAGGCCCAGCCCGTTGCCGGAGGTCCAGCCGTCGGTGAGCGCCAGTTTGGTGTCGGGGATGCCGGGGCCTTGATCACGGAAGGTCAGGCGCAGACCGACCCGGGTGTTTTCTTCGAGAATTTGCCAGTCCATGTCACCGCCGCCGCCATACACCACGGTATTGCGCGCCAGTTCACTGACGGCTGTGACCATCTTGGTCAGGTCGACCAGACGCATGCCGCACTCGGTGGCCAGCTTGCGGGCGGTTTGCCGGGCCAACACCACATCCTGCTCGATGGTGATCGGTTGGGTGCCGCTGCTGCGCAGGATCATCGGCGCGTCACTCGTTCACGCAGCAACTGCATCCCGCGCTCGACATTGAGCGCGGTGCTGACGCCGGGCAGGGTCATGCCCAGCTCGACCAGGGTAATGGCCACCGCCGGCTGCATGCCGACCAGCATGGTTTCAGCATCCATGATGCGCGACAGGCCGGAAATGGTGCCGATCATCCGGCCGATGAACGAATCGACCATGTCCAGCGCCGAGATATCGATAAGCACGCCACGGGCCGAGGTCTTGCTGATCAGCTCGGCCAGGTCGTTCTGCAGGGTCAGGGCGAGCTGGTCGTGCATGTCGACCTGAATGGTGACCAGCAAAAACTCACCCATGCGCAGGATCGGAATTCTGTCCATGGTTTCAGACCGCTTTTTCGACAGAAACACCCAGGCGGGTCAAGGCCAGTTTCAGGGCGTCGGACAGGTTGGCTTTGGTCACCACGCCTTGCAGGTCCAGGCCCAGATGGACGATGGTCTGGGCGATCTGCGGCCGTACGCCACTGATGATGCAGTCGGCGCCCATCAGGCGGATGGCGGTGACGGTCTTGAGCAGGTGCTGGGCCACCAGGGTATCGACGGTTGGCACGCCGGTAATATCGATGATGGCGATTTCCGAACCGGTGTCGACGATGCGCTGCAGCAGCGACTCCATGACCATCTGGGTGCGTTGCGAATCCAGGGTGCCGATCATTGGCAAGGCCAACACGCCATCCCAGAGCTTGACCACCGGGGTGGACAGTTCCAGCAGTTCTTCCTGCTGACGCTTGATCACCGCCTCACGGGACTTTTGGAAGGTGGCAATGGTGTGCATGCCCAACGCATCGAGCAGTTCGGAGACCTCCCAGAGCTGTTCGGCCAGTTGCTCCGGCTCGTTACGGTAGTGCTCTTGCAGCAAGCCAAACAACGGCCCTTTGAACGCGAAGATAAAACTGGCGGTCTGTTGCGAGTCATGGCCTAACAGGGCGCGGCTGGCCGAGAGTCTTTCCAGAAACTGGCGGATATCGGTCCAGCCACTGATCGCAAGGGAGGAGCCATTACCGTTTTCCAGGCCCGCGCTCAGCAGATTGATAAATTCAGACGTCTGTTGCTGCAAGTCGTGTTCTTTGAGATTGCGTGTTGCGCCACTGGCTTGCAGGCCTTTGATCCAGTTATCCAGAAGCTGCGTCTTTTTGTTACGGATCGCCTCGATGGTGCCGATCTGCAGTACCGCCATGTGCCATGCTCCTGAGTATTAAATACACCGGCTTCCCATAGATGACCGGTGTGCGTTGACAGACACTAACTGTCAGAAATAGTTGGGAATAATTTCATTATTTGCACAGGAAATATAGAACCCCCTGATTGGCGTCAAGGAACCGCCACCATGCCGCCCGGTCTGCATGTCACCGCCCACATTAAAGCAGAGAGAAACAGCGCATGAACGAGGATGAACAATACATCGCCGACAGCATCCATCTGTGGGTGTGGTCCGGGTATTACACGGCCGAAGAAATGCACGAGATGGTCGACGATATTCTTGAAGATGGCTGTGATGAGGCAATGCTCAAGGCGTTGATCGAACCTGAACTGCAACGCAAGCGCGAAGCGCAGCACAGCTGGGCGCAGCAGACCGATTGCGACCGGCTAGACGCGGTGTTCTATCAGTTACACGAAGAGGGCATCTGCGCCTTGGGCAATGCCGGCTACACCATGTCTGACGGATTCACGGAAGTGGCCGAAGCCATCCACCAGGCACCTGACGGGCATTATCACGGTTATTGCTTCTATCACGGTCAGGACGTGGAACGGTCGATTCAGGAAGGCGGCCTGATGCTCGCCTTCGGCGCGCTGAACGACGACCCGGACATCGCCATGAGCGTTGCCCGGCGTCTTGTCCAGGCGCTGGAGGCGGCCGGGTTTGCGGTGCAATGGGATGGCACCCGGAAGCAGCGGATCGATGTGGCCGGCTTTCACTGGCAGCGACGCAGTTAAGGCATCGCCCGCCAGTGTGTGCATTATTCGCCCGCCTGGCCTGTGACAGCCATTTGCTGGCCTTGATAGCAGCGGTCAGCGCTTGGACCAATTCCTCACCGCTGGCTGAGCCGTGCGGCCAAGAGCAGCCCGGCAAGCCGGCCAATCAGGCGTGAGCAACGACCTTGGTCTGCCTGATCAGATACGCCAGCCACAGACACAGGGCGAAGGCCAGCAACGCCAATGCGTTGAGCAGGTGCAGCATCGCGTTGCTGCCAAAGGAGGAAATCACGTAGCCGCAGGCCAGTGGCGCTGCCGCCTGGGCCAGTAGCGCGGGGCGGGCCATGCGCCCGGACACCACCGCGTAATGGGCTGGGTTGACCACCACCATCGGCAGGGTGCTTTTGACCATTGCGCGCAAGCCATTGCCTACGCCATAGCAAAGCAGACCCAGCACCACCAGGTCCGGGGAAAAGTCCACCAGCAACAGACCCAGAGCGGTCATGCCGCTGGACAGCAGGGCGGTGAACAGCGGCGCCTGGCGCTTGGCCAACAGATCCACTACCCGGCACAGCACCTGGGCCGGACCAATCATCGCTCCCAGCGCGATCGCCGAGGCCAGGCTGTGGCCGCGATCCTGCAGCACAGTGATCAGCACGATCGAGACGCAGGTCATCAGCGCTGCGGCGATGGCAAACAGCAGGGTCATTGCCCAGTACAGCGAGGGCGCCAGTGATTGATCGTTACCTTGCGCAGCTTTCGTCGCGCTAATCGTCGGGGTATGGCGCTCCAGTGCATAGCGATACAGCGGAAACAGCGTGCACAGCGCGACTACGCCCAATACCCCGCAGGTCATGCGCCAGCCCATGCTGTGTTCCATTATCGCCAGCAGTGGCCAGATAACCGTGGTGCAGAACCCGGAAATCAGCGTGATGCCGACAATCACCGGGCGCGCCTTCATGCCGTAAAGTGCCCCCAATGCCGTGAACAGCGCGTCGTACAGTCCGGTGGCCATCGCTGCGCCAAGCACCACCCAGGCCAGCAGGAACACCGGCAGCGAAGGGGCCAGCGCCATCATGACCAGACCCGCCGCAAGAATCAGGCTGTGGGCACTGAGCACCTGCCGGCCGCCGACTTTGGCGATCATCCGCCCGCACCACGGCGACAGCAGCGCTGCGACCAGCAAGCCCAGCGAGGCCGCGCCCAGTACCCATTGATGCGACCAGCCGGTGTCGGCGGCAATCGGCGTGGCCAGCACCCCCAGCAGATAGAACGAGCCGCCCCAGGAGAGGATCTGCAGCAGGCCGAGCAGGATTATTTTCGCGTAGCTGGGCGGCGGTACGGCGGTAACGGTATTCAAACGGGGTCCTTGGGAAAGCAACAGGGTGCGTCGGCGGTGCCGGGAGGGCCACAGCTTAGCGGCTCAAGGCCGGGTGTTACAGCCTGAAATCATTGAGCGGTTGCAGCAAGACAATAAGCCAATGTCTGAGCCTTCGGGCAATCAGTCAGTGCAGCCACGCCTATTGACGCCTGCGCCGCACACACCACACTCTGCCGTGCCCGCCGCCCGTTGAATACGGCTGCTGTATGATGGCGGGCTGCGTCTTGATCCGAATCAGAGTGAACACGTCCATGATCGAAGTCACCGAAGTCTCCATCGCCGAGTTGCGCCAGGCCCTGCAAAGCGGGCAAACCACCGCCGTTGAGCTGGTCCAGGCCTACCTGGCGCGCATCGATGCCTATGACGTCGCAGGCACGGCCACCGCGCTCAATGCCGTGGTGGTGCGTAACCCCGATGCGCTCGAAGAGGCCCGTGCCAGCGATGCCCGGCGTGCCCGTGGCCAGACCCTCGGACCGCTCGATGGCATTCCCTATACCGCCAAAGACAGTTATCTGGTCAAAGGCCTGACCGCCGCGTCGGGCAGCCCGGCATTCAAGGATCTGGTTGCTCAAAAGGATGCCTTCACCGTCGAGCGCCTGCGTGCCGGTGGCGCGATCTGCCTGGGCAAGACCAACATGCCGCCGATGGCCAATGGTGGTATGCAACGCGGCGTGTATGGCCGCGCTGAAAGCCCCTATAACGCCGACTACCTGACTGCCCCCTTTGCCTCGGGCTCGTCCAACGGTGCCGGCACCGCCACGGCGGCGAGCTTCGCGGCATTCGGCCTGGCTGAGGAGACCTGGTCCAGCGGTCGTGGCCCTGCGTCCAATAATGGCCTGTGCGCCTATACGCCGTCACGCGGGGTGATTTCGGTACGCGGTAACTGGCCGTTGACGCCGACCATGGATGTGGTGGTGCCCTACGCCCGGACCATGGCCGACTTGCTTGAAGTGCTCGATGTGGTGGTCGCCGACGACCCCGACAACCGTGGCGACTTGTGGCGGCTGCAGCCCTGGGTGCCGATTCCCAAGGCTTCCAGCGTGCGCCCGGCGTCTTATCTTGACCTGCAGGCGGCGCCCGCTGCACTGGCCGGCAAGCGCTTTGGCGTGCCGAAAATGTTCATCAACCAGGACCCGCAGATGGGCAGCAGTGAAGCACCGGGCATTGGCGGGCCAACCGGCCAGCAGATTCATACCCGTGCCAGCGTGATCGAGCTCTGGCAGCAGGCGCGCCGGGCACTTGAGGCGGCCGGGGCCGAGGTGGTCGAGACCGATTTTCCGCTGGTGTCCAATTGCGAAGGCGACCGTCCGGGTGCACCGACGGTGTTCAATCGCGGTCTGGTCAGCAAGGAGTTCCTGCACGATGAGTTGTGGGAGCTGTCAGGCTGGGCGTTCGATGACTTTTTGCGTGCCAATGGCGATCCGCAACTCAACCAACTGGCCGATGTCGACGGCCCGCAGATATTCCCCCATGACCCCGGCACTTTGCCTAACCGTGAGGATGAACTGGCCGCCGGCATGGACGAATACGTGAACATGGCCAAGCGCGGCATCACGCCCTGGGACCGGATCGCCACGCTGCCTGACGGCTTGCGCGGTCTGGAGCAGACGCGGCGTATCGATCTGGAACAATGGATGCAGCACCAGGGCCTGGACGCCGTACTGTTCCCGACCGTGGCCGATGTGGCGCCGGCCGATGCCGACATCAACCCGGCGTCCAACGACATAGCCTGGAGCAACGGCATCTGGGTGGCCAACGGCAACCTCGCCATCCGCCACCTGGGCGTGCCTACCGTCACCGTGCCGATGGGCGTGATGGCCGACATTGGCATGCCGGTGGGCCTGACCTTCGCCGGCCGGGCCTATGACGACAACAACCTGCTGCGCCTGGCGGCGGCCTTCGAAGCCACCGGCAAGCGCCGCCAGATCCCGCCACGCACCCCGCCCCTAGGGTAGAAAACGCCGGAAATCCTACGCCTGCAAGTAAACGACGTGAGTATGGGTGTACTCGTACAACCCATGCTTGCCGTCGGCGCCGCCGATCCCGGATTTGCGCACGCCGGCATGGAAGCCTTGCATCGCCTCGAAGTTCTCGCGGTTGATGTAGGTTTCGCCGAAATCGATCTCACGCATGGCGTACATCGCCTTGTTCAAATCCTGGGTATACAGCGATGAGGTCAGGCCGTATTCGCAGTCATTGGCCAGGGCAATGGCTTCATCCAGGTCGTCGACGATCTGGATCGGCAGCACCGGACCAAAGATTTCCTTGCGCATGATTTCCATGTCCGCGCTGCAACCGGCCAGCACGGTGGGTTGGTAATGGTAACCCTGGCCGAGATCGGCAATGCTCCCGCCGGTAATCAACTGGGCGCCTTGAGACTGGGCCGTGCGGACCTTGGCGGCCACGCTGTCGAGTCCCTGGCGGTTGATCAGCGGCCCCATTTCCACGTCCCTGTCGGCCAGCGGATCGCCGTAGCGAGTGGCGGCCATGGCAGCGCTGATCTGCTCGATGAATCGGTCGGCCACCGGGCGCTCCACGTAAACCCGTTCGGCGCAGTTGCAGACCTGGCCGCTGTTGATGATCCGCGAATCGCGAATCGCCTTGACCGCCAGTTCCAGGTTGGCGTCGGCCAGCACAATCGCCGGGGCTTTGCCGCCCAGTTCCAGATTGAGCTTGGTGATATTACCGGCTGCGGCAGCCATGATCCGCGAGCCGGTCTCGACGCTGCCGGTGAAGCTGATCATGTCGACATTGGTATGCGCACTCAGCGCCGCACCGACTTGACCCGCCCCGCAGACCACGTTGAACACGCCTGGCGGCAGGTCGGTTTCAGCCACCAGCCTGGCGAATTCAAAGCAGTTGTTCGGGGTTTCTTCGCTGGGCTTGATCACGATGGTGTTGCCGGTCAACAGCGCCGGGGCCATCTTGCGGGCGATCAGGAAGAACGGGAAGTTCCACGGCAAAATGCCGGCCACCACCCCCAGAGGTTTGCGAAACACAAAAATGTTCTCGCCGGGACGGTCGCTGGTGATGATTTCGCCTTCAATGCGCCGCGCCCATTCGGCCATGTAGTCCAGATAGTCAGCGGTAAAGTTGACCTCCACTTCGGCCAGCGCACTGATCTTGCCTTGCTCCAGGGTAATGGTACGCGCCAGATGCGCCACGTTCTCGCGGATCCGGCTGGCGATCTTGCGCAAGTAGCCGGCGCGTTCATTGGCGGTGCGTCGCGCCCAGCCTTTTTGCGCGGCGCGGGCCGCAGCGAGCGCCGCTTCGACCTGGCCGGCGTCGGCGGCCGGGACCTTGGCCAGCAACGCGCCGGTGGCGGGGTTGAAGACGTCCAGATGCTCGCCGCTGGCGATGAACTGGCCGTTGATGTAGTTCTCATAGACAGGCAGGGAAGTCATGAGCAAATCCTTTGGCGTGAGTTCAATAGGTCTTTGAGGACGTGTGTGGCTCGGCGCTCTGGCGATAGCGCGCCAGGTTGGCCAGTGCGGCCTGGCGCATCAGGCTGATGTCGATGCCCACGGCAATGAACTGGCAGCCCCAGTCCTGATAGCGTCGGGCGTCTTGTTCAGCCGGGGCCAGGATGCCGCTGAGCTTGCCGGCCGCCCGGGTGGCGTCGATGGCCGAGCGGATTTTTTCCTGCACCTCAGGGTGCGAAGGATTGCCGACATGGCCCAGCCCGGTCGACAGGTCAGCCGGGCCGATGAACACCGCGTCCACCCCGTCGACCGCTGCAATGGCGGCGGCGTTTTCGATGCCGGCGCGCGATTCGACCTGCACGATCAGGCACAACTGCTGGTGCGCGGTATTGATGTAATCCGGCACCGCATCCCAACGGGTGGCGCGGGTCAGGCCGCCACCCACGCCGCGAATACCATGCGGCGGGTAACGGGTAGCCTGCACCAGGGCACGGGCCTGCTCGGCGCTTTCGACCATGGGAATCATCAGGGTCTGCACGCCGATATCAAGCAACTGCTTGATCAGCACCGGGTCATGGCTCACGGCCCGCACCACCGGTGCGCTTGAGTAGGGCGCAACGGCCTGCAACTGGGCGAGGATTGAAGGCACGGTGTTAGGCGCATGTTCGCCGTCGATCAGCATCCAGTCATAACCGAAACCGGCGGTGATTTCGGCGGCATAGCCGCTGGCAAACCCGGCCCAGATGCCGTACTGCGGAGCGCCGCTGGCCAAAGCAGCCTTGAAGCGGTTGATAGGCATGTTCATGAAGGGTTCCTCGCAGAGTCAGTGCTGATAGGGCCGGTGCAACTGGCACTCGGGGTTCAGTTCGACGCCAAACCCCGGCTTGTCCAGTCTCGACAGGCGCATGCGGCCGTTCTCCGGCACCGGTTCACCGAGCAGTTGCGGGTGGAACATCGGCACCACCTGGTCAGCCTTGGGCGCCATCATCAGAAACTCGGCGAACGGGCTGTTGGTGCGGGTGGCGACAAAGTGGTAGCTGTACACCGAAGAGCCGTGGGGTACGACCATTGCGTTATGCGCATCGGCCAGCGCAGAGATCTTGATCAGCTCGGTGATGCCGCCACACCAGCCGACATCGGGCTGGATGATGTCGCAGCAGCCCATCTCCAGCAGCATCCGAAAGCCCCAGCGGGTCGCTTCGTGTTCACCGGTGGTTACCAGCATGCCGGTGGGGACGTTCTTGCGTAGCGCGGCGTAACCCCAGTAGTCATCCGGCGACAGCGCCTCTTCGATCCACTTCAGGCCGAACTCCTGAGCACCGTGGGCCAGCCGCGTGGCGTAGTTGAGGTCCAGGCTCATCCAGCAATCGAGCATCAGCCAGAAGTCCTTGCCGACCCGCTCGCGCATCACCGCCAGCTCTTCGAGGTTTTTGCGCAGGCCCTGTTCGCCTTCGGCCGGGCCGTGATGCAATGGCAGCTTGCCGCCGATAAAACCCATCTGCTGCGCCAGGTCCGGGCGCGCGCCGGTGGCGTAGAACTGCAGTTCGTCACGCACCGCGCCCCCCAGCAACTGGTGGACCGGCTCCTGACGGACCTTGCCAAGCAAGTCCCACAGCGCCAGGTCAATTCCGGAAATGGTATTGATCACCAGGCCTTTACGGCCGTAGTACTGCGACGACAGATACATCTGGTCCCAGATGCGCTCGATATCGGTAACCCTGGCACCCTCGACGAAGCGCGCCAGGTGTTTTTCGACGATGTAGGCCGCCGGTTCGCCGCCGGTGGTCACCGCAAAGCCGACATTGCCGTCGCTGTCCTCGACCTCGACCACCAGCGTGCCCAGCACGTTGATGCCGAAGCTGCGCCGGCTCTGGCGATACTCGGGGTACTTGCTCATGGGCGTGGCGATATGATCGTCGATCCAGTGCCCGTCGCCCTGGTCGTGATAGTCGGCGCCGCCGCCGCGCAGCACATAGGCGCGCACGTGTTTGATGACAGGAATGGCCATGGATAATGCCTCTTGGTCAGTACAAAAAGAGTCGTTATTGAAAAAATCAGTGTTGAAAGCTCGCTTGCTTGTGCGGCTGCGCACTGCCAGGTGAGCGAATGCCCAGGATCAGCGCCGCAGCGATCAGGGTGGTCACCGAGAGCACGTAAAGGCCGGCCGCCGGTGACTGGAACAGGGTCTCGGCCTGGTTTTTGATGATCGGTGCGATAAAACCGCCCAGCGCGCCGAACGAGTTGATCAGGGCGATGGCGCCGGCTGCGGCGGAGCCGGCCAGGAAGCTGCCAGGAAAGGTCCAGAACACCGGCTGCACGGCAATGAACCCCGACGCTGCAAAACACAGGGCCAGGATGCCCAGTACCGGGCTGGAGACGCTGACCGAGGCGGCAATGCCCAGACCAGAAATCACCAGCGTCAGGGCCGCCACTGAGCGGCGCTGGCCGCTGCGGTCGGCAATACCGGGTACTTTCCAGGCCGCGAGCAGGGCGCACAGCCACGGGATCGCGCTGACGATGCCGACCATCAGCCCGACTTTAGTGCCCAGCAGCCCGGCCACCTGGCTGGGCAGGTAGAACACCACGCCGTAGACGCTGGCCTGGATCAGCAGGTAGATCAGGCACAGGTACAGGACCGCCGGCTGGCAAAGGATTTTGAGCAGGCTGCCGTGGCTTTGTTTATCGCGATCCTCGGCATCGAGCACATTCTGCAGTTGGGTGCGCTCCTCAGCCGTCAGCCACTTGGCATCGGCAGGGCGGTTATCCAGGTAAAAGTAGGCCCAGATGCCCACGGCACTGGCCAGCAGACCTTCTACCGCGAACAGCCACTGCCAGCCACGGCCGCCGAGTACACCATCGAGTTCCAGTAACAAGCCCGACAGCGGGCTGCCGAAAATGAACGCCAGCGGCGCGCCAAAGTAGAAGAAACCCATGGCCTTGCCGCGCACCGCACTGGGGAACCAGTAGGTGAGGTACAGAATTACCCCGGGAAAGAACCCGGCCTCGGCCACCCCCAGCAGAAAACGCAGCACATAGAAAGTCATTTCATCGTGGGCAAACATCATGGCCGCTGACACCAGCCCCCAGGTGACCATGATCCGGCACATCCACAGCCGGGCACCGACCCGGTGCATGATCAGGTTGCTGGGCACTTCCAGTAGCGCGTAGCCGACGAAGAACACCCCGGCACCGAAGGCAAAGGCCGCGTCACTGATACCGGTATCGGCCTGGAACGTCTGCTTGGCAAAGCCCACGTTGGCGCGGTCGAGAAACGCCATGATGTACATCAACAGCAGAAATGGCAGCAGGCGCCAAGAGACCTTGGCCACCACAGAGGCAGGGAGAGTGTTCACGTCAGTTTCCTTTTTGGAGTTATCGAACTGAGCAACAACCGGGTGTTTTGTTGTGGCACTGACTCTACTGCGCCCTTATGATGCCTGACTAATCGAAATTAGCTGTTGGCTGATACTTTAAGGGTATCGGTCTAAAGGGCAGCTTCAGAAGGTCATGCGATGAACGAACACCACCTGTTTGGCCGCCTGCGCTACAAGCATCTGCAGATGCTGGTGATGCTGGGCGCCAGCCGTAACCTGCACCGCGCCTCGGTCAGCATGAACATGTCGCAGCCTGCTGCCAGCCGCATGCTGCAGGAAATTGAAGACCTGTTTGGCTGCGAACTGTTCGAGCGTCTGCCACGCGGCATGCAACCTACGGCGTTGGGCCGCGAGCTGCTGCGCTTTGCCGAGGCAGCGTTGAGCGGCCTTGAGCGCTGCGCTGCGGACCTGACGGCTCGGCAACAGGGCGGTTACGGCTATTTGTCGATTGGCACCATCATGGGCGCCGCGCCGGACCTGGTGATGCAGGCGGTGGCGCAGATCAAGGCGCTCAACCCACAGTTGCGGCTGCGGATCATGGGCGATACCAGTGATCAGGTCGTGCAATTGCTGGAGCAGGGCCGGGTGGATATCGCCGTGACCCGGCGCAATATTGACAATGATCGCGAGCAATACCAATTCGAGGCGCTGGGTAACGAAGAACTGATTGCCGTGGTGCACAGCGGCCACCCGTTGGCCGACCGCGAAACCCTGCAATGGGACGAACTGGTCAGGGACTGGCCGTGGATCCTCCAGCCGCAATCAAGCCCTGCGCGTATCGCCTTCGATCAGGCGTTGCTGCGCCAGCAACTGCCGATGCCGGCAGACATCATCGAGTGCAGCTCGGTGTACTCCATGCAGCAACTGGTGCAGTTGACCGACGCGGTCATGGTGCTGTCCGAATCAGCGATGCGCGACTACCTGAAAATGGGCCTGGTCAAGGCCCTGCCGCTGACCATCGACGCGCAGATGGCGCCGTTCGGCCTGCTGCGCCGCAAGGGCGAGCCGGTCAGTCGCGAGTTGCAGTTGTTCATCGACTTGCTGCGTGAACGCCGTGAGCCGGTCTCAGGCGCAAACCAGTGATTCACGGCCGATCTCGCTGATCGAGCGGGCACCGGTCAGTACCATGGCCACCCGCATTTCTTTCTCGATCAGTTCCAGCAGGTGCGTCACGCCCTGGCCACCGGCGGCAGCCAGGGCATAGATAAACGCGCGACCGAGCATCACGCTGTCAGCGCCCAGGGCAATCATGCGCACCACATCCAGACCATTGCGGATGCCCGAGTCCGCGAGGATCGCTAACTGGCCTTTGACCGCATCGGCGATGGCTGGCAGGGCCCGCGCGGTCGACAGCACGCCATCAAGCTGCCGACCGCCATGGTTGGAGACCACGATGCCGTCGGCACCAAAGCTCACCGCATCGCGGGCATCCTCGGCATCGAGAATGCCCTTGATGATCATCGGCCCTTGCCAGAATTCGCGGATCCACTCCAGGTCTTTCCAGGAAATCGACGGGTCGAAATTGGCGCCCAGCCAACCGATATAGTCGGCCAGCCCGGTCGGGTGGCCGCGATAGGCCGAGATATTGCCCAGGTCGTGCGGCTTGCCATTGAGTCCGACATCCCAGGCCCAGGCCGGATGGGTAAAGGCTTGCAGCATGCGCCTGAAAGCAGCGTTCGGGCCGCTCATGCCAGAATGCGCATCCCGGTAGCGGGCGCCAGGCACGGGCATGTCCACGGTGAATACCAGGGTGGTGACGCCCGCCGCTTTGGCGCGCTCCAGGGCGTTTTTCATGAAGCCGCGGTCTTTGAGCACATACAACTGGAACCACATGGGGCGGTTGATCGCCGGAGCGACTTCTTCAATCGGGCAGACTGAAACTGTCGAGAGGGTAAAGGGAATGCCCTTGGCATCCGCCGCCTGCGCGGCCTGGACTTCACCCCGGCGCGCATACATGCCGGTCAGCCCGACCGGGGCCAGCACCACCGGCAGGGCCAGTTGTTCACCGAGCAGGGAGGTTTTCAGGCTCAGATCCGACATGTTGCGCAATACCCGCTGGCGCAGGGCAATCTCGGCCAGGTCACTGACGTTGCGCCGCAGCGTATGCTCGGCGTAGGCGCCACCGTCGATGTAATGGAACAGAAAGGGCGGCAGGCGGCGCTGGGCTACAGCGCGATAGTCGGTGCAGGCCGAAATGATCATCTGGGGGCATTCTCTGGGGTCATTAACTGCTTCACTTGGCCCAGTCTAGCGGCAACGACCCATGTCGGACCAATCCGGCTTTTTGAGGCGGCGATACCTTTTGGTTATGCCACTGCCCGGCAATCACCGCAGGTGAATGCCGGGCCGCAAGGCTCAGGGTTTTGCCGGGGGCTGATCGCGAGCTTCCTGGCCACGGTCTTGTTCGCGGAGGATTTTCTGCCGTGCATCACGGTCTTTGCTCTCTTGCTCGTCAATGTCCGGGCTGATCCGGGTCGGTGGCCGTACGCTGCTGCCTGAAGCGTCCATGCCGTTGCCCATCACCGGATCGGTGGGCAGCGAACTGCCTGGCGGCAAGGCGCTGCCCGCCGGTGCGGTTTCGGTGTGGGGAATCGACGATGACTGACCGTCGCCTGGGGACGCAGGTGATGCAGCAAGGGCCGGCACGCTCAGCATGCAGGCCAGCCCGGCAATTGCGAACAGGTTGCTCAGTGAAGTTTTCATGAGACACCTCTTGTTATCAAAAAACAGGGTTAGCAAAAGCAAGGGGTGATCGAAAGCGCGCAGCGCTCAATCTTCGCCCATTACAGGTACGGCACGTGAACGCCGGGAGAAGTTTGTCGGGCGCGACGAACGGCCACTCAGTCGCTGAACAACTCGAACATCAAATCCCGAAACCACTGGTTGGCCGGCTCTTTGTGAAAGCGTGCATGCCAGAACAGGTTGATGGTGATTTCCGGCAGCGGCACCGGCAATGGCAGCGCAACCAGGCCGAACGGTTGCAGGCAGGTCGAGGCAAAGCGCTCCGGTACGGTGGCGACCAGGTCACTGCGCTGGAGGATATGCCCGACGGCCACAAAGTGCGGCACTTCCAGGCGGATATCACGCTGCAGGCCGGCGCGGCGCAGATACTGTTCGACTTCACCGTGGCCGGTGCTGGCGGCGGCCACGTGGACGTGACTCTGCCGGGCAAATGCTTGCGCGGTCATCGCTTGCCCGGCCAGCGGGTGGTCGTGACGGCACAGCACCACATAGCGATGCACAAACAGCCTTCGCTGGTAAAAGCCGCTCTGCAGGTTGGGTTGCAGACCCACAGCCAGATCGATCGCGCCGCTGGCCAGTGCTTCGGACAGCTGAGCGTCGCTGCGCACGGTCGTCACCGACAGCCCCGGCGCACGTTGCAGCAGGGTGTCGATCAACTGCGGCATGAAGTAGATCTCACCAATATCGGTCATCGCCAGGGTAAAGCGCCGCCGGCTGCTGGCCGGGTCGAACGCCGCAGGTCGTTGCAGCGCCTGGTGGAGCAGGGCGATGGCCTGGGCCACGGGTTGTGCCAGCTGTTCGGCGTAGGGCGTGGGTTGCATGCTGCGTCCGCTGCGCACGAACAGCTCGTCGTTCAAGGTGCTGCGCAAGCGTTTCAGAGCGTTACTCATTGCCGGCTGGGTCAGCCCGAGATTGTCGGCGGCACTGGACACCTGACGGTCGATGAGTAGCTGGTGCAGCACCAGCAGCAGGTTCAGATCAAGGTCGCGCAGGTTCATGGGGGCTCCGTCGCCGTGGATGAAGCGCTATTCACAGTGGTGATAGATCCTATGCGATCTGCGTTATTTATCAATACAACCGTGCGCCGCAAGATACAGACATTCCAATAACAACCAGCCCGATGGGGTGTCTTACATGCAGAGCAAATCTCCCTTGCGTATCGCAATCGTCGGCGGCGGTATCGCCGGCGTCGCCCTGGCCCTGGACCTGTGCCGCCATGCTCATCTTCAGGTGCAACTGTTCGAATCCGCTGCTGCTTTCGGTGAGGTGGGCGCGGGCGTGTCGTTTGGCGCCAACGCGGTGCGGGCCATTGCCGGCCTGGGGCTTGGCGAACCTTATCGGCAGATCGCCGACCAGACCCCGGCACCCTGGCAGGATGTCTGGTTCGAATGGCGCCGGGGAGTCGACGCCGGCTACCTGAGCGCCAGCGTCGCGCCGGGTGTGGGCCAGTCTTCGGTGCATCGTGCAGACTTTCTCGATGCCTTGGCCAGCCGCCTGCCAGACGGTATTGCCTGTTTCGGCAAGCGCGCCGTGCAGGTCACCCAGCAGGCTGAGCGGCTGCAGATCCGCTTCAGTGACGGCACTGAGCATGAATGCGATCTGCTGATCGGTGCCGACGGCATCAAGTCATCAATCCGTGATCACGTGCTCCAAGGGTTGGGCCAGCCGCCGGCCGCACCGCAGTTCAGCGGCACCTGTGCCTATCGCGGGCTGATCGACAGCGAAATCCTGCGCGGCGCCTACCGTGAGCGCGGTCTGGACGAGCATCTGATCGACGTGCCGCAGATGTATCTGGGCCTGGACGCCCATATCCTGACCTTCCCGGTCAAGCACGGCCGGTTGATCAATGTCGTGGCGTTCACGACCGACCGCAGCCGGCCCGATCCGCAATGGCCGGCCGACCAGCCTTGGGTGCGTCAGGCCAGTCAGGCCGAAATGCTCGACGCTTTCAGTGGCTGGAGCGAGGCGGCGCAGGTGCTGCTCGAATGCATCCCGACGCCGAGCCTGTGGGCCTTGCACGATCTGGCGGAGTTACCCGGTTACGTGCATGGCCGCGTGGCGCTGATCGGCGATGCCGCCCACGCGATGTTGCCGCACCAAGGCGCTGGCGCCGGCCAGGGGCTTGAAGATGCCTGGCTGTTGGCCAGGCTACTGGGCGACCCGCAACTGCTGGATGCTGAGGTGCCGCTTATGCTGGCCGCCTACGATGCAGTGCGTCGGCCCCGAGCCTGCCAGGTCCAGCGCACCTCGCGCCAGGCCGGCGAACTCTACGAGTTGCGTGATCCGGCAACGGCCGCCGATCAAGCACGCCTGGGCCAGACCCTGGCCCAGCGTTTCGACTGGCTGTGGAATCACGACCTTGCGGCCGATCTGCAGCAGGCCAAAAGTCGCCTGGGCTGGCTGCAACCAGCCTGAGCTGCCTTGAACGACAATAACGACAATAAAAAGAGTCATGCCATGCACAAGACTAACGTTACCGCCCTGCTGGACGGGGCCCGTTTCAATGCCTTTCATGCCCGCGTGCTGCTGTGGTGCGCGCTGATCATCATCTTCGACGGCTACGACCTGGTGATCTACGGCGTGGTGCTGCCCTCGCTGATGGCCGAGTGGGGGCTCAGTGCCCTGCAGGCCGGCGCGCTGGGCAGTTGCGCACTGGTGGGGATGATGATTGGCGCGCTGTTTTTCGGGTCGATTTCCGATCGCATCGGGCGGCGCAAGACCATTGCCTTCTGTGTGACGCTGTTCAGCGGTGTCACAGCGCTCAACGGCTTGGCCAGCAGCCCGGAAATGTTCGGCCTGTGCCGCTTCATTGCCGGATTGGGCATCGGCGGAGTGATGCCCAACGTGGTGGCGCTGATGAACGAATACTCGCCGCAGCGCTCGCGCAGCACCCTGGTGGCGGTGATGTTCAGCGGCTATTCACTGGGCGGCATGCTCTCGGCGGGCCTGGGTATTGTGCTGATTCCACAATGGGGCTGGCAGTCGGTGTTCTATGTCGCGGCGATTCCTTTGCTGCTGTTGCCGCTGCTGATTCGCCAATTGCCCGAGTCGATGGACTACCTGCTGCGCAGCGGCCAGACCGCACGGGCGCAGCGCATCCTCGCCCAGGCCGCGCCCGGTTATCGTCCGGCTGCCGACGAGCAACTGCAGCAGGGTGGTGCGGCGCGGGCCAGCGTGTCGATTGCCGAGCTGTTTCGCGAAGGCCGTACGCTCAGCACCTTGATGCTGTGGCTGGCGTTTTTTTGCTGCCTGCTGATGGTCTATGCCTTGAGTTCCTGGCTGCCGAAACTGATGAACAGTGCCGGTTACGGCCTGGATTCGAGCCTGAGCTTCTTGCTGGTGCTCAACGCCGGAGCGATTATCGGCGCTATTGGCGGCGGTTGGCTGGGGGACCGGGTGGGCCTGGGCAAGGTGCTGTTCGGCTTCTTCATCTGTGGCGCGTTGGCCTTGAGCCTGTTGGCTTTCAAGGCGCCGCTGGCGGTGTTGTACCTGCTGGTGGCAATGGCTGGTGCCTGCACCATCGGCACCCAGATCCTGGCCAACGCCTGCGCGGTGCAGTATTACCCGGCCCAGGTGCGCTCCACGGGCCTCGGCTGGGCGATGGGCATCGGCCGGACCGGGGCGATTATCGGCCCGCTGTTGGGCGGGGCGCTGCATGCTTCGGGGTTACCCTTGCAGGCCAGCTTCCTGGCGTTCGCCTTGCCGGGCCTGGTTGGCGCTCTGGCGGTGCTGGTGTTTTTGTGGCGAGGCTCGCGAGCTGCTCAGCTTGTGGCGCTCAGCCCAAAACCTTAGGGTGCAATAAGGCTGAATCCATCAGCGATGGGCGTCGATCGGCTTTCGGTAGACCATATTCGATGATGGCCTCGATCTCGTCGATAAAGCCTTCGAAGACCTTGACCACGTTCGGGTCGAAGTGTCGGCCGCTTTGTTCGCGTACATGCCCCAGTGCGCGTTGGCGATCCCATGCCTGCTTGTATGGGCGCCTTTGGCGCAGCGCATCGTAGACATCGCACAGGGCCACGATACGTGCTGCCAAGGGAATGGCTTCGGCAGCAAGGCCGTTGGGGTAGCCGCTGCCATCCCACTTTTCATGGTGCGCCAGGGCAATTTGTGCCGCCATGTCAGTCAGTTCGTTGTTGGCCGGGTCTTGCAGGATGGCGTGGCCAATGTGTGCATGGGCTTGCATGCGGGTACGCTCTTCAGGGGTCAGGGCGCCAGGTTTGAGCAGGATTTCGTCGGGGATGCCGATTTTGCCGACATCATGCATAGGTGCTGCCTGGCGGATCAGGTCGCACCACTCTGGTGGCATCCCCATACCATGAGCCAGCATGCCGGCAAATGTACCGATGCGGTAGATATGCTCGCCGGTGTCATCGTCGCGATAAGACGCGGCGCGACCCAGCGCGCGAATCAGCGCTGTGTAGCTTTCAGCCAGTTGCTCGGTGCGTTCCCGGACCCTGGCTTCGAGTTGGCTGTTGACCTGCTTCAACTGCTCGGTGGCTTGTTTGAGAAGCAGGCAGTTCTGGACCCGCAGCATCACCTCGGCCAAGTCAATGGGCTTGCAGATGTAATCATTGGCCCCCAGTTCCAGCCCTTGGCGGCGGCTCTGCGGGTCATTCAGGGCAGTGACGATGATCACTGGCTGTTCGATTCTGTTGCGCTGCCCCAATGCCTGGAGAATGTCATAACCATTGGGCGCAGGCATGTCCAGGTCCAGCAGCAGAATGCCCCAAGGGTTGT
This sequence comes from Pseudomonas sp. LJDD11, assembly GCF_024584215.1. Lineage (NCBI taxonomy): Bacteria > Pseudomonadati > Pseudomonadota > Gammaproteobacteria > Pseudomonadales > Pseudomonadaceae > Pseudomonas > Pseudomonas sp. LJDD11. Next base: position 65,308 of record NZ_JANJFL010000003.1, read on the forward strand.
GTTCAAGCCAGTGCAGGCCAGCCTGCGGGTCGGTAAAGGTGACAATCTGCTTGATACCGAATGCCTTGAGAGTCGAGCCGAGCAAACGGACATTGGCCGCAACGTCATCGATGATGACGATCGGCGCTTTTAGCTGAAGGTTACGGAACACGTTGGATATCCTCGCACAGGAAAACGGCAGCCAGTTCTCTGAGTTCGTCTGGATCGACAGGCTTGCTCAACAGGCCTTGGCAGTTGAGGTTCAACAGGTAACGCGGAATCTCTTGGGAACTCATCACGATCACGGGTGGACAGCGCGCTTCATAGAGCTCCTGCAGGCTGACCAGCAGTGCCTGAATAGCTGAGCCGATGCAGTCCAGATCAATAAGCAGCAGTTGCACCGGTGCCTGACTCATTTGTTCAAGCACCAGGCGGTCCTCGTCCACTATGCGCACACTGGCGATGTTCTTGAATGCCTGCCTGATCAGCGCGCGCTCGGCGTTGTCCTGTTGCAGGCACAGCACGCTGGCCTGGCGATTGCTGGCAGCAGCAGTTGGCTCGCTTTGCGCGCAAGGCAGTTCAATCCAGAACAGGCTGCCGCTACCCAAGGTACTGGTGACTCCGATTTCGCCGTTCATCCGTTGCGCCAGTTCCTTGCACAGCGCAAGTCCGATGCCGGTGCCGGGGATCGCGGTATTTTCCTGGCCCAGGCGCTGAAAGGGCTCGAACAGCCGTGTACGGGCCTGGCTGTCGATGCCGAGCCCGCTGTCCTCGACATAGATGCGAGCACGGCCGTGCTCATGGCGGCAACTCACGGTGACCGCGCCGCCAGGCCGGTTGTATTTGATGGCATTCGATAGCAGGTTGAGTATCACCTGACGCAGCCGCCGTGCATCGGCAATGATCCCGGGGCCGACCTGAATTTCTCCCAGACTTAACGTCAGCTCTGCCTCTTGAGCATCGCGGCTGACCATGTCAACGCATTCGCGTAGCAGTTGCGTGGTATCGATAGGTGCCAGTTGCAAGCGCGCCTGCTCGGCCTGTACGCTCGACCAGCTCAGCAGATCGTTGACCAATTGGCACAGGTGATTGCTGGCGCGGATGATTTCATCGACCGGCCCGGCGCTACCTGGGTTGTTGTAGCTGAGCAACTGGGCGAAGCCATGAATGGCATTGAGCGGTGTCTTGAGCTCATGGGTCATGCTGGAAATGAAGCGTGACTTGGCCAGGCTGGCGGTCTCAGCCTCCAGCGTCTTGAGCCGCAGGTCGGTTTCGACGTTCTTCAGACCGTTGATGTCCATGCAGGTGCCGGCCAGCAACAGTGGCTTGCCGTTGTCTGGATCACGTGCCAACACTCGCCCGCGGCACTGCAGCCATACGGTTTTGCCGTGATGATCGACAAGGCGCAACTCGCATCCGTTGTGATATCGGCCCTTTTCCAGGTCCTTGATAAAACGGATCAAGGCCTCGCTGTCGGCTGGCTGCAGGCGATCATGCAGCAGCCGGTGGTCGCTGATTTTTTCCGGCAGGTTAAAGCGATGACACAGGCTGCCGCGCAGGTTCAGTTCGCGCTTTGCAACATCGAACTCCCACAGCCCTTCAGTGGAACTTTCCATTACCACCGTTAGACGTTGCTGGGCCACGTGACGTGAGTCTTGTGCTTCATTGAGCTGCTCACCCATCGAGCTGGCGCTTCGCGCCATACTGGCCAGTTCGTCGATGTCGGTCTGCGGCCTGTCGGGTTGCCAGTGCCCCTGGCCGATCTGCGCCATCATCTGCGAAACCCCGGCCAGGGGGTGAACCAGGGCCTGGCTGAGGTGCTTGACCCGCCACCAGATGAACAGGAAAAAACCCAGATAAAAGATCACCAGACCGCCAATGAGCCAATAACCCACTTGGCGATAATGGGTGGCCAAGGTATCGGTGGTGGCCGTAATCGCAGCTTCATCTACCACTGCCAGCAAATGCCAGCCTGTGTTGGCCACCGTATCCCAGGCCACCAGATGCGCACGCCCCTCGAAGCGGGTGGTCAGCACGCCACGTGGTTGGCTTTCGATAGCGTTGGCCAGGGCGTCATGGGCGTCGTTATAACGCAGGTTGAAGGTCTGCGGCTTGAGCATCTCGTTGGACACGGCCTGGGTGTAGGCATGCGCGGTCAACTCAATGAGTTTGAAATCATGCTCACCGGCCTCAGGCATGACCATGATGGTCAGGTCCGGGGCCACAAGCATCAGGTAGCCATCCCAAGGCACCTTGAGTTCGCCGATCTGCTTGAGGATGCCGCTGACCGTGATGTCCAGACCGACCACACCCTCGAGAAAATCGCCGCTATACACCGGGGCGATGGCCGACATCATCCAGCCGTTACCGGCCGGGTCCAGATAAACCTCGGTCCAGCGGCTACTGCGCTGCGGGTTATTGCTGGCATCGGCCAGGTAATAGAAGTTGTACTCCGGGATATTCATGTTGTGGGGGTACTGTTGCAGGATATCGAAGCCCGGATAGATTCTGTTGTAGCTGTCCCAACTGTTGAAGTAAACGCTGGCGATCAGCGGGTTGCGGTCTTTGAGTTGCTTGATCAATGGGTCCAGTGTCGCCAGGCGTGTGACCTTGCCAAGGTCTTGGCTGGCCAGCGGGGTATGGCTGGAATAGAACGATGCCACCTGATCATCAGCACCGTTGTCATAGCGCACACCGTCTGCCGAGGTGGCGAGGATTGCAGGGGCGTGCTGCTCGCCCTGCAGGGCGTGCTCGGTCAGCCGGGCAAACAGGTTGGCGTCGTTGCCCAGCTGGCTGAGTTCGGTATTGATAATGTGGGTATTTTGCCCGACTGATTCGGTCAGGTCGCTAACGGCGGTTTCATGCAGGTAGTCGATCTGCGTGTTGCGGATCGACTGGTTGGTAAACAGATAGATGCCGATCAATACCAGCTCCACGGCGATCAATGGGATCAGGGCAGTACTGGCCAATGCCTTCCACATCCAATGCCGCAGGCTGATAGTCTTGTCGTTCATGGCCGACCTCGTCAGGCGACGAATTGAGGCTGAAGGTGTGGGGGGGCAGAAGTGCTGACAATAGGTGATGTCACTTTGACATCAATCTACACATATTAGTAGGGTTTTACGAAGTATGGCAGGCGCCAATGTTCATGCTTTGGTCGTAGGGGATCGTCGGGTATCAGCGTAGTGCAGGGTATCGTCTTGCGCACAGTAGTAAGCCAGCGGGCCCGCACCACCCCCCGTACAGTCCAGAGCCAGCACGTTGCCCAGTCGCTGCGGCGTGTCGACCCGGGTATGCCCGGTGCACACCCGCCAGACCCCGGTCACGCCATGGTGGTTGCCACGGCGGATGCGCTCGCGGCCCCACAGCGCGGTCTCGCTGACCCGTGGTGCATGCAGGGCGCCGGTAAAGGCTTGCCAGCTCAGTTGCGCCGGCACGTCGGCATGCAGGACGCCGACCATCCCGTTGACGGTGTCGATCTCGATCACAATCGGCAGGCTTTGCAGCTTGCGCACGATCATTGCTTTTGAGTCGTCATCGATATACAGCCACCACTCGGCACCGTGGGCCGAGTAGGGCGCGTGGGGGTTGCGCAGCCAGGCGTCGATGAGCATGCGCTCATGGTTGCCTTGCACCATGTAGAACCAGGGCTCGCCCAGCAGCCTGAGTCCTTGCAGCACGCCAGGGCCGCGGTCGATCAGGTCGCCCACACTGATCAGGCGGTCGCGCTCTGGATTGAAGTCCAGCGCTTCAAGACCTTCGAACAATTCCTGCAGTTTGAAGTGGATATCGCCGACCACCAGGTCTCGGCCCTTTGTGTTGCGGGGCAGTCTGAGAAGTTTCTGATCCATGAACGCGAGCGATCTGCAACTGAGGGGCCCTGAGGGTGCGCCATGTGCTGGCACAGGTCAAACAAGACCGCTCAGTCGGCCTGGAGCAGGGTGATGCGGGTATCGGCCTCGAACTCCAGCAGTGCTTCACGGCGTGCGGTGGTGATCAAGGTCCAGTGCGTGTTGAGCGGTGTCCAGTGTTGCTGCTGATCGCGACCGATCTTGCTGGCGTCGGCCAGCACGAACACTTCGGCAGCCTGCTGCAGCATTTTTTCTTTCAGCCAGGCCTGGTCGGCATTGGCTTCGCACAAACCGCGCCCGGCGACCACGCCGTCGGCGCTGACGAACACCTTGTTGGCAGTCAAACGCTCCAGAGCGGCGAGGGCCGCGGCGCCGAAGGTGGCCATGCTGCCGGGGCGCAGGTCGCCGCCGAGCAGGGTAACCCGCCCTTCGGGCAGCTCGCGCAAGGCCGGCAGGGCAAGAATGTTGTTGGTGATCACATGCAGGCCGCGCCGCTCCTTGAGCAGTTGCGCCAGGGTCGCGGTGGTGGTGCCGCTGTCCAGTACGATGGTGTCGTTATCCTGAATGTGCGCCAGTGCGGTGCGGGCAATCCGGCTTTTTTCCGGGCCGGACTGGATGCTGCGCTCTTCCAGCGAGGTCTCTGGCGCCTGCTTGCCGATATGCGTTGCACCGCCATAGGTACGCATGATCATGCCTTGCCCGGCCAGCGCGGTGAGGTCACGGCGTACCGTGGCTTCGGAGACCTGCATGATCGAGCACAGACTCTCGACGTTCATATTGCCGTGGTTGGCAAGCACCAGCTCCAGAATGGCCTGGCGGCGTTTGGCGACTTTCATGGCGATCCTTCAGGGGGTGAGGCGACACTTTAGCATTTGTTGCCGGGGGCCCATTGAATCATCTTTGGGCGCTCGGCAACGGCTTACAACGACGCCCCTCCACAGATCACCAGGCTCTGGCCGGTAATGGCCCCGGCCTGCGGGCCGAGCAAGAACGCGGTCATCGCGGCGACTTCCTCGGGTTGAATGAAGCGGCCGATCGGTGGTTTGCGCGGCGGCGTGCCTTGCCGGCCGGGGGCGCTGAGCATCGGTGTCGCGGTGGCGCCGGGGGCGACCAGATTGACGGTGATGCCTTGCGGTGCCAGTTCGATGGCCCAGGAACGCACCAGCCCGACCAGCGCGGCCTTGGTCGCTGCGTATTGGCTACGCCCACTGGCGCCGTTCATGGTTCGGCTGCCGATCAGCACAATGCGTCCGGGCACCCGCAGGCGTCCGAGCAGGCTGTCGACCAGTTGCGTGGCGGCGGCGACATGCACCTGCCACATGGCCGCGCCGTCTTTGGCCAGTAGCTCACCCAGCGGTGCAGTGCGCATGAAACCTGCAGCATGCACGATGGCGTCCAGTTCACCGACCTGTTCAAGGGCGTGCTCAAGTGCTTGATTGTCAGCCATGTCAGCAGCGACCCAGCGCAGTTGCGGATGCTCCAGTGCAGGACGGCTACGGCTCAGACCGATGACCTGCCAGCCATCGTCCAGCAGACGGCTGGCAATGGCCTCACCGATACCGGAGCTGACCCCGGTGACCAGGGCGATGGGGGAATTTTCAGGCATTGAAGGGTTCTCCATAAAGTTGGCCTGACGCACTGCCCCGTAGGAGCAATGCCGATCAGTTAAGCGATTAGTGGGTCTGGTTGGGCCCCGTGGGAGGGGCCGGCCGGCGCCCCGGTCTGCTCGCGACAGGGCCAGTAAAACCGGCACATCTGTTGTGGATGTACTTCTGTATTCGCCAGCAGAGCTGCCTCCCACAAAGATCTCAATGCTCTTAACTGATCGGCATTACCCCGTAGGAGCGGCTTTAGCCGCGAAAAGCATCGCTGCTGAAGCAGCTCCTACGGCGGTTTAGACCTCCAGGTCTGCTTCAGCGGATCGCCGCCAGCGGGATGTGCACGTGCTTGATCTTCTGCCGGAAGTAAGTGAACGCGACATGCAGACTGCCGTCACGGGCCTGGATGATGCTCGGGTAGGAGTACTCGCGATTGAGCTTCTCTTTGGAGTTGTTGGTCATGCAAAAGCCGTCTCCCAGCTCGATATCCAGGCGCAGCGGCCAGCTACGGCCTTCATCGCGAGAAATCGCCAGGCTCATCGGCGCCCTGGGGATGCCCCACACCGCGCTGCGCCCGTCGGCGTTGGCGCCGGGGGTGACACGCTCATCACCCTCGTCCTCGATTTCGTCGTACAACGACAGCCGCCGCTGCTCGATGCCTTCGGCGTTGATCGGGTTGTAGACCAGCGCCAATTCACCGCTGGCCAGGCGCACGTACTGGATCGATGAGTTGTTGTTGGGTAGCTCGGTCGGCGCAGGTGCGCTCCAGGTCCGGCCCTGATCGGTGGAGCGGCTGGAATAAACATGATCGGCCCAGCGGCTGCGGAACAGCCCCAGCAGGCTGCCGTCGGCCAGTTCATGGACGTTCATGTGCACGCAGCCGGTGCTGTGCGGCACGTCGTGACGGCTCCAGGTGCGGCCATGGTCGCTGCTGATCATCACCGCGCTGATGTCATGGGTGCCGACCCATTTTTCGCCAGGCAGGGTGATGCAATACCAGACCGGCAATACCCAGTCGCCGTTGCTAAGCACTTCGGGCGGATGGCGCACGAAAGTACCGGCCTCTTCAAATAGGTCAGCGATTGGCCCCCAGGTCTTGCCGCCATCCTCAGACAGGCGGCGGCGTACCACGGCGGTTTCCTGATTACCGGAAATCTGCGCGGTCCAGATCAGCCACAGTGGGCCATCGGGGGCCTGGAACAGGATCGGGTTCTGCTCGGAGCGGGCAGGGTCATCCGACAGTTGCTCGGCCTCGCTCCAGACACCGCTGTGCGGGTCGCGGCGTGACAGCAGCACGAAGATGTCGGCCATGCCTTCCTGGGTGCCGGCAAACCAGGTGCACAGCAACGTGCCATCAGCCAGTTCATGCAGGTTGGCGGCGTGATTCTGCGCGTAAGGGGTCGGCAGGTAGGCGTCCTGGCGTTGCTCAATTGTTGACATTGCTGGCCTCCGAAGACTGGGTAGCGGGCTTGTTGCTGCGTGGCAGCAGACGTTCGATGCAGATGACCAGGGCAGGGGTCACCAAGGCGATGTACATGTTGTCGATACCGTACGGGTTACCCAGTACATACCACAGGCTGGTGGTCACGGTCGCCGCGCCCAGCCCCCAGGTGGCACCGCGACCGGTGGCGAACAGCGGCAGGTAGATGGCGACCAGGGCAATCACGGTGATCGACAGGCGCAGGGCGCGGGTGAAGAACGACAGGCTGAGGATTTCCGGCACGGCGAAGACGAACACCAGCGGCAGGAAACCGATCACCAGGCTGATGAGCTTGGTCATCTTGAATTCGCGTTCAGCCGACGGTTTGCACAGCGGTACATAGAAGTCGCGCACCACCAGCGAGGTGATCGCCAGGGCCACCGCGCTGACGCCGACGAACACCGAAGCCACCAGCGAGATGGTCACGACACCGGCCAGCCAAGGGCTCATCGAATGCAGGAACACCGGCATCGCATACAGGCTGTTCATATCGGGGTGCAGGTACTTGGCGACGACGCCGATCAGCCCCAGAGCAATCGAGATCGGCAGGCACAGCAGGCCCGCCCACAGTGCTGAATTGCGCGCCGCGTTGGGGTTTTTGGTCGAACTGATCGCCTGCATGATGTACTGGGTGGAGAAGATCGCGCCCACCGTACCGATGATCCAGGCCATGACCTTGGAGCCGCCGATGGCGCCGGTCCAGGTGAAGTAGTGCTCTGGCAGGCCCTGATGGACCTTGTCGAAACCGCCGGCGAGCTTGACTGCCACCCACAGTACGATCATCACCCCGGCATACTTGACCACGGTGTGCAGGACACTGATGTAAGCCACGCTCTTGAGGCCGCCAAAGGCGTAGTAAAGGGTACTGACGACGGCAGTGATAAAGGCTGCGGTGGGCAGGTTGATGTGCATCACCGTGGAGATCGCCGCCGCGCCGCTGATGTAGTTGCCGACGTTCACCAGCAGCAGGGCATAGATCATGATGATCGACACCATCAGTTTGGCCGAGTAGCCGTATTTGCGCTCAATGAACCCGGAGATGGTGTATTCGCCTGAGCTGTAGAGCTTTCTCGCCATCAGGATGCCGAACAACGGAAAGCCGATCGCCGCCGCCACCACTGCCCAGGCAGCGGCCATGCTACTTTCGAAGGCGGCCTGCGCGGTGCCGATGGTGGACTTGGCACCGATGTATTCGGACATCATCAGCACGCCAACGATAAACGCCGGCATGCTGCGCGCCGCCACCATGTACTGCTCGCTGTTCTTGCTGCGCATGCGCAGGGTCAGCCAGGTGGTGAACAGGACGTAGACGACAACCATCCCGACGATGATTAACGTCGCTTGAGAGTCAAAAGTTTCCATCATTCGCTCCAATTGTTGTTATTCAGGGCTTGCTTGAGGAAAAGATGCATTGAGGTTCAGGCGTGCGCGGGTTGCTCCAGGGTGCGTTTGCGGGTCGCCAGCTCGACCGCCTGACGCAGTGCCTCGATCAGGCTGCGCTCGTCGGCGATGCCCTTGCCGGCGATATCGAAAGCGGTGCCGTGGTCCACGGAGGTGCGGATCACCGGCAGGCCGACCGTGACGTTGACCCCGGCTTCCAGCCCCATGACCTTGACCGGGCCGTGGCCCTGGTCGTGATACATGGCCACCACCGCATCGAAGTCGCCGCGCCCGGCGCGGAAAAACAGCGTGTCGGCCGGCAGCGGGCCTTCGACGCGCCAGCCACGGGCGCGCAGCTCGTCAATCGCCGGCTGGATCTTGGTCGCCTCTTCGCCGTAGCCGAACAGGCCGTTTTCACCGGCATGCGGGTTGATGCCGCACACCGCGATCAACGGGTTGTCGATCCCGGCGCGGCTCAGGGTTTCATGGGCACGTTCGATGGTGCGGCGCACCAGACCTGGCTCGATGCGCGCAATGGCGTCGATGATGCCGATGTGGGTCGTGACATGAATGACCCGCAGCGTCGGGGTCATGAGCATCATCGACACCTCTTCGATGCCGGTCAGGTGCGCGAGCATTTCGGTGTGGCCGGGGAAGATATGCCCGCCGGCGTGCAGTGCTTCCTTGTTCAGTGGCGCGGTGCATATCGCGTCCAGGGCACCGGCCTCGGTCAGTTGCACGGTGCGCTCGATATAACGAAAGGCCGCATCACCGGCCACCGCCGACAACTGGCCGTAGGGCAGGTCATGGGGGATCAGCCCCAGATCGATACAATCCACCACGCCTGGCTGAAAGCGGGCCTGCTCGGGCTGTTCGATGGCGTTGACTTGCAGCGTGCCAGCGACGATCCGATTGGCATCGACCAGCCGCTTGGCATCGCCAATCACCAGCGGCCGGCACATGGCATAGACGCTGTCGTGTTGCAGGGATTTCATGATGATTTCCGGACCGACGCCGGCCGCATCACCCATGGTGATGCCGATCACAGGACGCTCAGACATGCTGGGGTTCCTCGTTATTAGGTGGTGTGGGCTCAGAGCGTGAGTCGCGGGCCTGGCACAGATGCGCCCAGGCCTGATAGAGGGTGTCGGGCTGGCCGAAGCCGCCGGCCTTGGTGACGACAGGTAACGTGCGGCCCTGATGGGGGGCGCTGGACAACACCACCCCAGGCGCCAGTTCGCCATGCAGTTGCAGCGCATTGAGCTCAGCGACAGTCAGCAGGGCGCGGGCGGTTTCACCGCCGGTGGCGATCAGCGCAGCGGCCTTGGCGGGCAGGGCAGCCAACAGCCCGGCCAGCGCCTGGCTGAGCTGCGCGGCCTGTTCAGGGGCACGCTGCGCCTGATCAAGGCTGACCAGCAGGTCGCTGCCGCTGTCCAGCACACTGGCCAGATGAATTGCCAGCGCCTGCCGTTCACTGTGGGCACTGCCATCGAGCAGCAGCCGTGGTTCGACCCGCGCCCAGCGTTGCCCGGTACGCTCGGCCAGCAAAGCTGCCTGGGCCTGGGAGTGACGCGACATGCTGCCGACCACGGTCAGGATCGGCCCGCCTCGTGCTGCCTGCGGCCGGCAAGGCTCGCCTGCGGCGGGTAACCCGAGGGCGGCAGGCAGGTGCAGGGCCAGCCCGGCCGAGCCGACCCAGAACAACCGGTCGGCGAAAGCGGCCGAAGCCAGTGCCAGGCTGTGCAGGTCAGCATCCTGCTCGGCATCGCAGATCAGCACCTGGGTACCGTCGAGCAAGTGCTGGTGCAGCTGCCCGGCCAGATTACCGCCACGCACCTGCAGCAAATCCAGAGCCGCACAGTTCAGACCCTCGCCGCTGAACAGCTCCAGCAGGTTGGCGGTGCCGGTCAGACCCTCGTTGCGCCACACATCACTATCGTTGACCGGTACACCGTCGAGGTACTGAATACTGTCGCGGGTGGTCCTGCGCAGCGCCGGGAACGCCGGTGCTACCAGAGCCAGGCCATGTTCCAGCAGGGCGCTGACCTCGCTCGGCAGGTTGCCGCGCAGGGTCGAGTCAATTTTCTTGTAAAGGTAACGACCGCGCAGGGCCGGGTTGCCGAGTACCGAGCGATTGAGCCGGGCAGCGGGCTGCGGCGCCAGGCGGCGGGTGTCGAGGTCCAGCGCAATGACCGGGCAGCCTGAATGATCGGCGGTCTGCTCGAGCAACACGCGGGTCGGCAGGTGGCGGGCGAAGCCGGCGGCGCAATCGGCCGCACCGGACAGATCGTCGGCGATGACCAATAGCCCGGCCTGGCGAGCTTCGGTACTCATGGCAGCAGGCACCGGTACAACTGCTCAATATCATCCAGGCTCAGGGCCTTGGGGTTATTGATCATCAACCGGGTGACTTTTGAGGCAGCGACCGCCATGTCGGCCAGATGCTCTTCGGCCACCCCGAAGTCGCGCAGGTTCTGCGGAATCTCCAGGACCCGGGTCCATTGCTTGATCTGCTCGATCAGCTTGCCGGCCGCGAGCGTGTCGCTGTCGCCGGGGTGCGCGATGTCGCACACGCAGGCCGCCCGCTTCAGGCGTGCTGCGCAGCTGTCCATGTTGAACGCCATGACATGCGGCAACAGCATGGCATTGGCCACCCCGTGGGTGACATGGAACTTGCCGCCCAGCGGATAGGCCAGTGCATGCACCGCTGCAGTGCCGGCCGCGGTCAACGCCAGGCCGCCGTACATCGAGCCAAGCAGCATGTCGCTGCGCGCCTGCACCGAGCCAGGCTGCTGATAGGCCTCGACGATGCTGCCGGCGATCAGCCGCATCGACTCCAGAGCAAAGGCGTCGCTGATCGGGTTGGCCTTGGTCGAGATAAACGACTCCAGCGCATGGGTAAAAGCGTCCATACCGGTCGCAGCGGTAATCGGCTTGGGCAGGCCCAGGGTCAGGTTGGCATCGAGAATCACCAGGGTTGGCAGCAGATGACGGCTGACCACGCCGATTTTCAGTTCTTCGTCGGGCAGGGTGACGATGGCATTAGGGGTGACTTCCGAGCCGGTCCCGGAGGTGGTGGGGACCAGCACGGTCGGCCTGCCGGGGTGGGCAACCTTGTCGATGCCGAGCATGTCCTTGAGCGGGGTGTCGTTGCTGAGCATCACTGAAAACAGCTTGGCGGCATCCAGCACACTGCCGCCGCCAATGGCGATCAGCGCATCCGGCGCGGCAGGGGCGATGGCGCTGCGGAACACCCCTTCGATATTCTCCAGGGTCGGCTCAATCTCGACGTTATCGATCACGGTGACCGCAATCGACTGCGCTTGCAGTTGCGCGACCACCTGTTCGGTGACGCCCAGGCGATGCATGGCGTCTTGGGTGACCAGCACCACACGCTTGAGCGGGGTGTCGAGCAGGTGCAGGCGCTCGCCCAGGCTGGCCAGGCTGTCGGGGCCGTGGATGACATGCTTGACGGTTTGAAAGTGGTACATGGTGATCCTCCGGCTCAGGCGCGGTAGACAGACAGCAGACCTTCGAGCTTGTGTACGGTCTGCGCATCGAGTTCGGCAGTCGGGGCGCGGCATGGGCCGACGCGCACGTTGAGCAGGTCGGTGGCCTTTTTCAGCACCGAAGGCATGGTCCCCAGCGCAAAAGCATCGCGCAGTGGCCGCAGGGCTTCCTGGGCCGCGCGGGCGCCATCGTGGTCGCCGGCCTGGAAGCGATTCCAGATATCCATCACCACCTGCGGTACCGCGTTGGCGGTGGCTGCCACCGCACCGTCGCCACCGGCCAGCAGGTTCCAGTAGATCAGTGAGTCGGTGCCGGCAAACACCGCGAAGTCGTCACTGCGGTAGCGCAGCATCTGCACCAGGCTGTCGAAGTTGCCGGCGCTGTCTTTGATGCCCTTGATTTGCGGATGCTGCGACAGGGTGGCGACTGCCGGGATGCCGATCGACATGCCGGTTTTGGCCGGGATGTTGTAAAGCATGATCGGCAGTGGCGAAGCATCACCAATCGCGCTGTAGTGGTTGATCAGTTCGGCCTGGCTGACCGCATTGAAAAACGGCGTAATGACCGACAGGGCCTGAACGCCCACATCAGTCATTTTTTTGTTCAGTTCAATCACATCGCGGGTGGCGAAGGCGCCGGTTCCGGCAATCACCGGTACCCGGCCGCGGGCCGCTTCCACGGTGAGCCGGGCGATGCGGACTTTCTCGGCCTCGCTCAGGGCAAAGAACTCACCATTGGTGCCCAGCACAAAAAGCCCGTGAACACCGGCGTCAATCAGGCTTTCGATCAGGTTGCCCAAGGCCTGCTCGTCGATTTGCTGACGGGCATCGAAGGGGGTCACGAGGGCTGGAACGATTCCAGTGAACTTCATCGGTGATCTCCATGTTATTGGTCTTGTCATCATCATTGAATGATTGAATCGATCATTAATGGCGATCCTATACGCAAAATTCAGCGCTTAAAAGTATTTTTTCAATCAAAATATCGCTTTGGTCGTGACTGATTCGTTCATTTTGCGGGTGCAGGGCAAGCGCGGTTGCGGGTCAACCGGTACAAGCCCTAGCATGAACGCCTTTTCAAGGAGGAACCCTTCATGCTCGCTTCGCTGTTTGCGGTATTGGCCCCAGTGTTTATCGTTGCGGCCATCGGCTATGGTTGGGCGCGCAAAGGGCATAGCTATCCGACCGACTTTATCGCCCGGGTGGTGATGACCATCGGCACGCCAGCGCTGGTGCTCTCGACCCTGAGCCGGACCCAGCTTGACCCGGCAGCCTTTACCAGCATGGCGCTGGCCTGCGTATTGAGCATGTTTGCCATGGCCATGATCGGTCTGCTGCTGAGCAAGGTGTTTCGCCAGCATTGGCGCGTACTGGTCCCGGCGTTCATGTTTCCCAACACCGGCAACATGGGCCTGCCGATCAGCCTGTATGCGTTTGGCGACCAGGGCCTGGCGCTGGCAGTGGCGTTCTTCCTGACCCTGTCGTTGTTTCAGTTCACGTTGGGGCTGGCGCTATCAGGGGGCGCCGCTTCATTCAAAGACCTGCTGCGCAATCCGATCATCATCAGCCTGGCGCTGGCCATGCCGATCATTTTCTTTGGCCTGCAACTGCCGCGCTGGCTGATCAACACCGTCGATCTGCTCGGCGGCATGACCATCCCGTTGATGCTGCTGACCCTGGGGGTGTCGCTGGCCAGTATCCGCTTGCATCACGTAGCCAGTGGCATGCTGCAGGGTGGTCTACGAATTGTGCTGGGTGCGGCGGTGGGCTGGCTGATCGGTCTGGCATTGGGCATGCAACCACTGGCCCACGCGGTGCTGGTCGCCCAATGCTCGATGCCGGTGGCGGTATTCAATTACCTGTTGGCCATGCGCGCCAATCAGTCGCCGGAGAAGGTGGCGAACCTGGTGATGTGTTCGACCGCGCTGTCATTTGCATGGTTGCCGGTGGTGCTGGCGGCGTTGATGTGACTAACTGCGCAGGCGCAATATTTTTTGCCAGCTAGATAAGCGACGCCGGATGATGCATTCCCAGATCTGCGCAGCGGCCAAGCCCTATGGTGTCCGTCACCATTTCCAGACTTCTTCCCGGTACGTTGTTACCTCAGGCAGTACAGTGCGCAAGAACGCCAGGTACTGCTCGAACAGCGCCTTGTTTGGCAGGCGGGCTTCGAAGCCTATGGTCAGGTCTGTTCTGTGGATCACGATGATGCGGTAACGGCGGTCTACGGTGACGGCGTTGTATTTCTCCCAAACCATACTGGTTTCCAGTTCGCAGGGCGGTGGCTTCCATTCCATGATGTTCAGGGCAGATATGATCATGAGGGCCACTGGCCCCAGTAGAAATAGTAATGAGCCGACGAAGGCTGCCAATCCGAGTAGAACGATGATGGCTATTATCGCAACGCCGTTAAATACGTGTTTTGTGTATTTTGCGTAGTAAGGCTGAACGTCTACTTCTCCGCATTCTGGATAGATACGGTAATTGAATATTGAGGGGCGTAGCATGAAGTATAGATAGTAAAACTCTGCTGTAAGTGCACCTCCTAAAACGCAGTAAAAAGTAATTGGGTCAGTATGAAAGGAATCCCGGGCAAGAACTCCTAAAGAAACGGGCCATATTGACAAGATGAGCGGGATTAGCCATATATTTTTTCTGCGAAGGTTGATGCGCTTCACTACCCATTGAAAAATTGGCTCGCTGTTTCCCTGTCGTGCAGCGGGTGCAGTATCCAGTATCGGGGCGTAATCGTCGGTTTTTGAAGGCATATTATCGGGCGTCCGAGCAAGAAGGCTAGTACAAGACAGAGGCGGCTTGGGTTTGCGCTGGCGTCATTCTTAGGATGTAAAAAATATTTGCCTGGCTTTGTCACGGTCTGAATTTTTCACCAGCAACTCGGTTTCGCTTAGCCCATCAGAACTCTCGGTGCCGGATACCTTGAGATCAATTTGATAAAGATATCCGGTGTCAGTCGGTGATGGATGTGCAACATCAGCTGGATACCAAATTTGTAACTCTAGATAGGCCGCCTCTTTATCCAGAGGTATCCAGGTGTGCCAAATAATATCCTGGCCCTCTTTTATTTCTGGAATGAACGCCAGGGGTGCGCTTTGGGAAGGACGCTGATTGTCAATTTTTCCCCACTCGCTGATGGGTTGATAAGTTCCATTTTTGACAAAATCTTCTTGGATTGACGTGTCTACTTTTACCGTTGTGAAGAGCTGTAGCCGTTTTCGGCTACTGATGATATCAAAGAGGACGCTATTGCCTCTGACCCTCTCGGGAAACCGAATCTGTACCCACGCACCGTTTTGCGTGACGTGTGGAATATAGTTTCTGCCCATCTGGATGAATTTGAAGGTTCGTGTGCTCTTCACCAGTATGTGTGGGCATAACTGAATTTCCATAAAGCTGCGTAATTCCTCCTGTTGCCCCTCGAAGGTATCAGGGTAGCGGTTCTCTAAGGTGACAGACCAGTAGCAGCGACGTAGCCAGATGCCGATATTGTCTTGCTTTCGGTAATTAATAAGTTTGCTGGCCAGCAAGTAGATCAAACCTCCTATTACGGTAATGACGGCAGCCCAGCCGCCGAGTGCCAAGGTGGCTGTGCCTATTGCAAGACTGCCGGTAAGCAATGCAGATAGGATTGGTGCTGCTGCAACAAACCCCATAAGACTTGCACCGAAGGTCTTGATTCGCAGAAGTGTTCTATCTGTCGGCGTCTTGGTTTTTTCTATTTCATCTATTAGCTCCCATACTTCTAATGCGGCTCCCAGTCCCCCAGCCACACCCGCTGCAAAAGCCCTAATGCGAAAACCACGAACTGCAGTAGCCCAATCGGGTTTTCCCTGCGCTTTCCAATACGCAGCCGATCTGCCCATTATGGATATGCTTTTCGTATTGATAACGACCGGCTTGGCATTCCTCACCACCTCCCAAGGCGCTTCCAGATACAGCACCATCATCAGGTTGAGGCTGTACCCCATGTTGTAACCCAGCTTCCTCAGGTCTTTACCGTCAATCTTCCCGTCACGAGTGATATCGCTCCAGACAAAGGCGGTGTTGAAGAGGTTGAGGGTGATCACCGTCCAACTGATACCGGCGCCATGAATGCCCAGGCGCTGGCTCCACTGGCGTACGTGCTGGCTCCAGTCTTTGGCCACGTTTTTGCCGGCCTGGAAGAAGTTGTACATCTCGCGCTTGAACTGCTCGGCATAGCGTTGGTGTCTGAAGTCCAGAAGATCAGGCAAGACCATGGCATGAGCACTAATGCGGTCGGCGTGTGCCTGTAGCTGGATCCCCAGGCTGTGCCGATCATGGCGGTTGGCAGCGTAGTACCAGGCTTGTTGCAGGCTGCGCAGTTGCTGGTCATACAAGGCCGTAAGGCGTTTCCATTCGTTGATGCGCACCATGAACTGGCGGTCGATGGCCAGTCCTTCGGGCGTATTGCCCAACAGCTGGCCGATCAGCAGGTTGCGCAACAGAATCGGCAGGGTCTGGGGCTCTGTTCTGGATAGCTGGGTGTTGGTGATCATGGCGGCGCTGAGCATGCCTTGAGCGATGGCTTTGCCAGCGCCACTGGCCAACTCTTGCATGGCCTTGAGCGTCGCCTGGGCAGTGGCATCGAGCGCTTTGTACCAGGCGCTGTTGGCAAAATCCCGGTGGTTGAGGGCGTTGTTGAGTTCGCCAATGCGCGTACCGAGGTTGGTCACATCGCCCATGCCGGCGAGCAGCTTGTTGGCCTCGGTGTCCAGAGCCGCCTTGATAGCGGGGGAGAAGCCGTAGCGCTGGGTGCCAAACAGGGTGGTGGCTTTATTTTCCTGTGCGGTAAGCCATTTGAGGGTCTCCTTGTCTTGCTCCAGGATGGTGGTGAGGTTTTCCTTGATGGTTTGCAGGTACAGCAGGGTCTTTGGATAACCGGTATCTATGAACAGGGCGTCTGGCTCAAGGCCAATGTGTAGTGCCCAGTTTTGAATATCCGTGCGTGTGTCGCGCACTCGCTGCAGCAATTGCTCATGCACAGGCTGCTGCTGTTGCAGGCACTGCCGCGCTGCCTTGAGGTCAATCTCGCGGCGCCACTTGCTGCGCTCCAGCCAGGTATCAATATCTGCCTGATTCGGTGCCTTGCCGTATTTCTCTATCAGGCCCTGAAGCAGTGTGGCGCTGCGTCGGTTTCGGTGGTGGGGGCCTCTGAACATCTCCACGGCTTCAGGGGCCACGGTGGCGTTCTCTTCGTAGATACGCTCTTCCAGCTCGTATTGTTCCAGGTAGCCTTCGGCGTCTATCAGGTATTGCTGCGCGAGATAAGGATCTGCCTCTTCGGCTTTCGACAAGGCAGCTGTATTACCGCACAGGTGTATAACGTCCCCGGCAATCTTCAACCGATGCTCATACTCAGCCTCCCAGTGCTGCAAGGCGGCGATGTCGCCTGCCATCTGCATGCCCAGATCACGGACCAGTGTCAGCGGATCGTCCAGGGCAATCAGCAGGGCGCTGTCCTTGTCCGGCACGCTGCCCAGCCAATGCACGTCCGCGCCCAGCGTCACCCACTCGTCCTGGGGCGGTTCTTCAGGTGTGCGGTCGGGTTCTCGGGAAGGAATGGCCGTGTCGTCGAAGCGCCCGTCATCGGTGACCTGGCCGGCATCAATATCGGCCACGGCGGTGGCCAACTCGCCCAGCGGCAGGGTACCCGGCTCATTCATGGTGAGGCTGTAACTGCCCAGGTCCAGGCGCTTCATCCAGCGCTTGCGGCTGTCCTCGTGCGAGCGCAGATGTTCGCAGATGCGCCAGGTCCATTGGATTGGCGCAAAGGCAATGTGCAGCACATGGTCGCGCGGGTAGGAGAGGTAGGGCTGCCCGGCATCGCTGCCGCTGCGCTCGTTCTGGCCTATGTGGGCGCTGCTCCACTTGATGCGTTGCAGGTGTGCATTGTGTGCGCTGTAGGCGTACTCGTGCAGCGTGCGTGCGGTCTCGTCGAACACGTAGACAAAACCCTCGTGCAACTGGCGCAAGGTGTAACTGCGGCTTTTCAGCGGCGGCAGGCGTGCCCATCGAGCGTTCCGGGCCAGCGGTTTAAGCACATTGGGATTGACGTCATAGCGCGAGCGATCCAGGGCATAGCGCACCGGCACAATGGCAATTTCCGGCCCCTTGAACGGGCAGAGGCTGGTGCCGCTGAGCGGGGTTCTGGAAAATTCGTTGGCGCAGCGCTGGCGTGGGGTGCCGAGTTTCTGATTCATCTGTCCGGTCCTTGGCCCGGCGAATCGCGCCAGGCAGTGGGGCAGACAAACCAAAGAATGTGCCGTAAATAATATTTTTCTTATTTATCAGGTAGATAGATCATTAACGCTGGGGCTTTACAGAATTTTTGTGCAAAAAATCCGCAACAATCGCGCAGCTTGTTGCGTTCTGCCGTGCAGGCGGTTGCGCACCGGGTGGCGTCACGTGATATGGCCTTTAGCAGGGTAAAAGCAGAAATTTTTACGTAAGGGCCGGTCATTCGTTGCGCAGTTTACGATCCGCTGTACCCAAGCGCGGTTTACTCATGAAGGGACAATGAATTTCAATATGCTGATTAGAATCAAGCGTTATGTAGCGCTTCTTTGAGGGACGCGTCATTTCTTCCAAGTACCCGGATCCTGCCGTTGTACGCCCCCTGAGTTACCCGCCTTTGATAGTCATTGGGTGTGGTGCTGACCAGTGCCTTGAAGTCGCGCATAAAGTGCGACTGATCGGTAAACCCCAACTCCAGCGCCAGCTCCGAACACGGCAATGTGCCGTCCGCTGTCAGGCTGCTTAGCGCCGCCTGGCAGCGAATGATGCGGCAGAAGGTCTTCGGGGCAATGCCGGTGTCTTCACGGAACTGACGCTGCAAGGTCCGGCTTGTGTAGCCACTCATGGCTTCAAGCTGGTGGACGCGGATATCGCCGCGTCGGGCGATGATGAACTCGACCAGCTTGCCGCTCAGCCCTGAGGTTCGCCGGGCCAGGGACTGGCCGGCGAGGCGGCTGAAGACGTCGGCCTGGTTGCCCAATGCCGTGGCCTGGGCAATCTGCTCGATCAGTTGTTGGGCGCAGGGCAACACATCACACAGATCCACTTCCTGCTCCGCCAGTTCCCCGGTCAGATTGGCGACGAAGCCGGGAATCACACCGGGCTGAAAACGCACGCCGAAGTAACGATGCCGGTTCAATAACTCGACCCGCTTGGCGCGCAGTGGCGTGCCGCAGACCCTTGCGGTGGGCCGATGGCTGTCGCAATCAAAGAGGATATCGACGCAGCCGTCGGGCACCGCGTAGGTCAGGTCGGCCGGCTGGTCCACCTCCAGCGCATAAAAGTGCGAGATCGCCGAATGCGCGTCATGCATCACCCAATAGCCCGATGAGTTGAGGACGAACCAGGGTTGCTCGCAGGTGCTGGTGGTGGTCGTCATTGATGCTACTCAGACAAGTCTGCTGTCAGGACCGGGCCTGTCCGATTTTTACAATACGCCCTTGAACCCGCTCCCTAGACTCGAAGCCACTTTGTCGCCGTGCTTCGAGATCAACATGACCAATAATACGAAGATCGATTTCATTTACTTGTCTGAGCCGGACATGATTCGCGCTGGCGTCACCGACATGCCGTCTTGCGTCGATACCATGGAAGAGATGTTCGGCCTGCTATACCAGGGCGACTATCGGATGGCCGGGCCGAACAACGACTCCCATGGCGCCATGGTGACCTTCCCGGAAAACTCGCCCTTTCCGAACATGCCCAAGCCCACCGCCGACCGACGCATGATGGCCATGCCGGCCTATCTGGGTGGCAACTTCTGCACCGCCGGGGTCAAGTGGTACGGCTCCAACATCGCCAACCGCGACAAGGGCCTGCCGCGTTCGATCCTGATGTTCACCCTCAACGACGCCGACACCGGTGCCCCTTTGGCCCACATGTCGGCCAACCTGCTGTCGGCCTACCGCACCGGGGCGATTCCCGGCGTCGGCGCACGGCACCTGGCGCGTAAAGACTCGAAGGTTATTGGGCTGCTCGGGCCAGGGGTGATGGGCAAGACTTCTGTCGCCGCGTTCATGGCCGTGTGTCCGCAGATTGACACGATCAAGATCAAGGGCCGTGGGCAAAAGAGCCTGGATGACTTCATCACCTGGGTGCAAGTGACCTTCCCGCAGATCGTCAACATCCAGGTGGTCGAGACCCTCGAAGAGGTGGTGCGCGGTTCGGACCTGGTGACCTATTGCAGTTCGGGCGAGGTGGGCGACCCGGCGCTGTACCCGATGGTCAAGCGCGAGTGGGTCAAACCGGGTGCATTTCTGGCCATGCCGGCGGCCTGCAATATCGATGCAGGCATGGAGCAGGCCGATGTGCGCAAGGTCGTCGACAACACCGGCTTGTACCAGGCCTGGTTCCACGAGTTGCCTAAACCTGCGCACCACTGCGTGCCGGTAATCGGCGTGCGGTTTATGGACATGATCGCCGAGGGGCTGCTCAGGCCTGAGCAGGTCGAGGACATCGGCAAGATCATCGCCGGTGACGCGCCTGGCCGCCTCGATGATGCAGAGATCATCCTGATGTCGGTGGGCGGCATGCCGGTCGAAGACGTGGCCTGGGGCACCGTGGTGTACCGCAACGCCATCGCGCGCGGCA
Organism: Pseudomonas sp. LJDD11; assembly: GCF_024584215.1. NCBI lineage: Bacteria > Pseudomonadati > Pseudomonadota > Gammaproteobacteria > Pseudomonadales > Pseudomonadaceae > Pseudomonas > Pseudomonas sp. LJDD11. The sequence continues at coordinate 85,748 of NZ_JANJFL010000003.1, forward strand.
TCGGCGTGAAGCTCAACCTGTGGGATACCCCGGTGCTGAGCTGAAAACCGGCTAACGAATATTCGCAGCTAAAGCTGCTCCTGCCGGGATTTCCCGTACCCGGTTCATTAAGGAATACCCATGACACAAATCATCAAGCTCAAAACCGGTTCGAAATTCGAAGAAATGGGCAGCTACTCGCGACTGGTCGCGGTAGACAACTGGATCTACGTGTCCAATACCGCCGGCCGCAATCCGCAGACCAAGCTGATTGCCGAAGACCTGACCGAGCAGACCCACCAAGTGTTCGCCAACATCGAAGCAGCCCTGGCGGCGGTCGACTCCAGCCTGGCCGACGTGGTGTTCTCGCGCGTTTACGTGCAGGAGCCCAAGGATGTCGAAACGGTGATGGGCATCGTCGGTGAGAAATTCCGCGGTATCGACCCGGCAACCACCGTGACCTGCCCGCCGTTGGGCTCCACGGTCTATAAGGTGGAGCTGGAAGTGACTGCGTTTCGCGGCGCAGCCAGTGCACAACAGCAACGCATTACCCAGTCCCGGTGACCGGTGTCTTTCACTTCAAGCGAATTTCTTGCCATGGCTCCCACTATTGCACCCGTGCGTACTTTCACTGAGCTTCCAGCATCGACCACGGTGGTGATCATCGGCGCCGGCATCATTGGCCTGACCGCCGCCCTGACCCTGGCGGAGCGCAAGATTCCGGTGGTGGTGCTGGAAAAGGGCCGGGTTGGCGGCGAGCAGTCGTCACGTAATCTTGGCTGGATTCGCAAGACCAATCGGCACGCCGCCGATTTGCCGATGGCCCAGGCCGCCGACCGGCTGTGGGCGCAAATGGCTGAGCGGGTTGGCGTGGATGTGGGTTACCGGCAGGCCGGGATCATGTTCATTGCTCGCACTGAAGCGCAACTGGCGATGCACGAGAACTGGCTGAAAAGCGTCGAGTCTGTGGGGCTGGATTCGCAGCTGCTGAGCAAGCAGCAGATTGCCCGCCATGTGCCGCACGGGCAGGGCGACTGGCAGGGCGGCATCTATACCCCATCGGACGGTCGTGCCGAGCCGACGCTGGCCTGTAGCGCGATTGCCAATGCCGCCATCGCCAAGGGCGCGGTGATCCTGGAGAACTGCGCCGTGCGTGGCCTGGCCACCAGCGCCGGGCGGGTCAGCGGGGTGGTGACCGAGCGCGGCGAGCTGCGCTGTGAGCAGGTGCTGTTGGCTGGCGGGCTGTGGTCACGGCGCTTGCTTGGCAACCATGGCGTCAACCTGCCGACATTGCCGCTGACCTGTTCGGTGCTGCGCACCACGCCGATGGTGGGGCCCACCGATATCGCGGTAGGCGCGCCGGACTTTTCGTTTCGCAAGCACATCGATGGCGGGTTCATCATCACCCAGCGCGGCAAGCTCGATGCCTTCCTGACCCTGGATCATGCGCTGCTGGGCACCCGGTTCTTGCCGCAGCTCAAGGCGCAGCGGGACTTTTTGCGCATTTCGCTGGGCAAGCACTTCTTCGATGACCTGAAGCTGGGGCGTCGCTGGCGCGCCGACTCGGTCAGCCCGTTCGAGAAGGTGCGGGTCCAGGACCCGGCGGCCAACAACGAGCTCAATAACGATGCGTTGCGTAATCTGAGCGCTGCCTGGCCGATGTTCAAAGACGCGCAAATCGCCCAGGCCTGGGCCGGTACTATTGATGTGACACCGGACTCCAACCCGGTGATCGGTCCGGTGGCCAGGCTTCCCGGCCTGACCCTGGCCAGCGGCTTTTCCGGGCATGGCTTCGGTACCTCACCGGCGGCGGGGCAACTGGCGGCGGATCTGCTGTCGGGGCACACACCGATCATCGACCCGGCGCCGTACCGCTTCGAGCGTTTGGCCTGAGCGCTGAAGAGATGCCGGTATGGCAGGATACTGGCCCCCTGAACGGATAACGCTCCCTATGATGCTCGCCATTTTGAGCCTGGAAGCTGAGCGTTATGCGGTGTGCCCCTTTGTTGATGATGGTTGGAGTACTGATGGGATTGGCCACAACGGCGCAGGCCAGGCCGGTGACCCAGAACCAGGCGCAGATGTGCCGCTGGGGTTCGGAGGTGGCGAAGAATGCCCAGCAGTTCAAGCTTTCCGGCAAGACCCTGTACAGCACGCGCAAAGCAATCGAGAACCGCCAGTATTCCAGACCCTGGATGAAGAAAATGGCGGTGGGCATCACCGAACAGACCTTCGCCAGCCGCAGCCGGATGAACCCCAAGGAAATCAAGGACACCTACTATCAGGGCTGTCTGCGCCATGAAATGGCCCGGCGTTGAGTCTGGGCGATAACGACCGCGCTCGGTGATGCAGCGTTGAATACAGGCTCCGTCAGGCCAATCGGTTGTTCTTGAAGTGCTGCTGGATGCCCTCGTAGATGGCCTGGGCCACCCGGTTCTGATGACGCGGGTCACACAACTGGCGGCAGTCGTTGGGGTTGGAGATAAATCCGGTCTCTACCAGAATCGACGGAATGTCCGGTGACTTGAGCACGGCAAAGCCGGCCTGTTCAACGCGTTTCTGATGAGTACCGGCTACCTGGCCAACGTTATCGAGGATGGTTTTGCCCAGGCTCAGGCTGCTGGTAATGGTTGAGGTCAGCGACATATCCAGGATCACCCCGGCGAGCATCGGGTCTTTGTCCTTGAGGCTCAGCAGGTCGCGGGCGCCGATCAGGTCAGCCTGGTTTTCCCGGTCGGCCAGCCACCGCGCGGTGGTCGAGGTGGCGCCGTTTTGCGACAGGGCAAATACCGAAGCGCCTGAGGCGGTCTTGCGCGGCGCGGCGTCGGCATGCACCGAAATGAACATGTCGGCATTGCGTTTGCGCGCGACCTCGACACGTTTGCGCAGCGGGATGAACACATCGTCATTGCGCACCAGATGGGCTTTGAAGCCGGCCTGGCGATTGAGCTTTTGCGCCAGTAACCGGGCGATGGCCAGCGCCACCTGCTTTTCCTGCTCGCCTTTGGGTCCCAGTGCGCCGGGGTCTTTGCCGCCGTGCCCAGGATCGATCACCACCACAATGTCGCGGCTGACTGATTTGCCAGCCATGGCCGGTTGCTTGAGGCCTGGCACTGCCAGGCTGCGCAGTTCCAGTTGCAGCGACTGACGATTACCCGGCCCTGGTTGCAAGGTGATGCTGTGCAGTTCAACGGCGTCCTGCAGGTCCAGCACCAGACGCATGCCTTGGCCCTGTGCACCACTGCGTATGGCTTTGAGCAAGGTGTTGGGCAGCGGCAAGTCATCGAGCCGGGTCGCCAGTTGCGTCTGCTCCAGGTCGATGATCAGCCGCTGCGGCGCTTGCAGGCTGAAGGTCCGATAGCGACTCGGGCCGCTGAGTTCGAATGCCAGGCGCAGACTGTCCAGACCCGATTCGACGCGGGCGGCCAACAGTTGTTGCGAGGCTTGCGCGCTCAGACTCAAGGGCAGGGTGATGCTGGCCAGCAGCAGTTGCAGGAGGTGGCGTCGTTGCATGGCGTGGGGCCTGGGTAAAAAGGACTAGTGACATTGAATTGTTATAGTGTAACACTTTGGTTCATTGTCCAGGCCATGACTCGCACATGAAATTTGCTCCTGCGCTGTCCACCGTAATCTGTTGTCGAGCCTTGCAATGGGGGCCACAGGGTCGCCCGTTGACGGCGCCGCTTGACCTGGAGGTTGCTTACGGCTCGCTGACCGCCATTGTGGGCGGCAACGGCGTGGGTAAAACCAGCCTGCTACGGGTAATTGCCGGTGTGCAAAAGCCATTGTCGGGAACGGTCACCGTCAACCTGCCGCGGCGCACGCCGGTCGGGTTTGTTCAACAGCAACAGGCGATCGACCGGCAGTTTCCGATCAACCTCGCGCAGTTGGTGCAGACCGGTTGTTGGGGCGGGCGCTTGTCAGGTACTGCGCGGCGGGAACGGCTCGACGCGGCATTGGCGACCTGGCACCTGGAAAGCCTGGCCGGTTACAGCCTCAGTGAGCTGTCAGGCGGACAACTGCAACGGGCGCTGCTGGCGCGCCTGAGTCTGCTGGATGCACCGCTGTTGCTGCTCGACGAGCCGGACGCTTCGCTGGATCAGGCCGGCCAACAGCTGCTCTGGCAGCAGATCCGCGGCTGGCAAACCGCCGGCAAAACCCTGTTGCTGGTCTGCCATGACCTGGCGAAAGTGCGCGACCACACTGACCGCTGCCTGATCATCAATCCTCAGGGCTGTAGCTGGCAGGCAGATACCGATGCTCAGGTTGCTCAGCGGAGGCTGGCATGCTAGATCTGCTGTGGCAGCCTTTTATCGAGTTCGCTTTCATGCGCCGCGCCTTGCTCGGCGGCATGCTGCTGGCGGCCAGTGCCGCGCCGCTGGGGGTATTTCTGATTCTGCGGCGCATGAGCCTGATTGGTGATGCGATCGCCCATGGCATTTTGCCTGGCGCAGCCGTGGGCTTCTGGATCGCCGGTTTGTCGCTGCCGGCATTGACCCTCGGTGGCCTGAGCGCCGGGCTCGGCGTCGCTGGCTTATCGGCGTGGATCACCCGCAAGACCGGCCTGCGCGAAGACGCCAGCCTGGCGGCGTTGTATCCGATTTCTCTGGCGTGTGGGGTGTTGCTGCTGGGGTTGGCGGGGCGGCGTCTGGACCTGCTGGGGTTGTTGTTCGGTTCAGCACTGGCGGTGGACCAGACCACCCTCAACGCCATGCTCGGCGTGGCCTTGCTCAGTACCGTGCTGCTGGCGGTGATTTACCGGGCACTGTGGCTCGACTGCCTGGACGCTGCCTTTTTGCGCAGCGTCAGCCGCGTCGGCCCGTTGGCCCACGGTGTGTTTCTGGCCTTGGTGGTGCTCAATCTGGTGGTCGGCTTTCAGGCTATAGGCGCACTGATGATGGTCGGCCTGATGATGTTGCCGGCCGCTGCAGCACGCTTCTGGAGTCGCCGACTGCTCAGCCAGTTGCTCTGCGCCGCCGCCATCGGCGCGGCAGCGGTGTACAGCGGGCTACTGGTTTCCTATTACGCCGCACTGCCCAGCGGGCCGGCCATCGTTGCCGCCGCCGGTGTGGCTTATCTGTTTTCTGTGGTCGTCGGGCCGGTTCATGGCCTGCTACGGCATTCCACCTCGCCTGTGCCTGTTTAAAGGAGATGTTCGTGCGCCTGATTCTCTGGCTCTGCCTGTTTTTACCTCTGACCCTCAATGCCGCTGAGCCAATCAAGGTGGTGACCAGCTTCAGTATCCTGGCTGATATGACCCGGCAGATCGGCGGTCAGCATATTGAGTTGAGCAATATCGTCGGCCCGGATGCCGATGCGCATACCTTCGAACCCACGCCTGAAGATGCGCGGCACATCCAGCGCGCGGCACTGGTAATCAGTAACGGTCTGCATTTTGAGCCCTGGCTTGACCGGCTGATTAGCAGCACACAGACCAAGGCACTGGTTATCCGCGCCAGTGACGGGGTGATCCCGCGCAGCATGGACGAAGACGGGCAGTTGATTGCCGACCCGCACGCCTGGAACAATCTGGCCAATGCCAAGATCTACGCGTCCAACATCAAGCGTGCCTTGTTACAGGCCGACCCGGACAACAGCGTGGCCTACGAGCGTAACTACCAGGCGTACATCGGCAAGATCGAAGCGCTGCTGGTCGTGGCCCGCCAGACCTTCGACAAGCTGCCGCCCGGCAGCCGCCATGTAGTGACCTCTCATGACGCTTTCGCTTATCTGGGCCAGGCCTATGGCATTCGCTTCTCGGCGCCGCAAGGGCTGTCGACCGAGCGTGAACCGTCGGCGGCAGAAGTGGCCACGCTGATCCGTCAGATTCGCGCCGAAAACATCAAGGCGCTATTTGTCGAGAACATCAAGGATGGCCGGCTGCTCAAGCAGATCGCCGAAGAGAGCGGGGCGCGGATCGGCGGTATTCTGTATTCCGATGCACTGGCTGCCCATGGCCCGGCGTCGACCTATCTGGGCATGTACCAACACAACATCGAAACCCTCGGCAAGGCATTGGGTAACTGATGCATGAGCTGTCGACTCATAATGCCCTTTGTAGAGGCAATCTTGAGCGCCGGATCAATCAAACCTGCAATGACGCAGCAAACCCCAGCATCAGTTCCGCCAGTGCCTGGGGTGTCTGCAAAGGCATCAGATGCCCGGCGCCGGGCATCACCTCAATACGGCTGTCAGGAAAATGCGCGAGGGTGGTCCGTGCCTGTTCCTGCGGCCCCGGCACCTGCTGGTCATCAGCACCGCATACCAGCAGCACCGGGTAGGCCAGGTTGCCGATCAGGTCGCTCCAGTCTTCGCGGCTGCCATGGTCGACCCAGGCGCGCCAGGCGTCCAGGTTGACCTGCCGGGCGTCGGCAATTGCCACCTCGCGCAAGGCATCGGGTAACCGGTGCGCGCTGGACTCATCGATGAAGGCTTCTGCCTGCTGGCGTGTGCACTGATAGCCACGCTGGCGATCGCGGTCCTGCTCGCTCATTGGCTGCGGGCCGGGCGGTGAGGGCGCGACCAGGATCAGCCCGGCGAGATACGCCGGCCGCCGTGAAGCCAGCACCACCGCCACTTTACCAGTCATCGAATGGCCGACCAGAATGCAGCGTTGCAACCCCAGGCTGCGTATCGTGGCATCCAGATGATCGGCCATCTCGCTCACGCTGTAGCCGCTGACCTCGGCGGCATCACCAAAGCCTGGGGTATCGAGGGCAACACAATGATGGTGACGGTCGAGAAACGGTAAAGCCGCTGACCAGGTACGGTGTGAGCCACCGAGAAAATGCATGAGAACCAGAGCAGGAGAGCCCTGACCTTGTCGGCTATGTGGAAGCATATCAATGGCCTTGTCCGGATTATTCATCACAACTGTCTGGATGCTTCAAGGTTCCTGGCGCCAGACCAGTTCGCGGGTGTCATAGCCCTGTTGGCGGGCGATCTCCAGCAAATGATTGCGGGTCTCGTCAGTCACTGCCGGGGTACGTGACAACAGCCACAGGTAGTCGCGGTCGGGATGGCCCACCAGCGCCACGCGATAGTCCTTGTCGTGGTACAGCACCCAATACTGGCCGCGGCTTACGCTGGGGAACAGCCGGCTGAACCAGTTATCGAAAGTCACCCAGAGTTTGTCGGTCTTGCCGGCAACCTGCGGCTCGGCAACGCCTTGGACCTGTTGCGACTGGCCATCGGCGTCGGTGCAGCTATTGGTGACGTCGATCTTGCCATCGGCCCGCAAGCCATACTGGGCTTGGGACTGTACGCAGTTGCGCTGGAAGAACATCGGCAGGCGCGCCAGTTCATACCAGGTGCCCTGGTAGCGCTGCAGATCAACCTGCATGGTCGCAGGCGCATTGTGCTGTTCATCGCCGGACCCCGCGCAACCGGTCAGGGTCAGCAACAGGCAGGAGCAGAGCAGGGTGGTGCGCAGGGTCATGGGAATCTCCTTGATTGATCAGAGCGGGTCTAACAGGCTGTTGCAAAACTATCTGCTGGCTGGGCGCCTTCGGCGCTACGCGCGCCATTGCTGCGTTAAAAACAGGCTGGAACGCCAGCCCGGTCAAAATGCTCATTTACAACTTGTAAAGTCGAGCGCGACTCCGACCGTTTTTCGCCTGTTTTTGCCTTGCACTGGCTGCCTCGCCAACGTTTTTCAACGGCCTGTTAAGTATCGGAGTCGCTAATCGGCCAAAAGTTAGCGCGAACTTGAGTATGGAATTAAAATTCCTGTACAAGCTCTATTGGCTGTACAACTTTGCGGAGCTTTCTCCATGAACCTGAACACGTTGGTCAGCCTGGCCAAGGCTGGCGAGGTCGATGAACTGGAGCTGTACTCGCTGGAGGGTGGCATTTACATGTTGCGGGTCAAATCGCAGTTGGGCAGTCACGACTTGCTCGACGGCCGGGGCCGGGTCATGCATTTGCGTTCCACCACGCATTTGCGTGATTTGTTGCATGACCACCAGTTACCGCCGCTGCCCTGTGTGCTGATCCAGCATGTGGTGCATGACGAAATGTGTGGACGCCGCGACGGTCCGGTCGAGCCCTTGCGCCTGCCATTGAACCTGGAGCGCCAGTGGTAGAGGCGCCTCATACCACGGCGCACCCGAAGCTGGGTCTGATTCTGGGCGATCAGTTGTCCTTCGAGCTTGATCTGTTGCAGACCCTGGACCGGCGCCGTGACGTGCTGCTGATGGCTGAAGTGCGTGACGAGACCCGTTACGTGCCGCATCACCCGCAAAAGATCGTGCTGATTTTCAGCGCCATGCGCCATTTTGCCGAAGCGCTGCGTCAGCGCGGCTGGCAACTGATGTACGTGAAGCTGGACGATGCCGGCAACAGCGGCAGCATTGCCGGCGAACTGCTGCGCTGGCAGGCGCACCTCAATGCCAGCCAGGTGCATGTCACCGAGTGCGGTGAATGGCGGCTGGAACAGGCGCTGCACGACAGCGGCCTGCCGCTGGTCTGGCACAAGGACCGGCGTTTTCTCTGCTCGCGGCACTACTTCGCCGGTTGGGCGGCAGGCCGCAGCCAGTTGCGCATGGAGTCGTTCTACCGGCTGATGCGTCAGCGTGGCGGCTGGTTGCTGGAACCCGACGGCAGCCCGACAGGCGGGGCGTGGAATTTCGACAGCGACAATCGCAAGTCGCTCCCCCGAGGGCTACGCGGCCCCTTTGCCGCGCGGTTTGCCCACGACCGCATGACCGCTGAGGTCATTGGCCTGGTGCGCGAGCATTTCACTGACCACTACGGCAGCGTCGAGGGGTTCGATTATCCCGTCACTCACGGCCAGGCGCAGGAACTGTGGCAGCACTTCATGGATTTTGCCCTGGCCGCTTTCGGCGACTACCAGGACGCCATGGCCGAAGGCGAGCCGTTTCTGTTTCATGCGCGGATCAGCGCGGCGCTGAACATCGGCCTGCTCGATGTGCGCCAGTTGTGCGATGACGTCGAACAGGCCTACCGCCAGGGCCGGGTACCGCTCAACGCCGCCGAGGGCTTCATTCGCCAGTTGATCGGCTGGCGTGAATACGTGCGCGGCATCTACTGGCTGCGCATGCCCGAATACGCCGGGCTCAATGCGCTGGGCAATCAGCGCGGTTTGCCAGACTTCTACTGGACTGCCACCACCGGCATGCGCTGCATGGCCCAGACCATCGGCCAGACCCTGGAGCTGGGTTACGCGCATCACATCCAGCGGCTGATGATTACCGGCAACTTCGCGTTACTGGCCGGCATTGCCCCGTCAGCCATCTGCCAGTGGTATCTGGCGGTGTACATGGACGCCTTCGACTGGGTGGAACTGCCCAACACGCTGGGCATGGTGATGCACGCCGACGGCGGTTATCTGGGCTCCAAACCGTACTGCGCCAGTGGCCGCTATATTCAGCGCATGTCTGACTACTGCGGGGCTTGCCAGTACTCGGTAGAGCGCAGCGTTGAAGAGGATGGCTGTCCGTTCAATGCGCTGTACTGGCATTTTCTGATGCGTCATCAGGCGCAGTTCGCCAGCAATCCGCGCATGGCGGTCATCTACCGCAATCTCGATGACATGGACGAGACACGCAAGCAGCGGCTCTGGCAGCGCGGCGAAAATCTGCTGGCCAGGCTGGATGCCGGGGAGGCGTTATGAAAGGGGTCAGCAAAGCTGACCTGCCGCACAAAATCTGTGTCGTGTGCGGCAGACCGTTCAGTTGGCGCAAGCGCTGGGAGCGTTGCTGGGATGATGTGAAGTATTGCTCCGAGCGCTGTCGGCGGCATGCAAAACCCCGATAACCAGAACTCAATAGCTCTGATACATACAGCGTAAGTCGACTTTTCCTACAGACTTGGCCAGAATTGGCGATTCATTTTGATATTACGCACGAAACGGCCGAGTTATTGCTGCAAAGGTTGCTCCATCGCCTTATGCGTCAAACCTATCTCGCTGATTTTGCATAGCCAGGCAGGCGCTATGACCCACCAGGATTGGTTGAAAAAACACGAAGCGGCATTCGGCGGGCAATTTGAACAATTGTTCGCGCACAGCGTTCTTCCCTTGGTTCCCGGCATTGATTTCTCGACCATCAACGTTCAGTTCCCGTTCAAAGACAGCAACGGCAAGCCGCGATTTTGCGATTTCGTGATCGAGGAAGATGGCGATGTTCGCATCGCGATTGAAGTGGACGGTTATGACAAGCGCGGCACCGGTTCGGGGATGTCGCATGCTGAGTTTGTGGACTGGCAGCGACGCCAGTCATCCCTGACGTCGCAGGGCTGGTTCGTCTTGCGATTCGCCAATCGGGATGTCCGTGACCAGCCAGGCCGCTGTGCCGAGCACATTGGTCTCTTGCTCAAGCGCCAGCGGGCAAAGGCCAGGGACGAAACATTGAACGCTGAGGAACACCGCAGGCTTGAAACCCTGGCGGCGGCTCAGAAAAGTGAAATAGACACGCTTGCAAGGGAAACCTCGATCATGAAGTACTCAATCACGTCGCTCACGGTCCTGGTGGTTGTGTTCATGTTGGCGTTTTTTTTCAAGGACAGCGGCTCCGAAGCTCGTGCCGTAGCGGTCAGTCAGGCAGCTCCTGCGCTGGGCTCGCCCTCAGGGGCTACCTGTGATAGCCCGTTAGACTGGCGAGCGGCTTCCGACAATATCGGTCAGGTCGCCGCCATCACCGGGCCGGTCATCCGCGTTACTCAAAAGGACAACGTGAAAGGCCAGCCAACCTGGATTGAAGTGGGGGCCGCCTACCCGAACAGCTCGCGGTTGGTGCTGATTGTCTGGGGTCCGGACCGCGAAGCATTCGGTTCACAGTTGTCCTCGACACTCGAAGGCAAGGTGGTTTGCGCGATTGGCATGCTTGAGCGTTACAAGGGCGTGTCGCAGATCGAGCTTAAACACGCCAGCCAGCTTCAGCAGCGCTAGAGTTCCCAGCGTTACTTGCAGTTGCCGGCTTTCTTGTAACCCGCGGCCAAGGCTTGCGCTTCGGTTTCGAAATAGACCCGATTTTTTTCCTTGATCGCGCTATAGCTTGGGCAGCCTTCGGGCAAGTGATAGCTATTGCCGTTCTTGCTGGCGATGATCGCGCCTGAAGTGCTGGCTGTTGCCGCAGCCGGCTCACTGACAGTGGCAGGCTTTGCAGCAATAGCACTGACCACGCCATCACCCACCGGTTTGTAGCCGTCTGTCCAGACACGCTCGCCGGTCACGAATGGATTGCTGTGGCCCATGATCGCTGCGATGCGTTGATCACGCAGCTTTTCCCAAGGTTTGACCGGGTGCTCTTTGTTCCAGGCCATCAGCAGTTGCTGCTGCTGGCGCGACATGTTCAGGTTGTAGCGATCGAACATATAGAAAGTGGTCCGGGCTACCAGCCCCTTGACCTCATCACGGGGTTCGGCGACTTTCTGGGCGAAGTCCACTTTGGTCTGGCACTGGCCGTACTGCGGTTTTTTCGAGGTGACCATACCGTAGCTGAAGTTGCCGCGGTCGCCGTTCACTTCACCCACTGCGGGGTAGAGGTTGAACAGGTTGGCTTCCATGACACGGAACACCGGGTCGTCCTTTTCACAAAACTCGCGGCCGCCTTTCTGCCAGCACTGGCGCTGATGGCCGAAGGTCCAGGCGGGGACGATGTGCTCCCACTCGGTGCGTTCGGCACGTTCGTTCTGGTTGCGTGGCTGGTAGCCGCACGCTTTCGGATTGAGTTTGCCACCGGACTTGCCTTCCCACTCCCACTGGCAACCGCAATACAGTTCGCCAAGGGCGCTATTGGCCTGGTCGTTGTAGATCTTTTCCTTGGCCACGACTTTGGCCTCGGAGAAGTTCGAAGGTGGCGCGGCCAGGGCGGGCGCATTGCAGGACAGGACAAGACTCAACAGCAGAAGCAGTTTTTTCATGGGCGTTTATCGGCACCGGGCAGAAGAATGGGCGCGCGATTATACGCAGCTCGCGGCGCCAGGGTGACCGTCAATGCGATTTCCTTGCGCCAAAGCGTCAGAACCCGGTATCCAGAGTCAGGACACCGGGCTGTGCGGGTGGATCATTGCTGCAAATAACGCCACAGCGCATCACTCACGTCGCTCGGCTGGCCGTTACCGAACAGGGTTTGGCCGATCTGCAGGCCCAGTTGCCGATAGCTTTCGAACTGCGCTTCGTTGAAGAACTGGTCCGCAGTGCTTTCGTTGGGAAAGGTCGGATGCGCGTTGGCGTAATTGAACACATCCACCGGCAGGCCAGTAATGACTCTGGGTTTGAGCAGCAGGATGCGTGCGCTGGTAACGCCCTTTTGGTCGAGCACATTGAACAGCATCGCGCAGCGGCGGCTGTCTTCAGGTGCCGTGCTGGCGAAGCTGCCGGCATGGCCGAAGTAGGGCGCCAGCGCAGCGACCCCGTGCACGCCTTGGTCCTCGACGATCTCCAGCGCCTGATCGATGCGGGCCAGGCGGATCAGGTTGGCCAGGTCATTGAACGCGAAGTCCGGATCGGCGCCGCAGTCGCAGGTGACGATCAGCTCGATATCACGCCCTTCGCGGATCAGCTCGTAGGTTGCAGTGTTCTCAAAATGGCCGCCGTCAGACAGATACTGGTAATCGCGACGTACGCCATGAAAATGCGCGCTCAGCTCGTAGAACAGGTAGGTCTGGGTCGCAAACACGCGGCTCCAGCCCTTGTCACGCCAGACGCGGTCATCCCTGGGCTGTTCGCCGGGTTCAAGGAAGTTGCTCGGCCACCAGGTGCCCAGCCGCAGGTTGCTCAAGCCCAGACACAACGAGGTGCCCAGTGTCGTGGCCCGGCCCAGGCCGGTGGAGACCGCCGCCCCCGAGGTCGCCACCCAGTGCGCCAGGCCCAACGGCTGCTGGATCTCGCTGCCCCAACGGCTCTGCTGCGAGCGGGCACGCGGGTAGCCGTCGAGCACATAACTGACACTGTCGGCACCTGCGCGCCCGCTCGGCGCCAGGCACAGGGGCATGCCTTTGCGGTCACGCTGTACCAACTGCTCGGCCGGGTCGACAGTGAGGTTCATGGTCACGTTGATCAGGTGCACCGGCGCGCAGGTGGTGGCGCTGTAATAGTCCTCGATAGCGATATCGTCACCGGGCAGTGCTTCGGCAACACTGAGGCGCTGGCGGCGAATCTTGCCGCTTGCGCCGGCAAAACGCAGGCCGTTGGAGGCGCCAAGGTAGGCCCGCGCCAGGCGGCTGCTATAGAACGACTGCAACGAAGACTGGTTGAGAAAACCGACAAACCGCCCGGCCACCAGGCTCAAGACCAAGGCGACGGCGGCCAGCCCGGTCAGGCGCAGCAGAGTCCCGGACGCTGGACCTTCGGCTCGTACGAACTCCACCAGCAAGCCCCAGATCAGCGCTACCAGTAGAAAAATCGCAAGGCCGGCCACGCTCGCGATCAGCCCCAGTGGCAGACGGCTCAGCCAGCCCAGCACGGCTTTGCCGTCCAACAGCCCGGCCAACCCGCGAACGGCGGCAATCAGTGCCGGCAACACCACCAACGAGGCGCGGTACTCGCTGTCATACAGCGCCTGAGCCAGCCACGGCACCAGCGCGAGAAAGCCCAGCGCCAGGGTCAGGATCAAGGCTTGAGCCAGGTAACGGGTGACCATCACCCGATAGGTGCCCACGCTGCCCCAGACCGGTAAAGCCGGGTCTTTGTTGCGCTTGCAGCGCAGATGCAGTGCGACTGCAACACACATCACGACACCCAGCCAGGACAGCCCGCCACTGCCGAGCAGAACCGCCGACAACGGCGGCGCAAGGCCTGGCGCGAGCAATCCCAGGCCCAGCAGCAACGCACCGGCACCCAGCGTGGCGAGAACCGCCCAATTGCACAGATTTACCGGGTCGTTTTGATTGTCGCGGGCGTAGACCATCCAGAACGCCAGCATCAGCGGTATCACCGCAAGCAGCACGGACCCGGCCGGCAACCACCAGAGCGAATTGCACAGCACTGCGCTCAAGACGCTATTGGCAGCGCACAACGAACTTCCGGCTACGGCGACCTGTAGCAGCGTCGCCATGGCCAGGGCAAACAGCAACGGCATGCCGATGACCAGATGCACGGCCATCAGGTTGCGCAGCGAGATGCCCAGCAAATAGAACAGGTCACCGGCCCCGGTAGGGGTCAGGTAACGGCCGTTTTCCCGCAGCCAGGCCAGCGGCGCTGCACCTGCCGGCGCACGGGCATAATCGGTGCTGGTATGAATACGCCCTGGCGGTTCGTAGTCCAGTACCTCATAAGCCTGTTCGGCCGCTGTGACTGGCGGGTTGGCAGAGGCTTCAGGCGCCTCGTTGCCACGCAGGCGGCCCGGCACGAACAGACTGCCAAAGAACGAGCCCAGATAGCCGCCGCCGCTGACCGTCGACAAGTAATCGAAGCGGCTCAGCAGGCGTTTGCCAGCGCCTGGTTGGCCTGGCGAAGCATCGGGCGCCTTGGCCCTGGCCAGGGCTTGCAGCACGCCAAGGTTGAATGTCGCGCTACGGATCCCGCCACCGGACAGGGCCAGCGCCCAGTAGCGGCCGTTTTTCGGCGCCAGGCCCAGCAGGCGGCGGCGCTCGGTGATGCGCGCGTGCTCGGCGTTGAATTGCGCTTGCTGCTCAGGCGAAGCCGATTGTTGCGCGTCCATGTGCCGTCCCGTTGAATATGAGTGGTGGTCCTTGTTGAGCCGGAAGATAATGCATGGCGGCAGCCATTTGCCAGCATCGAACGGCACGATTCTTCATCGTTCCTGTCAAAGGCACTTGTTGTACCCGTGCCCGAACGGTGCCTGATCGTCTAAACACCCTGCATAGGTAGTTGCAATCCTGAAAGATCTTGACCGTACAGCGCTGGAAGCCGAGGTGATGCGCCTGCGGGCGGCCCTGGCCGAAGCTGGCCTTCACGCCCCGGGTGCTTGCGCAGGCGCGCGCAAGTCCGAAAGCTGCGCGACCGCGCGTGCCATCGAAGAGACTCAGGAGCGCTACCGGCTGGTGGCCAAGGCGACCAACGACGCAATCTGGGACTGGGACCTGCAGGGCAACCACGTGCAGTGGAACGACGCACTGCAACAAGCCTATGGCCATTGCCCTGGGCCTGACGACATGACCGGCGAGTGGTGGATCGCGCAGATCCACCCCGATGACCGCCAGCGCATTGATCACTCGATCCATGCGGTGATCGACGGCAGCGCAACCTCCTGGACCGATGAATACCGTTTTGTCCGCGCCGATGGCTCGTACGCCGAAGTGCTCGATCGTGGTCATGTGATCCGGAATGCTGACGGCCAGGCCACGCGGATGATTGGCGCGATGCTCGACCTGAGCCATATGCGCAGCGCCGAAACCGCCTTGCGCGAGAGCGAAGAGCGCTACCGGACCATTCTGGAAACCATCGAAGCGGCCTTTGCCATCGTCCAGGTGAAGTTCAACGAGCAGGACCAACCGGTGGACTATCGCTTCGTCGAGGTCAACGCGGCCTTCGAACGTCAGGCCGGCGTCAACCTGCGCGGCAAGTGGGTGACCGAATTCGCGCCGAACCTTGAGCCGTTCTGGTTTCAAACCTACGGCCATGTGGCCAAAACCGGTGAGCCGGCCAACTTCGAGAACTTCGCCGAAGCCTTCCAGCGTTGGTTCGACGTACGTGCGGTGCGGGTCGGTGACCCTGCGCAGCGCCAGATCGGGATCTTTTTCAGCGATGTCACCGCGCGCCGCACTGCCCAGGAACGGCTGCGGCTCAGTGAAGCGGTGGCACGGGAAAACGTCGAGCGCGTGCAACTGGCTCTGGCTGCCGGGGCCATCATTGG
This sequence comes from Pseudomonas sp. LJDD11, assembly GCF_024584215.1. Lineage (NCBI taxonomy): Bacteria > Pseudomonadati > Pseudomonadota > Gammaproteobacteria > Pseudomonadales > Pseudomonadaceae > Pseudomonas > Pseudomonas sp. LJDD11. The sequence goes on from NZ_JANJFL010000003.1 coordinate 101,506, forward strand.
CACCTGGCACTGGGACTTGCCCACCGATCGGTTCACGGTCGACGAAGGGTTTGCCAAGGGCTTTGGCCTTGATCCGGCGCTGGGCCGGGTCGGGCTGAGCCTGCGTCAGATAATCGACACCGTGCACCCGGACGACACTGACGGGCTGATCGAGGCAATCAACGAAGTGGTCGCTCGCGGCGGGGCTTATGCCCATCAGTACCGGGTGCGCCGCGCTGACGGCAAATATTACTGGATCGAAGCCAATGGCCGGGTCGACCATGCAGCGGACGGCACGCCGCTGAGTTTCCCCGGTGTGCTTATCGACGTGCAGGAGCGGCGCACGGTAGAGGCCGAGCGTGATCGCGCCACCGCCGCTTTGCGGGCCATCAACGACACGCTGGAATTGCGCGTGGCCGAACGCACCGCAGAACTGATGCAAGCCGAAGAAAAGCTGCGTCAGTCGCAGAAGATGGAGGCGGTCGGTCAATTGACCGGTGGCCTGGCTCACGACTTCAATAACCTGCTGGCCGGTATCTCCGGCGCGCTGGAGCTGATGGACATGCGCATCGCCCAGGGGCGGCTCAAGGATGTCAGCAAGTACATCAGCGCCGCTCAGGGTGCAGCCAAGCGTGCGGCCTCACTGACCCACCGGCTGCTTGCCTTCTCGCGGCGTCAAACCCTCGACCCGCGGCCTACCGATATCAACACGCTGGTGGCCGGTATGACCGAGATGATCCAGCGCACCGTCGGGCCGGGCATCGAGATCGAAGCCTTGGGCCAGGATGAACTTTGGCCGACCCTGGTGGATATCAGTCAGCTTGAGAATGCCTTGCTCAATCTGTGCATCAACGCCCGCGATGCGATGCCCGATGGCGGGCGGATTACCATCGAAACGGCCAACCGTGAGCTTGATGCCGTCACGGCCGCTGCCTATGAGGTTGGCGCAGGCGACTATGTCGCCCTCAGCGTCACCGACACCGGTACCGGCATGCCGCCGGAAGTGATCGCCAAGGCTTTCGATCCATTCTTTACCACCAAGCCGATTGGCCAGGGCACCGGCCTTGGCCTGTCGATGATCTACGGCTTTGCCAGGCAGTCTGGCGGCCAGGCGCGGATTTACTCGGTACCCGGACAAGGCGCCACGGTGCGCTTGTACCTGCCCAGGCATCTGGGCGAGGCGCAAAAGGAGGAGGGCGATGCCGAACGCGAGTTCACGGCCACTGCCTCATCCGACGAGGCGATTCTGATCGTCGATGACGAACCCACCGTGCGCATGCTGCTGGCCGATGTGCTTGGCGAACTGGGCTATACGGTCATTGAAGCCAACGACAGCATGGCCGGGCTGAAACTGCTGCGCTCGGATATGCGCATCGATCTGTTGATTACCGACGTGGGCCTGCCCGGCGGGATGAACGGCCGGCAAATGGCCGACGCCGGGCAGGAAGTACGTCCAGGCCTCAAGACCTTGTTCATCACCGGCTACGCCGAAAGCGCCGCGATTGGCTGCGGGGATTTGGGCGAAGGCCGGCTGGTCCTGACCAAACCCTTCACCACCGAAGCCCTGGCCACACGGGTACGCGAGTTGATTGGCTCCTAGCGGCAGCTTTAGCTTTCAATACATTCCCAGCAGATGCTGTGACTTTCCTGGCCCTTTCGCGACCAAGGTCGCTCCCACCGGGGACATACAGTACCTAAGTGACCCGTATTGGCTTTAGCTGCGAACGGTTTCGCATACGCTTCGCCGCTAAAGCGGCTCCTACAGATGCCGTGGCGATGCCTGAGCGACCGATCAGTCCAAAAAGCTGCGATCAAACAGGTACAGACTCTCGGGCCTGAGATTGTCCAGGGTCGCCTGCGGCCGGCCGCCGTCGCCGTTCTTTTTGCGCCCTGATTCACGCAGGTAACCGGCCTCAGTCATTTTCAGCAAACGCTGGCGGATGCTGGTCTTGAGCACCGGGCGTTGCAGCACCAGCGAGAAAATGTTCACCGCCTCCGGCGCGCTGAATTCCGCCCCCAGAAACATCAGCGGCAGGCTGCTGTACATCGATTTGGACAACAGCCGCTCATGACAGCCGGCAACCAGCCTGTTGTGGTCAAAAGGCAGTTTGAAGACCCCGGAGGCAGCCTCTTGCAACGACACAAAGCGTTGCCCTTCGCCCGGTTCAACGCTGCTGCTGACAATCGCCAGATAGTAAGTCGATGAAGACCAGCAACGCGGATCACGAAACGCATCGCCCACGGTGCCGACCTGTTCACTCCAGGCCAGCGGCATGGCGACCTTGCTGGAGCTGCGCAGACGCTCGAGCGCATCGTCCAGAGTGCGGTCTTCGACATCGCCATTGACCACGATACCGGGCAGCGCCCAGTGCCCGGCGTAGGGTTCGTTGTCGCGCTGATTGAGCAGGATCTGCAAGGTCTGGCTGGTGCGACAGTAGCGCAGCACACACAGGTCGATGGTGTGCAGGTAAGCGGCTCTTGGGGGGGTAGGGGCTTGCATGTCAATGTCCGGCAACGGCGTAGTGGCGATAGTTTAACGGATTGAGGCCGGGGGCCAGCCAGTGTTCAGGCAATGCTTCTCCTTGCAACAGGCGTTCACGCAGAAGGCTGCTGCGCACCGGGGCCTGCTCGGCAATGCTGATCACTGCAAACCTGCGCAGTAAGGCTTCGCCCTGGTAGAAACGGGGCAGTTGTTGCAGCACATCCGGGCCGACCACCAGGGCCAGTTGCCGGTCAGCGACGCCCAGGCTGGCGGCCAGGTGGTCGAGTAACGCATAGCTGTAGACCGGCCCTGGTTGATCGGCTGCCAGTTGCTGCTCCACGTCGCTGACGCTGATTGCCGCTGCCTGCAAATGCGTGACGATGCGCTGCAGCCAGTCCACGCGCAATGCGTGATCGGCCATCTGCTTGCCATCCGGGTGCCTGAAGCTGGGCACCACCAACACCCGGCGCGCCAGACGCGCGGCTTCCAGCATGACGTTTACATGGCCGATGTGAGGCGGGTTGAAGGCGCCGCCATAGACTGCGATCTCGTACATGCCTGGTTACCTTTTATGAGTACACGTCATATACCTTATAGCAGTTTCACGCGCTGCGTAAGCCACGCGGATGAAATGAGAACCCTGCCTCAGAATGGAGTTTTTCGCACGCCAAGACTGTGGTGGATGAAAAAACGGATTGCATCAAGAGTACATGACGTGTACCTTTGGCTTCACGAACAGGAGGTACACGACATGAACCGCTCCTTCAGCACTACCGCTTCTTTCGATGTTGACGCCCAGAAGGGCTTCACGCCGCTTTGCCCCGCTGAACTACCGGTAGCCGGTGGTGATCAGATCGCCAGCGATCTGAACTTCATCGCAACCCTGGCCAGCGTGCGGGTCGGCAGCAAGGATGCACACAGCCCCAACGCCCCTTGGGTGGTTAGCGGCCATGAGCAGATGCTGCAACCCACGGGGCTTGCGCATGCCGACCTGACTTGGGTCAGCCACTGCGTACCGGGCACTGAAGGTTTTGACTTGCTCGACGAACTGCCCGCGCCCTATGACTACGACTACTTCGTCTGGAAGGGCGTGGAGCCGGACTTTCACCCGTACGGCGCGCTGTACCACGACCTGCACGGCAAACTGTCCACCGGGGTGGCGCAGTACCTGGACAGCCGGGGGATCAAACAAGTGATTGTCGGTGGCCTGGCTCTGGACTTCTGCGTCAAGACCACCGCGCTGCAACTGGTCGCTGCCGGCTTCAAGGTGATCATTCACCTGCCGGCCTGCCGCGCTATCAGTGAGGCGGGTGCTGCGCAAGCGATCCACGAGATGCAACAAGCGGGCATTGCCATCGGCACCACCCGGGAACAGACCGCCAGACTGGCCAGCGAATAAGGAGCACGATCATGGACAGCGCATTTGACCGCGACACCGGTGTCATCCAGAGCCTGCTGGACACTGACTACTACACCTTCACCATGATGCAGGCGGTGCTGCACCAGCACCCCAATGTGGATGTGGAATACCTGTTTATTGTTCGCTCGCAGGAAAAACTCGGCCACCTGATCCCCGAGATCCGCGTCGAACTGGAGCGTCTGGCCGATCTGCAGATGCGTGAGGGCGAGCAGCGCTTTCTGTTCAACCGGCGCTTTCGTGAATACCTGACCCCGGACTTCGAGCAGTTCCTGGGCCTGTTTCGCTTCAACCTGCGCTACATCCATGTCTCGGAGGTTGATGGCCAACTGAATATCCGGGTTCGCGGGCCGATGCTGCACTGCATCATGTTCGAGCAACCGGTGCTGGCGATGGTCAGCGAACTGCGCAACCGCGACAAATACCCGGATGTCGAGCTGGAAGACGTTACCCGTCGGCTCTATCAGAAATTCGAGTGGCTGGAGAAAAATGCCAGCGCCGATGAGCTGGCCGAACTTCGGGTTTCAGACTTTTCGACCCGGCGGCGCTTGTCGTTCCGTGCCCAGCGAGAAATGGTCGACATCATGCGCCGCGACTTTCCAGGGGTATTTGTCGGGACCAGCAACGCGCACCTGGCTTATGAATTCGACCTGCCGCTGATCGGCACCATGGCTCACCAGTGGCTGATGGTCCACCAGCAAATGGGCCGGTTGCGCGAGAGCCAGAGCGCGGCGCTGGAAAACTGGGTGCGTGAATACCGTGGCCGGTTGGGGATCGCGCTGACTGACTGCATCAGCACCGACTTTTTCCTCAAGGACTTCGACCTGTACTTCGCCAAGCTGTACGACGGCCTGCGCCAGGACTCCGGCAACCCCATCGTCTGGGCCGACAAGGTGCTGGCGCGCTACCAGGAACTGGGCATCGACCCGCGCAGCAAAGACCTGATGTTCTCCGACGGGCTGAATTTCGAAAAATGCCTGCCGATCCTGCGCCACGTGCGGGGCAAGGCCAAAGTCGGCTTCGGCATGGGCACCAGCCTGGCGTGTGATGTTGGAGGCGTAGAGCCGCTGAGCATTGTCATGAAACTGGTGCGGGTGCATGGCGAACCGGTGGTGAAGTTTTCCGACGACCCGGTGAAGAACGTCTGCGAAGACGCCTCGTTCCTGCAATACGCAGCGCAGGTGTTCAACGTCGACCTGAACAATCAGTCAAAGCAGGAGAATCTTTGATGAGCACGCAACTGCAACGCGACATTGCCCTGCAACTGGGTATCGACCGGCAATGGCAGCCTGGCACCGAAGCCAGTGAGATCACCCGGCGCACCGGATTCATCAAGCAGGTGCTGCGCGAGTCGGGCTGCAAGACTCTGGTGCTGGGGATCAGTGGCGGTGTCGACTCGCTGACCGCCGGGCGCTTGTGCCAGTTGGCGGTGGAGCAACTGCGCGAGGAGGGCGTTGACGCCCGGTTTATCGCCGTGCGCCTGCCATACCGCAGCCAGGCCGACGAGCGTGATGCTCAGGCCGCGCTGGACTTCATCCGTCCGGATCAGATCACCACCAGCAATATCGCTGCTGCGGTCGATGGCCTGATGGACTCGATCAGCATTGAAGGCTTGCAGCCGACCCCGGAGCAGACCGACTTCACCAAAGGCAACGTCAAGGCTCGAACACGGATGGTGGCGCAATACGCGATTGCCAACTTCTGCAACGGTCTGGTGGTCGGCACGGATCACGCCGCCGAGGCACTGATGGGCTTTTTCACCAAGTTCGGCGATGGTGCCTGCGACCTGGCGCCGCTGTCTGGCCTGACCAAAGGCCAGGTCAGACAAGTAGCCAAAGCACTGGGAGCGCCAGAGGCACTGGTGTTCAAGGCGCCGACAGCGGATCTGGAAGACTTGCAGCCGGGCAGGCTGGATGAAGCGGCGTATGGCTGTAGCTATGCCGAGATTGATGCTTATTTGATGGGCGAAGAGGTCAGTGCTGACACCCGTGGGATTATCGAGACAGCCTTCAGGCGTACCGCGCACAAGCGAGCGTTGCCGAGGGTGCCTTGACCTTCTCTTGCAGCCATGATGGCTACTGCATCATCGTGGGTGCGAACCGGCTGGTTTTCAGGTCGCCGTGCTGATCCTGAAGACTGAAGCCGGATTACTTCAAGACACTTTGGCATCTGGCTTGCGTTTACGAGGCTTGCCTGCAAGCACCGGGCTTTCCACCTCGCTGAAAGCCTCGATGGCTGCTGCATCGAAGAAATCGCGGAAATTGCCAGAGCGCTGGATGCGCTCAAGTCTGGCAAGCGCTTCGTCCCTGATTTTGAGATTGACATTATTGCTCATATGAATCTGCCTCCCGGTTGTGGCCATCGTATTCCCGGGTCAGGTCGTAGGCAAGACCTATGCCCGGGATGAAGTGAAAGCCCTCTGTCTGATAAGCCCGACGTGCTCCAGGATCGGGATCGTTGACCACGATATACCGCATATCCAGCAGCAGGCCATAACTGCAAACTGCCCGTAGTCCTAATGGAGCAATATAGCCCTTGGTAGGTAATGCGTTATCTGGATTGCGCTCCAGATACAGTACAAAGACTTTTTCTCGGCTTTGTTTAGGTGTCGCCCAGCACAACCCTGCCAGGCGGCCGTCATACCAGATGGCGACGTCAATGGCGGCGAAGTGGGCACTACGCTGCTTCCATTTCAGAACACGTTCCCAGCCGAAGTCATATTGGGTAAGCCAGGTTTCGTATTGGGATATAGCGCATTCATTGATTTCAGTGATATTTAGAAGGTGAGGGTTGTACTGAGCATCTTTACCAATGAATGCCCTGACGGCATGCAAACGAGCTGCCTCCTGTAAGCTTCTGAGTGTTTCAAGATCCATGTGTGATTCCAGTCAGCCGGAGCAGGCTGTTTCCCGAGCGCTATGTTCTGAGTTGATGGTCAGTGACCACCAACAGCGAACTTAGCCATGCCATTTCTCGCTTACAAGCAGGCCAAGGAATATCGGGGAAATTCAGATTTGCCCTACAAGCTGGCGGGAATCTTGAGCATTAAAGCTTCATTAGATCATCTACGAGTAGACTCGAGAGGGCGCTGCCGGTGCCCATTTCAATGGAAGTCGCGGCTGCGGACATCGAGTCCTTCGAGCAAATCGCTCCGGTCCAGCAAATGCCCGGCAATCAGATGCCGAACTCCGGATTCCACTTCAAGCCTGCCCTTGACCTGCAGCAACCGCGAATGGACCAGCGCGGTCCGGTAGCGCTCGGCCAGGTCGCGCCAGACCAGCACATTGATCATGCCGAACTCGTCTTCCAGGGTCACGAAAGTCACCCCCGAAGCGGTGCCGGGGCGTTGGCGGCCGGTGACGATGCCGATCACGGTGACATGGCTGCTGGGCTCTGTGTGGCTCAGGTCGCGGGAGCTTCTGGCCCGCAGGCTACGCAAGGTATCGCGCAGCAGCGCCAGTGGGTGTGGGCCAAGGGTGGTGCCGGTGCGGGCGTAGTCGGCGTACATGTTCTGCACCACACTGGGGGCCGGAATGACCACAGGGTCCTCCGGCACCGGACTGTCGAACAGCGGCAGTGAGGGTTGCACGGCGGCAATAGCCCAGAGCGCCAGGTGGCGGTTGTCGGCCAACTGGCGCAAGGCGTTGGCTTCGGCCAGGCAGTGGCGGGCCTTGTGATCCAGCTGGGCGCGCAGGCACAGGTCGCTGATATCCCTGAAGGCGCTGGCCTTGCGAGCCTGTTCGATCTGCCGGGCGACGGGTTCTGGCAGGCCGCGCACCATACGCAAGCCCAGCCGAATTGCGGGTTGCGGCTGGTCAAGTTGTTCAAGGCTGCAATCCCAACTGCTGACCGTGACATCCACCGGACGTACTTCAATGCCGTGGCGGCGGGCGTCTTGCAGCACTTGGTCAGGTGAATAAAACCCCATCGGCCAGCTATTGATCAGGGCGCAGGCGTAGGCCGCCGGTTCATGACACTTGAGCCAGCAACTGGCGTAGGTAAGCAGGGCAAAGCTGGCGGCATGGGATTCGGGAAAGCCGTAACTGCCAAAGCCCTTGATCTGCTCGAAGATGCGTGCGGCGAATTCTTCGGTATAGCCATTGTTGAGCATCCCTTCACGCAACCGTATCTGGTGCGGCTCCAGCCCGCCGTGGCGCTTCCAGGCGGCCATGGAACGGCGCAGTTCATCGGCCTCGCCGGGGGTGTAGCCGGCGGCAACGATAGCCAGCTTCATCACCTGCTCCTGAAATAGCGGTACACCCAAGGTGCGTGCAAAGACCTCTTTGAGTTCTTCTTTCGGGTAAGTGACCTTCTCCTTATCGTGGCGGCGACGCAGGTAGGGATGCACCATATCGCCCTGAATGGGGCCGGGTCGCACGATAGCGACCTGAATCACCAAGTCATAGAATTCGCGTGGCCGCAAGCGCGGCAGCATGGCCATCTGCGCCCGGGATTCGATCTGAAACACGCCCAGAGTATCGGCCCGGCAAATCATGTCGTAGGTGGCGCTGTCATCGGGCGGGATCTTCGCCACGGTCAGATCGCGACGGCCACTTTCCTTCAACAACGCCAGGCAACGGCGAATCGCACTGAGCATACCCAGCGCCAGCACATCGACTTTCATCAGCCCCAGGGCGTCGATGTCATCCTTGTCCCACTGGATGATGGTCCGGTCGGGCATTGCCGCATTTTCCACCGGCACCAGCGTCGAGAGTGGCTGCTGCGAGATCACAAAGCCGCCCGGATGCTGCGACAGGTGCCGAGGAAAACCGATCAGTTGTTCGGTCAATGCCAGGACCATGCGCACCTGGCGGTTCTGCGGGTCGAAGCCGGCCTCAATGAAGCGCTCCAGCGGCGGCAGGCTGTCACTCCAGCGGCTGCAGCATTTAGCCAGGGCGGCGATCTGATCGGCAGGCCAGCCCAGCGCCTTGGCCACATCCCGAATGGCTCCGGTGACATGGTAAGTGCTGGCCACGGCGGTGAGGGCGGCGCGTTCGCGGCCGTAGCGATTGAACACGTACTGGATCACCTCTTCGCGGCGTTCGTGCTCGAAATCCACGTCGATATCCGGCGGTTCATTGCGCTCGCGGGAGATGAACCGCTCGAACAGCATCTCCATGCGCGTGGGGTCCAGTTCGGTGATGCCCAAGGCGTAACAGACCGCCGAGTTGGCCGCCGAGCCACGCCCCTGGCAGAGAATGTTCTGGCCACGGGCAAAGTGAACAATGTCGTGCACCGTGAGAAAGTAACTCTCGTATTGCAGTTCGATGATCAGCTCGAGTTCTTTGTCGATCTGTTGACTGATCGGTTCAGGTACGCCGGCTGGCCAACGCCATTGACAGCCGTTCCAGGTCAGCTCGCGTAACCAACTGGCAGCGGTCTTGCCCTGCGGCACCACTTCATGGGGATACTCGTAACGCAGCTCATCGAGCTGAAAAGTGCACTGCGCGGCGATTTTGACCGACTCGTCCAATAATGCCTGAGGGTAAAGACTCTGCAGCACCGGTACTGCCCGCAGGTGGCGTTCGCCATTCGGGAACAGCCGATAGCCGGCCTCGCTGACCGTACAGTGCTGGCCGATGGCAGTCAGGGTGTCTTGCAGCGCCCGCCGGCCGCGGGCATGCATATGCACATCGCCGCTGGCCACCAGCGGCAGTTGCAGTCGCGCCCCCAACTGCTGCAGGTCGGCCAGTTGCCGCGCATCATCTGCGCCGTGGTGCAGTTGCACACTGATCCAGCAAGCGTCAGGAAACATCGACGCGACCCATCGTCCGTGTGCCTCACAGGCCCGCGGGCCTGGCACCCACAGCGCAATGATGCCCTCAGTGGTCGCGGCAAAATCGGCCTGGCCCAGTGCATAGCAGCCCTTGCGGCTACGCCGCCGGGCCAGCGTGACCAGCTTGCAGATGTTCTGGTAACCGGTCAGGTCACGGGCCAGCAGCACAAGCTTGATGCCTTCGCTGAGTTGCACTTCGATGCCGGTGATCAACTGCACGCCACTGGCTTTGGCCGCCTGCCAGGCGCGCACAATACCGGCCAGTGAACACTCATCGGTAATGGCCAGGGCCTGGTAACCAAGCTGGGCAGCCCGCTCGAACAGCTCTTTGGCAGTGGAAGCGCCACGCTGAAAGCTGAAGTTGGACAGGCAGTGCAGCTCGGCATAGCGGCTCATGAAAACCAGCCGTGCAGTTGCAGCGGCCCCTCACAGCCTGCGTCACGAAAAGCCCAGCCACGCTGGCCATCGCGGGTTTGCACCACGTAATAGTCGCGGCGCACATCGCCGCCGTCCCACCAGCCGGACTCGATACGTTCAGGGCCGGCCAGGATCTGCACGCTGTCATCGTTCAGGGTTGAGGGTTCGCTAAGCAGCCAGCCAGGACGCGGCGCATCAATGGCTGAGGGCAGGGCGCCCGGTTCGACAGACCAGGCATGCTCGGGACGATGATCGGCGCGCGGGTGCAGCTCCCGTACCGAGCCGTCGCCAAGCCGCGCCCGTAGCCGCTCGCGCAAGGGCTCCCAGGCTTGCAACTGCTGGGGCCGCTCGTTGAACAGCGGCTGATGTTGCGGGGTAAATGTCGGCAATTGTTCGGCCAGCAAACGCACCGCCAGCACCGCGGCGGGTAGCCGTTGCTGCTCCAGCCGGCCACGGGTCAGCTCGAAGAGCATGCCTGCGTCGCGTTCGGCACTGAGCAAACCGACCGGCACCGGTGTAGCCGGGTGGCTGCGATGCTCAAGATGCAGTACGAAGCGCTGCACGCCACAGTCGCGACCGGCAAGATAGGCCGCCAGGTCACCGGTCAGGCGGCGTAACGGGAACAGCAAGGCCTGATGGGAGTCGACCTCGAAATTCAACTCGATGCGCGCATCGAACACATCCGGGGGGCTATAGAAGGTCAAAGCCAGGGCGCGCCGACCGCTTAGCCGGTCGAGTTGCAGCAGCACCTCGGGGGCAAAACGGCGGGCCAGGCCGTCACGCGGCAAGGCCAGCACCTGACAAAGCTGGCGCAACCCCATGCGCGCGAGGGTATTGGCGGCATCAATGGGCAGGCCGACGCGCTCTATGGGCAGCGGGTCGAGGGTCTGCGCCAGCCGTTGTGCGTCCAAAACCGCCAGACCGTCTCGGCCATTGGCCAGTACTCGGGCGGCGGCCGGGTTGGGCGCGGCACTTATGCGATGGACAAAACCCAACGCAGCCAGCTCTTCACGCAGGCGCGCTTGCAGTTTTGGCCAGGGGCCGAACAGACCCAGGCTCGACTGCACTTCCAGCAGCAGGCAACGCGGATAATGCAGGCTGACCTGCGCACTGAAACCATAGGCCCAGGCCGCCAGAAATTGCTGCGAAGCTTCAATCTGTGACACATCGTAATCGGCCATGGCAAAGCCGCTGGCCAGGCTTTGCGCGGCGGTCAGTGACTGGCCCGCTCGCAAGCCCAGAGCCCGCGCTGCCGGGTTGACCGCTTGCAGCACCCGGCGCTGCGCAGGCCCACTGAGCAGCACCAGCGGCTGATCGCTATCGGCACGCTGGCGTAGCACGCCGTCCATGGCCAGTTGCGGGAACAGAATGCAGGCCCAGAGCATGACCGCTTACTGCCAGGCCAATGCTAGAGCACTCAACGGGATCGGCTTGGGTGGCGCGATACCCCCACGGCACTTGAGCACCCGCAGTTGATCAGGCGCAGCCTCTACCGCCAGGCGCAAGGCCGCCGGGGAGGGATTGATGGCCTCTTCCAGTGGCCGATAGGCAAACGCCAGGGTCTGTCCGGTTTCTGCCGCCACCTGCAAGCGCCGCAATGAGCGGTCGTCGGCCTGACGCAACCAGCACACAACCGCACCACAACTGCCCGAGCGCAGGCTTTGCTCGGCAGCCCACAACGCGTCACGCCCCTGGGCCTGCACCAGGCTCAGGTAACCCAGCTCGATACCGGCCGCCGCCCAGGCGCGGGGGTAAGGCAAATGTGGCGGGCCAACCAGCACCACCCGTTCAGCGCGTTGGGTCAGCCGGGCGAGGGTGGGCCAGAGCAGGCGCAACTCACCGATGCCCTGGGCCGCCACCAGCAGTTCACTCAACGCCGCGACCGGCCAGCCGCCGCCGGGCAACAAGTTGTCCAGCGCCGCATGGCCAGTCGATGGACAAGCTGACGCCGCACTGTCGCTGGCCTGCCCGCGCCAGATACGACGGCTGTCGAAGAGACTTTCAAGTGAGACAACTGAGGGCATGGTGGTGGAAACCCAGGATACTGTATTTACATACAGTATTTGTCTCAGCCCCGGTCCAGGTCAAGCCGCAAGCGACAGATTGCCATGATGGCGACTGTGAAGCCGCGGCCGTGATCTTGTTATAGTGCGCGACTTACCCTGCTGGAGCCACGCATGCTGACGGTCCGCGATCTGCTATTGAACGAATCCCTTGGCATCAGCGCACTGGCCGGCTTCGCGGGCGTAGACCGCACGATCACCTGGGCACATACGGTCGATCTGTGCGATCCCTGGAAATGGGTGGCCGCTGGCAATCTGGTGATGACCACCGGCATCGGCCTGCCCACAGATGCCGGGCAACAGGTGCGCTGGCTGGAGCAACTGGCCGACAGCCAGGCCTGTGCGTTACTGGTGGCCCCGCGTGCGGATTCTCCGGCGCTCACCCCAGAGTTGCTCGAATGTGCCGAGCAGCTGGGTTTTGCGCTGCTCTCGGCCAGCTTCGAACTGGCCTTCGTCAAGCTGTCTCAGTTGATTATCGAGAGCGTGCTGCATACCCAGCGTGAGCGCCTGAGCACCAGTGAGCGCTTGTTTCAGACTTATGCCCAGGTGCTGCGCAAGAAACCGGATTTCGAGGGCCGCCTGACGCTGCTGGCCGATAGCCTGGGTCTTGATCTGCTGGTCGAGGATGCGGCCAGCGGGGTCCCCATCGTCGCATCGCGGCAAGTGGCAGTCTCGAGGTTGCTGGAGCGGGTCGCCATTCCAGGCATTGTGTCGGCCAATCTGGTCATCATTGCTCATGGCAAAAAGGTCTGGGGTGACCCTTTGCTGGTGCGCTCACTGGTCGGCCTGCTGAGTATCGAACTGGAGCGTCTGGCGATTGCGCGTGACGAACAGCGCGAAGCTGGCGCCACTCTGTTGCGCAATTTGATCACTGGCCAGATCGAACTGTCAGCAGCCCGGCCAATGCTGGAACGCCGTGGCCTGAGCGGGACGCTGGTGTGTATCGCACTGGAGCCGGGGCAGCAGGGGGTCTGGCATACAGAGACACTGCATCATGCGCCTGGTTTGCATCAGCCGGCGCCCTTACTGCTGGCTGACGAGGGGCTATTGCTGATGCTGGCCAATGATTCACCGGCACTGTTCGAGCAATGCCTGGCAAATCTGGGTGCGGGTACCCGGATAGGCATCAGCGGGCCGGCCAGTGTCGCGGCCGGAGTCACTGAAAGCCTTCGCCAGGCACGTCTGGCACTGGCTCAGGCACGTGAGTCAGGCCAGAGCATGCAGCGCTATGGTGAGGCGCAGCGTGTCACCGGCATGGCGCCCAAATCCCTCGCCGAAGCCCGCGCCTTGCTGGGGCATTACCTGGGGGCGTTGATCGAGCATGACCGCAGCCAGGACGGTGAACTGCTCAAGACCCTGGCCGCATTTCTTGGCAACGATGGCAACTGGAAAGCCAGCGCCTTTGAGCTGGGCATTCATCGCCAGACACTGGTCTACCGGATCAAACGGATCGAACAGCTCAGCGGTTTCTCAGCTACGACCACCCATGGCAGTGCGCAGCTGTGGATTGCCTTGCAGGCCGGGATCAGCACCGGCCTGCTGGAAGGTCTCAGTAAATGGCATAGACCTTCCTGACTGTTTCGATAACATCCCAGCGGCCGGTCCAGCCTGGCGGCAGGATGATCAGGTCTCCGGCGCCGACCTCCTTGACTTCACCGCTGGCGTCGTCGGTCAGCGTGGCGCGGCCGGCCAGGATGTATGTGAATTCGGTATCGGGACGATCAATCACCGGCCAGCCACCGGGCCGGCACTCCCAGATGCCGAGGTTGCCGGTGGCCAGTGGCGCCAGGGTCTGGATGGCGATCTGCGGATCGCCCCGGTCAGCGCCGCCCCGTTGTCCTTTGGGTTCCAGCGCGGCGGTAGACAGTTCGGCGGCCTTGAGAATGGTAAAAACAGGCATGGTGCGTTCCTTTTTCAATGAGCGCCCGTCAGCCGTTCCAGCAGCATGGCGGTACGCGAGGGTTTACGGGTCCAGCGCTCTTCGAGGTCACTGAAGTTGGCGGCGGCCAGGCCGCTGTTGATGCCCAACCAGCGCAAGGGCTCAGGCTCCCAGGCCGGCGAGCGATGGTTAACAAGGGGCAGGCGGTTAAGTTCATGGTCCTCGCCGAGGATCAGGTTGCGCAGCAGGCGACCAGCCAGGTTGCTGGTGGCCACGCCATCACCGACATAGTTGCCGGCCCAGGCCATACGGGTTTGAGGGTCAAGGCTGACGGTTGGACACCAGTCACGGGCCACGCCCAAAGCGCCGCCCCAGCGGTGAGTGATTCGTGCATCGACCAGGGCCGGGAAGAACTCCAGCAACGCGGCATGAATCTTCTGGTGGGTACTGTCTACCAGATCGGCGCTCTCGGGCATTTTCGAGCCCCATTGATAAGGCGCGCCGCGCCCGCCGAAAACCAGGCGCCCCTCGGCGGTGACCTGGCCATACACACGCAGGTGGCGCATGTCATTGAAGGCCCGGCGCACATCCAGACCCAGTTGCTGACGCAAGCCGAGCGGCAGCGGCTCGGTGGCCAGTACCAGCGAATACAGCGGGATCACCGAACGTTGCAGGCCCGGCTGTTGGGCGCTGAACGCCTCGGTTGCCCGTACCACGGTCTCGGCCTTGACCTCGCCTGCGATCGTTTGTACCCGGCCGGGATGGATCTGCAGGACTTCGCTGTGCTCATAAATCTTCGCCCCCATGCGTTCGACCAGACTGGCCAGGCCGCGCACCAGCTTGCCGGGATGGATCAGTGCGCAATGCTCGGTGAAAAGGCCGCCTTGTACGTTTTCGACGTCCAGTAGCGCACGGGCTTTGGCGGTATTCAGGGCGTGCCATTGTTCGGGCAGGCCGAACTCTTTTGAAGCCTGCACCGCACTATTGGCCCTGGCCCACTGCGCCGGGCTGCGTGCCACGGACAGAAAACCCTGTTTGCTGTAATCAGCCTCGATCCCTTCTGCAGCCAGCACCCGGCCGATTTCATCGACCGTGTCATTCATTGCCATCTGTAAGGCCAGCGCTGCTGCATGGCTGGACATCTGCGCCAGATGGTTCAGCGAGATCGGGAAGATCGCCGAAGCCCAGCCGCCATTGCGCCCCGAAGCGCCGAAGCCGACGGTTTTGCGCTCCAACAGCACCACACGTAATGTCGGTGCGCTTTTGAGCAGGTAGTAGGCCGTCCACAGGCCGGTGTAGCCGGCGCCGACAATCACCACGTCGGCGTTGATGGCGTGCTCCAGCCGCTCACGAGCCGGGGTTGGCTCGTACCAGAGCGGCCGATTGGGCAATTGGGTCAGGTCCATGGTTATCTCTATACAGGTTGGGTCGGGGAAGATGCAGCGGCCGCCTGACGGGCACGCACCCGGCCCAGCACGGCATACGACAGAAGGATCACGGCGATTGCCACCAGACATTGCAGCAGGCTGGCCCGGCTGGTGGCGTCAAGCGCCATGCTGACCAGCACGGCGATAATGGCGGCGGTCACTAGCAACGGCAGCCAAGGGTGGCCCCACATGCGGAATTTGAGGCTGCCTGCGGCAACCCAGCGCGGGCGCAGTTTGATTTGCGACAGGCAAATCATCAGGTAAACGAACAGAAACACCGCGCCGGAAGAGTTGAGCAGGAACTGGAATACGGTGTCTGGCCAGATTGCTGCAATCACCACACAGCCGTAACCCACCAGCGTTGAAGTGATGACGCCCCGTGCTGGTACACCGCGTTTACTCACGCTGGCGATACTGGCCGGAGCCTCGCCATTACTGGCCAGCACGAATAGCAAGCGTGAGGAGGTGTACAGCCCGGCATTGAGCACCGACAGTACGGCGATCAGGATCACCACCTTGAGCACCAGCGCTGCACCGGGAATACCGATGTGTTCCAGAGTAGTCACGAACGGCGACTTGCCCGGCACGATGTCGGTCCACGGTTGGGCCACGACAATGAACAGGGTTGAAAGCGCAAAGAACACCAGAATCCGGGCCATTACAGTGTTGACTGCACGGCGTATATTCTGCGCCGGGTGTTCAGACTCAGCCGCTGCGATGGTCGCCACCTCGACCCCGGTCATCGAGAAAATCACTACCACCACGCCGGAAAACAGCGAAGCAATGCCGTTCGGGAACAGGCCGCCGTGGTCTGTGAGATGGTTGAAACTTGCCTGGGAGTCAGGCCAGCCACCGCTGATGTAAGCGCCGGTGACCACCAGAAAGGCAACGATGGCAGCGACCTTGACCCCAGCGAACCAGTATTCTGCCTCACCGAAGGAATGCACTGACATCAGGTTGAGCAGGGTCATGATAACCATCAACCCCAAGGCGATGGCCCACACAGGAAAGCCCGGCAGCCACTCATTGATGATCTGCCCTCCGACTACGGCTTCGAAGCCGACGACAATGACCCAGAAGTACCAGTACAGCCAGCCCGTGGCGTAGCCGGCGGCGTTGCCATAGGCCATGCGCGCGTAATCGACGAAGGAGCCTTTGCTCTGGGATGGGCGGCGGCCATTTCGCCGAGCATGCGCATGACCAGCGCAACGATGATGCCGGTCACGATATAGGTCAGAAAGGCGCCAGGGCCTGTGGACGCAATCACTGCGCTGGAGCCGACGAACAGTCCGGCACCGATGACTCCGCCAAGGGCCAGCATGCTGATATGGCGGGTTTTCAAGGATTTCTTCAACCGCGGGTCGTGCTCGTGTTGAACAGGCATGGGGCGTCTCCGTTGTTGTTATTGGTGCTTGCCTGGAACAGGAGACTAGGGCGGTTGCAACGAGGGGAATAGCGTAAAAATGCGCAGTGCGGGGAGAGGACTTGTACAAATGTATGAATGTATACGTGCAGGTGGTGCTTGAGAGTCGAACGGGGTGCCATCCTTGGCACTCATCGCCCATGGGCTGCAATCATTACCAGGCCAGTAGCCCTCGACATTGGAGAAAGTCCACGACCGGCCGTCGGTCCCAGCAGGGGCAGGCGCACCGATTCACGTGCTGCCTCTTCCTGCGAACCGATGAGGTCGAAAGATTGACGATGCGCCCGGCGGCAGAGCGCAGTTGGCCGAGGACGGTTTAACGCCCCCGTGCCGCCGTCCATTGCACCGCAAACACACTGGCCAGCACGATGACCAGGCCGATCAGGGCGCTGCCGGTCATTGACTGGCCAAGCAGTGCCCAGCCCAGCAACACTGCCGACAATGGGCTCAGCAGGCCCAGTGATGCCACCGCCACGGTCGGCAGGCGGATTACCCCGCGAAACCACAGCACATAACCGAGCAGACTACCGGCCAGGCTGAGGTAGGCGTAGGCCGCGTATTGCGCGAGGGTCAACGGCGGCAGAGGGGCATCGGCCAGCCAGGCGACCGGTGCCAGCAGTACGCCGCCAATCACCAGTTGCCAGCCGGTGAGGGCCAGGACTGGCATCTGCAACTGCCAGCGCCGCGTCAGCCATACACCCAGCGCCATACACGTGGCGCCCAGCAAGGCAGCGGCCATACCCACCGGTTCAAAGATCGTCTGCGGCGACAGCAGCAGTACAGCCATGCCCATGACGCCGAGCAGCGCCGAACACCAGGTCGCCAATGCGGGTGAACGGCGCTCCACCGCCCAGGCCAGCAGCATGACCAGTAACGGTTGGATCGCACCCAATACCGCCGCCAAACCACCCGGCAAGCGATAGGCTGCGACGAACAGCAGGGCCTGGAACACCCCGATATTCAGCGCACCCAGCACCAGCAGGCGCCAGACGTTTTGCCGGGAGGGCATTTGCCGGGTGTAGAGCAACAACAACAGACCCGCCGGCAATACCCGGATGAGCGCTGCGGTGAAGGGCCGGTCAGGCGGCAGGATTTCTGAAGTCACGATATAGGTCGAGCCCCAGATGGCGGGTGCCAGAGCGGTCAGCAGGATATCGCGCCATTGTGGGTGAGTATGGGTTGCGGTCATGATTTTATCTTCAACTCAAGGTAATATGATCGTTGCTCAACAACTACCTTGAAGTCAAGATAAATGACAGATTCGGCCAAGCAACGACCCCGCGATGCGGTGGACACCATCCTGGAACAGTGGCACCGCGAACGCCCCGAGCTGGATACCACGCCCATGGGGCCGATCGGGCGGATCAATCGCTGCGCAGCGCTGCTGACCCCGCGCCTGGAAGCAGGTTATGCCGCTTACGACCTGAGCGTCTGGGAGTTCGACATGCTCGCCACCCTGCGTCGCTCCGGCGCGCCGTATTGCCTGAGCCCCACGGCGTTGTTCTCGACCCTGATGGTGACCTCCGGAACCATGACCCACCGGTTAAAGCGTCTGGAAACCCGTCAGTTGATCGAGCGCGTGGCCAACCCCGATGACGCGCGCAGCCTGCTGGTGCAGTTGACGGCGCAGGGCCTGGCGTTGATTGATCGGGCAGTTGAAAGCCATGTGGAGAATGAGCGGCGCCTGCTGGAGACATTACCGGCTGACGTGCTGGCTGAGATGGATGCCAGCTTGTCGCGGTTGTTGCGGGTGTTGGAGGGGTAGAACAAGTTGCGGTTTTTCGCGGCTGAAGCGGTGATCCGCTTCAGCCGCGAAAGCAGATTACTTGGCAACCGGCATGGCGAACTCAGCGCCTTTTTCGATGCTTTCCGGCCAGCGCTGCATGATCGACTTCTGTTTGGTGTAGAAGCGTACGCCTTCGCTGCCATAGGCGTGCATGTCGCCAAACAGGCTCTTTTTCCAGCCGCCGAAACCGTGCCAGGCCATTGGTACTGGAATCGGTACGTTGATACCGACCATGCCGACTTCAATGCGGCGACCGAACTCACGGGCGATGTTGCCGTCGGCGGTGAACAGGCTGACGCCGTTGCCGAACTCGTGGTTGTTGACCAGTTCCACTGCCTGACCGAAGTCATCCACGCGCACGCAGCTCAACACCGGGCCGAAAATCTCTTCGCGGTAGATGGTCATTTCCGGGGTGACATGGTCGAACAGCGTCGCGCCCAGCCAGAAACCGTTTTCCAGACCGGCTTCGGCAGGTTTGAAGTCGCGGCCATCAAGCAGCAGCTTGGCACCGGCAGCCACACCTTGTTCGATGTAGCCGGTGATGCGCTTGCGGGCCACATCAGTGACGATCGGGCCCATTTCGGCTTTCAGGTCACGGCCATCGGTGACGCGCAGTTGCTTGGCGCGCTCGATCAGGGCCGGGACGATCTTGTCGGCCACATCACCGACCAATACGGCCACCGAGATCGCCATGCAGCGCTCACCCGCACTGCCGTAAGCGGCGCCCATCAAGGCATCGACGGTTTTCTCGATATCGGCGTCGGGCATCACCACCATGTGGTTCTTGGCACCGCCCAGGCCCTGGACACGCTTGCCATTGCGAGCGCCGGTCTCGTAGATGTACTGGGCAATCGGTGTCGAGCCGACGAAGCTCAGCGCCTTGACGTCCGGGTGTTCCAGCAGCGCGTCGACCGACTCCTTGTCGCCTTGCACCACGTTGAACACGCCTTTGGGCAGACCGGCCTCACGCAGCAGCTCAGCCATGAACAGCGACGCGCTCGGGTCGGTCGGGCTTGGCTTGAGGACGAAGGTGTTACCGGCCGCCAGGGCGATCGGGTACATCCACATCGGGACCATCACAGGGAAGTTGAACGGCGTTACACCGGCCACCACGCCCAGTGGTTGGCGTACGGTCCAGTTATCGATACCCCGGGAGACCTGGTCGGTATGGTCGCCCTTCATCAGGTGCGGAATACCACAGGCGAATTCGAGAATGTCGATACCGCGCTCGACTTCGCCCTGGGCATCAGTGAATACCTTGCCGTGCTCGGCGGTGATGATGCGCGCCAGATCATCTTTACGTTCCTGCAGCAATTGCAGGTAACGGAACAGGACCCGGGCGCGACGGATTGGCGGCGTCTCGCTCCATTCAGCGAATGCCGCCTTGGCCGCAGCAACGGCTTCGTCGACCGTCTTGCGGCTGCCGAGCGCGACTTTGCCGGTCACTTCACCGGTGGCCGGGTTGTAAACGTCCTGATAGCGGTCGTCGCGGCTGACACGGGCGTCATTGATGTAATGTTCGATGGTCTGGCTCATGAGTACCTCTTGGTTGTTGTTCGCAAGATGGATTCACGATAACCCTTGAATTTGTTCGCAACCAGACCAGAATAGCGAACTCATTGTTTTGAATGACGAACAATAGGCATCGTCGGATCCGGTTTTAACGCAGCGATGGCAACGAAGGTCGTTTTTAGAGGTGCTCAATGGAACATACAGAAATCGAAGGCCTCTGGACCCACATCCGCTGGCTGGCCGTACTGGAAGAGCAGGGCACTTATACCGCCGCGGCGACGCGCCTGGGGGTCAGCAAGTCGGTGGTCAGCCAGCGAATTGCGGAACTGGAAAAGGCCACCGGTACGCAACTGGTAAACCGTACCACCCGCAGTGTGCGTCTGACCCAGGCCGGTGAAGCCCTGACCCGCGAGGTGCGCGACGCCTACGCGCAGATCGCCCGCAGCTTCTCGGCGGTACGCGAATCATCCGGCACGCTGCGTGGCTTGCTGCGCCTCACCGCTCCAGTGGCCTTTGCCCGCCAGCAACTGGTACCGCTGCTGCCGGCGTTTCTCGAACGCTACCCGCAAGTGCGGGTGCAACTGGAAGTCTCCGACGCATTGACCTCTATCGCCGCCGAAGGCTTCGACCTGGCGATCCGCCACAGTTTTCAGATCCCCGATACCCATGTGGCCTGGAAGCTGTGCGACACCGCTTCAGTGCTGGTGGCCAGTCAGGGCTACATTGCACGCCATGGGGAACCACACAGCCCGGAGCAACTGGCCAGCCATAACTGCCTGTTTTACCCGCGTGGCGGCGATCAACCGGTGTGGACTTTCGAACGCGCCAAGCGGGGTAGCACCGAGCCAGAGCGCCTCAGCGTGCCGATCACCGGCAACTTCGCCACCAATAACAGTGAAGCCCTGCGCGATGCCGCTTTGCAGGACACCGGGATAGCCCTGTTACCCGACTTCAGCGCTCAGGCAGCGCTGGCCCAGGGCTCGCTGCAACGGGTGCTGCCAGACTGGACGCTCAAAGGGGCATTTGCGGGCGAAATTCACCTGATCCGCCCGTATTCACCGCACGTGCCCAAGGCGGTGGGGGCGCTGGTCAGTTACCTGCGTGAGCGGTTGGGGAATGGTTTTCACGCATAGACCGACCTGTACATCGCTGAGGATCTGGGCTAACGCCAATACTGGTCACTTAGGTACTGTGAGCCCCCAGTGGGAGCGAGCTTGCTCGCGAAGAGGCCAGTAAAAACACTACATCTGCTGCGACTGTGCCGCCGTCTTCGCTGGCAAGCCAGCTCCCACCGGTCTATGGGGGCTAACGACCATTCAGTTCTTGGGGCGTATCACAATACCGCTGTAAGCATCACGGCATTGCAGGTCGACAGAGTTACGCTCAGCACTTCTGATGCTCACCGGCCCCCGAACAAATAAGGATACCGTTTGACCGTCTTTTAGCTCGTTGAACAGGGAGTGCCCCTGTCTCACTCTGAAAATCAAGGGTTTCGCAGGTGTATGGTCTTTGAATTTGCACAGGCTTTTAATGTAGTAATCCCCTTTGAAAAGATTAACCTTCGCATCGCCGAATGCGATATGCAGCCCGGTTGTCAGTTTGTCAACGTCGTCTGTCAATGCACTGAAAGCTGCAAAGGCACTGAAATAATTGAGCGCCTGCCCACCAATATCCAATGATGTGGAGTGACGCTTGTTGATGCTCATCCTGTGCCAAGCATCAATCACTTCCTCTAGCGTACCTGGATGCTGGATTGGTGACGTACGCACCTGTATGGCTAACGTCCGCATTTGTTCGACTGACGGCCTGGATTTTTTGTCTTGCTTCGGTAGCTTCCCCAGATGACTAGGAACAACTGAAACTGGCTCATCTGCTGCAAACTGCTTACGCACACCAGAGAGAGAGCCTGATTCGGTCTTCTTCTTTTCGTTCTGGCATCCTGATACATGAGACTGGGGAGCGCGAAAGAAATAGTTCTTTTTCTTTGCCGGTATGACTTCTGCAAGACAACGCTGATCGGGGCAGAAAAAATACAAGTCATTCTCGTGAGCAAACTCAACAGACACATTACCCTGCAGTTCCCAGCAAATAGCAGAAATCATAAGCTCTTCGGTCATCGGAATTTTCTCCCCCTCTGATGAATACCTATATTTGATTGGTCGACAATACGCTTTTGATGCTCTTGAGACGGCCTTGATCCACCCTCTCTTCCTTTCAAAAAAATCACCTGAACCCTGGAAAGCACACGCGCAAAGATATTGACATCCTCCCCGCCCTTTAGGGCGGGGAGAATGTCAAGAAAGGGGGTGTCATTGATGGTATAAAAACAATTCGAAACACAAGGAAAGAATTCATGACAACCCCGCTTCACGATCACCCCGCGCAAGAACCTGACGAACACGCCCTCAAACGCAACCTTTCCAATCGCCATATCCAGTTGATAGCCATTGGCGGCGCCATTGGTACCGGCCTGTTCATGGGCTCGGGCAAGACCATCAGCCTGGCCGGCCCGTCGATCATTTTCGTCTACATGATCATCGGCTTCATGCTGTTCTTCGTCATGCGCGCAATGGGCGAGTTGCTGCTGTCGAACCTCAACTACAAGTCCTTCATCGACTTTTCTACCGACCTGCTCGGTCCGTGGGCGGGCTTTTTCACTGGCTGGACTTACTGGTTCTGCTGGATCGTGACCGGCATCGCCGATGTCATCGCCATTGCCGCCTATACCCAGTTCTGGTTCCCGGAGGTGCAGCCTTGGATACCGGCGCTGGCCTGCGTAGCCCTGTTGCTGTCGCTGAACCTGCTGACAGTGAAAATGTTCGGCGAGCTGGAGTTCTGGTTCGCGATGATCAAGATCGTCGCCATTTGCGCGCTGATCTGCACCGGCCTGTACATGGTGATTGCCAGCTACCAGTCGCCGAGTGGCGATGTGGCGTCGTTGAGCAACCTGTGGAACGACGGCGGCATGTTCCCGCATGGTTTGATGGGCTTTTTCGCCGGTTTCCAGATCGCGGTGTTTGCTTTTGTCGGTATCGAACTGGTGGGCACCACCGCCGCCGAAACCCGCAACCCGGAGCGCAACCTGCCACGGGCGATCAACTCGATCCCGATCCGGATCATCGTGTTTTACGTGCTGGCGCTGATCACCATCATGGCGGTGACGCCGTGGCGTGACGTGGTGCCCAACAAGAGCCCGTTCGTTGAATTGTTCGTGTTGGCCGGGCTGCCGGCGGCCGCTGCTGTGATCAACTTCGTGGTTCTGACTTCCGCTGCGTCGTCGGCCAACAGTGGGGTATTTTCCACCAGCCGCATGCTCTACGGCCTGGCCATGGAAGGTGATGCGCCGAAGCGCTTCGGTACGCTATCGCGCAGCGCCGTGCCGTCCAACGGCCTGATCTTCTCCTGCATCTGCCTGACCTTTGGCGCAGTGGTGATCTACCTGATGCCGAGCATGATCGAAGCGTTCACCCTGATCACTACGGTCTCGGCGCTGCTGTTCATGTTTGTCTGGTCGATGATCCTGCTGTCGTACATGGCCTACCGCAACCAGCGGGGGCATCTGCATCAAGCCTCGAAATTCCGCATGCCTGGTGGCGTGTTCATGTGCTGGGTGTGCCTGGCATTTTTTGCCTTCATCCTGGTGTTGCTGGCGCTGCAAGCCGACACCCGTCAGGCGCTGCTGGTGACGCCGGTGTGGTTTGTGGTGCTGGGCGTGGCGTACCGGGTGCGTCGTCAGAATACAGCGCACGCAAAGGTTGGGTATAAGGCGGACTGAGGTTTGCCGTTGTTGTAACGCGGGGCAATAGCCAGCGCCCCGCGGGCTGCTACACAAGGACAGCATATGCTCACCGTACTCAAGCAGTACCCCTCAGGCGTTAACCTGCTGCTGGCCAGTGCCTTCGTACTGACTCTGGGGCGGGCGATCACGCTACCGTATCTGGTGCTCTACCTGAGCAAACACTACCAGTTGAGTATCGCTGCGGTAGGCACCACGGTGGGTTGCGCGCTGGTGGCCGGGTCCTTGCTGAGCCTGTATGGCGGTTATTTGACCGACCGTCTCAAACCCTATCCGCTGATTCTGGGTTTTACCGGCTGCTTTGTCGCTGCATTCATCGGCATGTGTGTGACCTCGAACCTGATCCTGTTCTTTCTGGCGCTGGTGCTGTTCAACTTTGCCTATTCGGTGATCGACATTACTGCCAAGGCTGCTTTTGGGCGGCTGCTGCCCAGCCATGAGCAGAGCCGGGTATTTTCGTTGCGCTATACCCTGATCAACATGGCCTACGCCGTCGGTCCATTCATCGGTGCGGCGTTGGCGGGGGTTAACATGAGCCTGCCGTTTGTGCTGTCGGCAGCGCTCGGCGCGGGGTTCTTCTGGCTGTACATCCGCTACGGCGACCGCGAGCTGGGCTGCGCGCCGGCCCAGACCACGCCATTTTCCTTCGCCCAGGTCGGCAAGGTGCTGCTCAACGACCGGCGCCTGGTGTGCTTCACCCTGGGCGGCATTCTCAGCGCCGTGGTGTTCGGTCAGTTCAGTGCCTATTTGTCGCAATACCTGGTGGTGACCAGCGACCCGCAGCGGGTTTATTCGGTGATCACCACCTTGCTGGCGGTCAATGCGTGCGGGGTGATTACCTTGCAATACTGGGTCGGCAAACGCATCGACTCGCAACACCTGACCCGTTGGCTGATGGCCGGGCTGGCGCTGTTTCTCGCAGGTTTGGCCGGTTTCTCCATGGCCCAGAGCCTGACCGCCTGGGCCTTTGCCATGCTGCTGTTTACCCTTGGCGAAATCATTGTGTTCCCTGCCGAGTACATGTTCATCGACCGTATCGCCCCGGCGTCGCTGCGCGGCATGTACTTCGCGGCACAGAACCTGTCCAACCTTGGCGGGGCACTGGGGCCGATTGTCTGCGGTCTGGTGCTCGCCGTCTGGCCGGCGCCGATGATGTTCTATGTGCTGGCAGGTTTTCTTATTGTCGGGGGCGGGTTGTACCTGCTGGGCGGGTCTTTGAGTGAAACGCGTCGGTAAAAGATAACGATCAGTCAGGCAATACACAGCTGTAGCGCACAATCCAGGCGCCAACCGCGCTGATTGCACCTTACTGACTGCGCTCTACCAGACCACGAGCGGCCTCGGCGGACTCGCGCAACAGCTGCGGCATATCCACCCCCTCCAGCCGGCCGTGTTGCTTGATCACGCGGCCATCTACCAACACCGTGCTGACGTTTTCAGGCCGCGCCGAGTAGACCAGCAACGCGGAGGGATCACCGCCTGCAAAACCGGCCAGGTTCAGCGCCGTCAGGTCGATGATCTGTACATCAGCCCGTTTGCCCGGTGTCAGGGTACCGGTCTGCTTCTCCAGCCCGAGGGATTCAGCACCACCGCGGGTCGCCATTGCCAGCAGGCTGCGCGGGTCCGGGGCGCGCTCGTCGCGCTGGCTGCCGCTCCAGGTCAGAGCGGCCAGGCGCAGGGTGGCGAACATGTCGGCACTGCCCGCCAACGAGTTGCCATCAATGCCCAGGCCCTGACGCCGCACGGCAGCGAACCGGTCCAGCGCGGTCAGGCCATAGCCGACACGGTGTTCGCTCAAAGGCGTCAGGGCCAGACTGCCGCCGGCTTTTTCCAGCGCCTGCAATTGTGCGGCAGTGGCGTCGGTGGCATGCACGATTGTCAGGCCGGGATACAGATAACCGCGCTTGATCAACGCGTCGAACATCGGCCCTGGCTCGCCGCTGACATGCACCTGGATCGGCAGCCTCAGGCGTCGCGCGGTGTCGTATTCGGCCTGGCGCATGGTCCAGTTAGCCGCATCGCCACGGTCACGCGGCAGACGCCAGGCGAGGCCAAGCTGTACCCGTGCTTCGCTGCCTTGGCGTCTGGCCAGGTTTTGTAGTTGTTGCAGGTCGATGGGCTGTCTGGTGGTCTTGTCCGGCCCGCCGTAGAACATCGTCGCCCGGATACCTGCATCCTGCAGCGCCCTTAACCCGGCTTCGCCATGGGCCGGCGAGCGCACGTTATCGAAAAAATCCCCTGTGGTGGTAATGCCGCCGTGGAGCAGCTCCAGCGCACCCAGACGCATCGCAGCATAGGTATCCTCAGGCGTCATCGCAGCTGCCAGTCGGGAGCTGACCGGAAAAAACTGCCCCTGCTGGTTGCGAAACTGCCCACGCATCAGCGTTACATAAAGATGGTTATGCGCATCGACAAAGCCTGGCAGTACCACTTGCCCGCGGGCATCGATACGCCGGGCATTTCCGGCTTGCAGGTCACGGCCTACGGCAACGATACGACCGTCACGGATCAGCACTTCACCGTTATCAAGATCACCCAGTGCCGGATCCATGGTCATCACCCGACCGCCGTGAATCAGCACGGCCTCGGGTGAGTCCTGAGCCATAGCGGACTGGCACAACGTAAACAACAGCAACAGCACGGCGGCGATCGGTGATTTCACAGGCACGGTCCTTGTTCAGCAAAAAAGAGAAGGGCAGCCTAAAAGTAGACAGGCCCCCGAAGCAGTACGTTCGCATGGGCTTTCATGCAAGGAGCAATCTGAGCGAAGGCTCTACCACGGGTGTCTGGGAACCGTAGCGAATGATCCGGATGAACGCCAACCGCAGCTGCACCCGATAACGGGCCATCACGCAATTGACAGCCTTGCCTGGCAACGCATAAATTCCTGCCATTGAGGCGTGTAACCGGTTACACGCGGAAACGGATTCCCTGCCACTCAAAAGGAAGTTGCGATGCGTTTGATCAAGAAACTGGCGCTGGCCACTGTGGTTGCCGGCAGCCTGCTCAATGGCAGCCCGCTTATGGCGTCACCAGGCAGATAGCAAAATTGCCCTGCAGATGTACACCCTGCGCAATGTCGGCACCCTCGACCAGCAGTTCCTGATGGCTCGTAATGCCGGGTTCACGGCAGTGGAGCTGGTTGGCGATCAAGGCGTCAGCAGTGCCGAGCTGAACCGGCTGCTGGCCCAGTACAACCTCTCAGTCACTTCCGCACACGTGCAACTGGACGCCTTGCGCAGCCAGATGGCTCAGACCATTGCTTTCAATCAGGCGATTGGCAACAAGGTGCTGGTGGTGCCTTATCTGCAACCGGCCGATCGCCCGACCGACGCGGCGGGCTGGAAGAGGCTCGGTAAAGAACTCAACGCGCTGGGCAGCACCTTGCGCAAAAGCGGCTTGCATCTGGCATATCACAACCACGATTTCGAGATGAAGACCTTTCGTGGCAAGACCGGCTTTGAACTGATGGTGGACGCCACCCGCGCAGAAAACCTGGCGCTGGAGATCGATGCCGCCTGAGTGTTCCGTGGTGGCCAGGACCCGGTCAGGCTGATCCACCGCTATGCCGACCGCCTGTTTGCCCTGCATGCCAAGGACAACTCCGGCATCGGCCTGCGCGACGACGAGATGAATTTTGCCCCTGTGGGGGAGGGCTTGCTGGCCTGGGACGAGATTGTCAGCGCGGCGCAGCAACGGGCCAGACCGGTGTATGTGGTCGAGCATGACTTGCCCAAGGACGCCGATGCGATTATCCGCGCCTCGAAACTGAGCCTGGAGCGGGAACTGGCCCAGGCGTGGCGCGGCAGGAAACTCGACTAAGGCGGGGCAAATCAGGAGCAATGTGCGACCTCTCACCGCCAGCGCATTGTTCCTGACTGTGCTTGCTACTCAGTCCTTGGCGGCCACTGATGCTGGCTGGGACAGCATCGCCAGCGTTGCTTCTATCAGTTCCCGTGCCATATCCAGTTGATTGACCACCGAGCGCGCCAGCGGACGAAACTCAGGAGACTGGTGATCAGCGACTTCATAGGCCGTGGCAGCTGCGCAGTGCAGATAGTCTGCCGCAGCGATCAGCGCGTCTTCGATATGGGTACCGGGTTTGACCGTGAGTAGACTGGGAGCGGTGAGGGCGACAGACAGGTGTTGCGGTGGATGAGGTGTAGACAAGATCATTTCGATTACCTGACAGTGATGCCAGCACCCAACGCGACTAAACGAAAGGTGGCAGCTGTGTACAGGTTAGTCGACCGGTGTCAGGCAACCCGGCGCACCCGAAGGCGCCCCGTACACAACCGCCATAGAAACCGCATTGTCTGAACTGGGCAGACAATTACAATTGCGGAAGTTTGTGCCAAACATTCGGGCGACTAAACCCGGTCGCTGGAATCAACGACGAGCAGGAAAGGTAGTCGTCTCGGATGGATGGTACAAGCGGGGGCAGAGCATAGCGTGAAAATTCAGAAGAGTCCTACGACCTGCGGGATTTACGGGCGTAGGATGTTTCCAGGTTTGTCCCATCTGGGCCTCGATCAGGCCAGAGACACCCGGCGCTCAGCCACAGACGCCATGGTCGTTATAGGCATTTTGATGTGCTTGCTCATGCGTTTGTGCAGTTGCAGGCACAAAGTCGCAATGCGCTAAGGGCCTTCTGGTGTAGGGTGTGTCCGATTCTGGCCGTCAATCTACTAACAACCTGGAGGCAACCTGCGTGAGCAGCCATGAACTCGGACAATTAAGAGCAGAGATCGATGATCTGGATGAGCAGATCATCAAACTTCTGGGGCAGCGTTTCATCGCCACTGGCAAGGTGGGCGTGATCAAGGCAGCACAGAGCCTGGAGGCAATAGACCCGGCCCGTGAAGCCGCGCAAGCGCAGCGTTACAGCGCATTGGCCGAACGTTATGGCGTTGATGTAGACCTTACGCAAAAACTGTTCAGAGGCGTGATCGACGAAGTCGTGGCCAATCACCGGGTCATTCGCGAAAACGCCTCGTGAATGCCAGGCGCTCTCTGAATTGATCCGCGACCTGAGCCTTGCACAATGAACCGCTCGCTGTTTATTTCAATGGACGGCCCCAAGGGCACCGGCAAGACCACCTTGCTGGAAGCTGTGACCAAAGCCCTGCGGGCTGACGGTAAAAAAGTCATTCGCCTGTCTGAAAGAAACCTCGATCCGCATCGGGGCGAAATCATGGCGCTGGTGAACACGCTGGCCAGAAACCCGTGCCCGGACCTGGAATGGCAGGTCTGTGAGCGCTTGGCCGACAGCCGCGCCTGGATTTCGCGTAACGTGCTGCCAGAGCAACCCGCAAACAGCATCATCCTGATTGATCGCTGGTACCCGTCCGATGCCGCATTTCGCCGCAGCGTGCCGTTTGATCAGATTCTGCGGTTGAATATCGAACGCGGCGTGCAAATCCCGGACCTGCATATCGGGGTGCTTACCGCGCCGGAAATTTCATGGGCGAGGGCGGCGGCACGTACACGGGGGCTGAGCAGCACGGTGATTCATCGGCTGGACGAGCATGTGGCCTGCACCGAAGCGTTCGAGCGGGCGGTTGACGAGCATGGCTGGGTGTTGTGCCGTAATGAGGGGACAATCGAGGAGGCGACCAGGCAGGTGGTTGCACACATCATCAGGAGCGCTCGAACATGAATGAACTCGCCGCCTACATCGAGGACATTTTCGCTCTGTTCGGGCCTGTGTCTCTGCGCCGGATGTTCGGCGGGCACGGGATTTTTCGCGATGGGGTGATGTTCGGCCTGGTATTTGACGGCACGCTGTACCTGAAGGCTGATGCAGAAAACATTGCAGCCTTCGAACAGCAAGGGCTTGAGCAGTTTACTTATGCCCGGCAAGGCAAACTCGTCGGGCTGTCTTACTACCGGGCGCCGGATCATCTGATGGAAGATCCCCATGACGCGGTGCGCTGGGCACAAGGCTCATTTGCCGCAGCGCTGCGCGCCGATCGTAAACGTGCACAGCGAACTAAACGCCACCCGGCGTTTTAACACTCAAGCTGCTGGTGAAGTGCCAGGCGCAATCTGCCGGGCCAGCGCTTCAATCTGCTCGGCCAGAATCATTACCGGCTCGTTCATGTTGCGATTGTGGTGATGCACCAGGCCGATGTTTCGGTAGAACGTGTGTTCGCCCAGATCCAGGCCGCGTACACCTTGCGGCCAGGCCACATGCCCGAGTGTTTCCGGAACCAGGGCCACACCGACGCCATTGGCCACCAGTTTCACGATCGCATCGAGTTCATCCAGTTCGCTCACTTCACGCGGGGTGAAATGCATCTTGCGCAGGAAGCGATCCACTTGCCGCCCACCGAAAGAGGTGCGGTCGTAGCGGATGAAAGCCTGCGAGGTGATCAACTCGGCCCAGTCATCGTTAGGCGTATTTTCCGGCACCAGCAGACGGTAGGGCTCCTTGGCCAACGGTACCCATTTCAGGTCACTCTGCAATGAGAACGCCGGTTGGATGATCACCGCCAGGTCGATCTCGCCGGCATCGACCTGGTCGAGCAGTTCCATCGACAGCCCAGGCAGGATTCGGCTGCGGAAATTCGGCCATTGATGATGAAAACTGGCCAGGGCACTGGGCAGCAGCATGCGTTGTATCGAGGCGATGGCGCCCATGGTCACCCGCTGCGGCGCCTGGGTTTCCGGGGCAGGGGAGCCGAGGTTGTTGTACATGCGGATCAGCTCGTGCGCCTGTTGCAGGGTTTGGTAACCCACTGCGTTGAGCTGGGCGCTACGCCCGCTGCGATCGAATAACTCCAGGCCCAGCTCAGACTCCAGACGCGCAATCTGGGCGCTTACGGCAGCCTGGGTGAGGCCGATCTTGTGCGCCGCAGCGGCGAATGTGCCTTCACGGGATACGGCAATCAGGGTCTTGAGCTCGCGGATCATTGATAAATATTCTTTGTTTATTTCCAAAAAATATATTGTTTTTTTTGTTCCTCGGCTAGCCCTATGATGAATTCACGGCATGCAGTCGGGCGCCAGGCCCGCGCGGCCTGAAGCGTCCAATAAAACGATAAAGTCCGGAGTCACTGATGAGCCTTTCTCCTTTCCACCTCGCGATTCCTGTTTACGACCTTCCTGCGGCACGCGCGTTTTATGGCGAAACATTTGGCTTGCCTGAAGGCCGTTCGGCGGCGACCTGGGTCGACTTCGATTTCTATGGTCACCAACTGGTGATTCACGAGCACCCCAAGACGGCCGGCCAGGAGTCCGCACACACCAACCCGGTCGATGGCCATGACGTACCGGTGCCGCACTTCGGCATCATCCTGAGCTGGGATGAATGGGAGGCGCTGGCTGACCGCCTCAAAGCGCGCGAAACCCAATTCGTGATCGAACCTTACGTGCGCTTCAAAGGCCAGGTCGGCGAGCAGGCCACCATGTTCCTGTTTGACCCGTGCGGTAATGCCCTGGAGTTCAAAGCGTTCAAGGACATGAGCCTGCTGTTCGCCAAGTAAGTGTCTCTAAGAACGTAGGCGAGGCAGCCAACGCACGGTGAACGAACCTTCAGCCGACAAAGTAATTCAGGGTCAGGGTCGCCAACAAGGCCACCAGCGAGGCGACCAGAGTTGCACCGGTAAATTTCTTCAGTGCCTCTCCAAGCGAAACGTTGAGGTATTCCTTGACCACCCAGAACGCGGAGTCCGTGACATGGGCCCAGCCAATGGAGCCGGCACCGATTGCAATCACCAGGATCTCCGGTTTCAGATTCGGGTCAGCGGCCAACATCGGGCTGATCATGCTGGCAGCACTGACCATGGCGACGGTGGCCGAGCCGACAGCGAAGTGCATCAGCCAGGCGATAAACCAGGCCAGGATAACCAGGTTGATGTCAGTGCCGGCCAACAAGCCGGATATGGCTTTGCCTACACCGCTTTCGATCAGCACGGCATTGAAGGCACCGCCGGCACCGATGACGAAGATGATATTGGCCAGCGCCGGAAAGCTGCGCTGTGTGGTATCGAGCAGCTCAGCCATGCTGCGCGACTGGCGCAAACCCAGCGACCAGTAGGCGAATGCTACGGAGATCATCAGTGCGGTAAGTGGATTGCCCACGAACTGCGCCACATGTTGCACGGGCGAGTCGTTTGGTAAACCAGCGGCTGCGGTTTTACCGACCATCAGCAGCAAGGGCAGGGCGATGGTGAACAGAGTGATGCCCATGCCGGGCAGCACGCGCTGCACTTGCGCGGATGCGCCGTGGGAGGCAAGAAAGGCTTGCTGATGATCACTGGCGCTGCGGCTACAGAACAGCCTGACCCAGACGGGGCCCGCGATGATAATGGTTGGCACAGCGACCAGCAGGCCGTAAAGAATCACCTTGCCCACGTCGGCATGCAGCATTCCGGTAATCGCCATGGCGGCGGGGTGGGGCGGCAGAATGCAGTGGATGGTGAGCAGCGAGATGGCCAGCGGGATACCCAGGTACATCAAGTTGATCCGGGTTTCACGGGCGACCACATACACCAGCGCAATCAGCAGCACGAAGCCGACTTCGAAGAACACCGGAATACCGGCAACCGCCCCGACAATGGCCATGACCCAGTGGGCGCGTTGCGGCCCGAGGTTGTCCAGCAGGGTCTTGGCCAGGCGCTCGGCACCGCCGGACTCCTCCAGCATTTTGCCGAGGATCCCGCCCAGGCCGATAATCGCAATAAGAAAGCCCAGCGTCCCGCCGATACCGGCTTCCAGCGAAGCGACGATCCTGGCTGCTGGCATCCCCGAGCCGAACCCGACCACGAAACAGGCAATGATCAACGCGATGAACGCATGCAGTCGCACTTTCATGATCAGGAAAATGATCAGCGCAATGGAGGCGAACAAAACCCCTAACAACCAGCTAGTTTCTTGCATTGTATGTCTCGCATCTTGTTGTTTTATCGGTGCCGCGAATGGCCCGGCCACCGCAGATTGCAGGCAGCCGGGATCCACACCGGGCCGTTGGCAACGGGGCCCCAGGCACAGAGGGTGTAGCGCTGCCAGCGGCAGCCGGGAGGTTTGAAAGGGGCTATCAGCCGATGTGCTCAGCGCTGTAGGAGTCAGCCGAAGGCGCAAACACGATGGTCTTGTTCCGGTTCAGAAATACCCGGCCATGCACGTAGGCGTGAATAGCCCGGGCCAGCACCTGGCTCTCAACGTCGCGGCCCAGTGAGACGTAATCGTCAGGGCTCATCGCATGGTTGATACGTACGATGTCCTGCTCGATGATCGGCCCTTCATCAAGGTCGGCAGTGACGAAATGCGAGGTGGCGCCAATCAGCTTCACACCACGGTCAAACGCCTGCTTGTACGGGCTTGCACCTTTGAACGAAGGCAGGAACGAGTGGTGGATATTGATGATGCGCCCTGACATCTGCTGGCACATCTGATCCGAAAGGATCTGCATGTAGCGCGCCAGCACGATCAGTTCCGCCCCGGTTTCCCGCACGATGCGCATCTGCTCGGCTTCGGCCTGGGCCTTGTTTTGCGGGGTCACCTTGATGTGGTGATAGGGAATGCCATGACCTTCGACGACTTTCTGGAAGTCCAGGTGATTGGAGATCACCCCGACAATGTCGATTGGCAGTGCACCGATGCCCCAGCGGTACAACAGGTCGTTCAGGCAGTGGCCGAAGCGCGAGACCATGAGAATGACTTTGCGCTTGGTGCGCTCATCGAAGAATTCGTGGTGCATCTTGTACTTCTCAACCAGCGGCTGAAATTCCTTCTCCAGATCCTGCAACGAGCGACCTTCTTCGGAGCGGAAAGTCAGGCGCATGAAATAGCGGTTGGTGCTTTCGTCGTCGAACTGGGCGCTGTCGCGAATGTTGCAGCCGCGGCTCGACAGAAAAGCAGTGAGGTCCGCCGTCACGCCGCGGATCGACGGGCAGGTAACGCAAAGTACGTAATTGTTTTTGATCGTGTTCATCTGAAATCACCTTAAACGGCAACGACGGCCTTTGTTGTTACGTGATGATGTTGGCGTTTGAACGCAGTGACCGTATTGGCCAGCAGGCAAGCGATGGTCATCGGTCCGACACCGCCAGGCACCGGCGTGATGGCGGCCGCGTGGCCGGCTTCGTCGAAGGCGACATCACCGACGATTCTTGAACGCCCATCGCGCTCGATACGGTTGATGCCCACATCGATGACCACTGCGCCGGGCTTGATCCAGTCCCCCTTGACCAGCTCCGGACAACCTGCCGCGACCACCAGAATATCGGCGCTACGGCACAGCGCAGGCACGTCCCGGCTCTTGGAGTGAGCCACTGACACGGTGCAGTTCTCGGCCATCAGCAATTGGGCCATGGGTTTGCCGACAATGTTGGACTTGCCAACCACCACGGCATTGAGGCCCTCCAGGTTGCCCAGCCGATCCTTGAGCATCATCAGGCAACCCAACGGGGTGCAAGGCACCAGAGCGTCCTGCCCGGTCGCCAGGCGACCGGCATTGAGGATATGGAAGCCATCGACATCTTTGTCGGGGTCAATGGCATTGATCACGGCATGCGTGTCCAGATGCGCAGGCAATGGCAACTGGACCAGAATGCCGTTGACTTCATTGGCCGCATTGAGCGCGTCAAGCAGTGTCATCAGGTCTGCCTGGGCCGTATCGGCAGGCAATCTGTGCACGAAAGACTGCATACCGATTGCCAGGGTCTGGCGGTGTTTGGCACTTACGTAGACCGAACTGGCCGGGTCTTCACCGACCAGCACGACCGCAAGGCCTGGGGTCAGTCCGGTAGCTGCCTTGATGTCATTCACCTCATCGGTGAGTTGATTGACAAGGGTGGCTGCAAACCCTTTCCCGTCTATGCGCTCTGCCAGGAGTGCTGTGTTCATGGCGCTATTACCTCTGAAACTGGGCGTGGGGTATTGGCGGCGTCAAACCGCAACCGCCAGGCGTGTGGCGGCGCTTGTCTGCGCAGGTTCTGGCGCTCCTACGCTCAACTGGCTGCGACCAGCGAGGCGCCGTGCGCCATGAACTGCCCGAATTGCGCTTCAGGCACAAAGGCACCGCCAGTGGTCCAGATCACGTGGGTGGCTTGGGCCAGTCTGTCGCCAAGGCCATGAACGTGCTGGTAGGCACGGCCCTGTTCGCTGTCGACAATGAAGGCCGGCCCCGCAAAACCGGCGGTGGCCGATGGCTCAAGGCGAATGCCCTGGGTGGTCTGGGCCTGCCACAGCCAGCGAAACAGATCGTCATCGGCCACGGTGAACACACCGGACAACAGCGGTTTCATCACCTGGGCAACAAACTCGGACATACGTGCCACGGCCATGCCGTCCGCTTCGGTCTTGTTGGTCAGGCCCACGTCATAGACCGACACCAAGTCCTTGGAGCCGCTCATCATGTGCACCAGCGCGCAAGGCGACTGCACCGGCTCGACGAAAAACGGGTGGGCGGCGTCGCCGAAGATCGCTTTCAGCCCGTAAGCCACGCCACCGGGTGCACCACCGATGCCACAAGGCAGGTAGATGAAAAGCGGGTGTTCAGCATCAACGCTCACACCGGCTGCCTGCAGTTGAGCGGCCAGTTCACTGGCAGCAGCGCTATAGCCGAAAAACAGCACTTGCGAGCGCTCGTCGTCGACGAAGTAGATGCTCGGGTCGGCCTCGGCATCAATACGGGCGTGCTCCACCGCAGTGGTGTAATCCGCCTGGTGCTGAACCACTTCCACGCCCAGCCGGGTCAGGCGTTCAACCTTCCATTGCTTGGCGTCTGCCGACATGTGCACCACGGCGCGAAAACCCAGGGCCCTGGCGGCTATACCGACGCTCAGGCCCAGGTTACCGGTGCTGCCTACGGCAATCGTGTGCTGCGCGAACAGGCGGCGGGCCTGCTCGCCGGCCAATACGGTGATGTCGCCCCCCGGCGTGAGAATCCCACGCTGTTCGGCCATCTTTTTGGCGTGCATGAACACTTCATACACGCCGCCACGGGCCTTGATCGAGCCGGCCACCGGCAGGTCGCCATCGGCCTTGACGAACAGCCGGCCGTACTTGGCGGCTGAGTAGCCGATTGCAGCGCGCAAGTCTTTGGCTTCGATCAACTGCGATTGAATACGGCCCTGGGCCTGGGCCAGTTCGGGAAAACAGTGTTGCAGCAGCGGCGCCAACAGTCGCCAGTTGGCCTCGGCATCCTTGACCTGACTGGCACGCACCGGCAGCTGTGCCTGAGCGATACCATCGGCTGTCAGGTCCGGGTTGAGCCACAGCGCTGGACGGCCAGCCAGCACATCGTCGCGTGCCGGATCATAGGGAAGCTGGATTGTCATTGTTGTATTCCTGCGACTTGAAGTATTTGCGGGCCAGAAGGCACCTGGCCCGCCAAGTGATGCTCAAGGGTAGATAGGGAACTCGGCGCACAGGCCGGTCACTACCTGTTTGCTCTTTTCGATCAGCGCTGCGCGGGTGGCTTCGTCGGCACTCTGGGCCTCGAAAATGTCGGCGATCAAATGGCCGATGGCTTCGAACTCCTTGGCACCAAAACCGCGAGTGGTGCCGGCGGAAGAGCCAAGGCGCAGGCCTTTCCACTCCGATGGCTTGGCACTGTCGAAGGGGATCGGGTTCTTGTTGGAGGTGATGTTGATGCTCGACAGCGCATCCTGAGCGGCCTGGCCAGTCAGGTCCTTGGAAGAAACATCGACCAGCACCACATGGGTATCGGTGCCGCCGCTGACAATGCGCACGCCGCGTTTTTGCAACACCTCAGCCAACAGCCGGGCATTGGCCTTGACGTTGGCGCCGTAGGTCTTGAACTCATCCGTCAAGGCTTCCCCCAGGCAGACCGCCTTGCCTGCGATGGTCGCCAGGTGGGCGCTGCCCTGTACACCTGGGAACACGGCCGGCTGGATCTTCTTGAACAGGTCTTCGCGATTGGTCATCACCAGCCCGCCACGCGCACCGCGCAGGGTCTTGGTGGTGGTGCAGGTGACGATGTCGGCATGCGGAATTGGCGAAGGGTGCACACCGGCCGCCACCAGACCGGCGAAGTGGGCCATGTCGACCAGATAGGTCGCGCCTGCCTTGTCGGCAATCTGGCGCATACGGGCAAAATCGATTTCCCGTGGATATGAAGAACCGCCGCAGATGATCAGTTTGGGCTTGTGCTCCAGCGCCAGGGCTTCGACGTTGTCGTAGTCAATGCGGCCGCTTTCACGGTCCACACCGTACGACACAATGCTGAACCAACGGCCCGACTGGTTAGGCTTGGCGCCGTGGCTCAGGTGGCCGCCGGATGCCAGATCCAGGCTCAGCACCACATCACCCGGTTGCAGCAGGGCAAAAAATACCGCCTGGTTGGCCTGAGTACCCGAGTGCGGCTGGACATTCACATAGCCCACGTCGAACAACTGCCTGGCACGGTCGATCGCGGCCTGCTCGATAACGTCGGCAAACTCGGCGCCGCCGTGGAAACGCTTGCCTGGGTAGCCTTCGACGGTCTTGTTGGTAATCACCGAACCCAGCGCTTCAAGCGAAGCCAGGCTGACCGAGTTCTCCGAAGCGATCAGTTCGATCTGGCCCTGCTGGCGTTTCTTTTCATCGGCCAGAGCTTTGAATACCAGTGGATCGCGTTTGGCGAGAGTGTCATTGAAGTAGGAATGGGTCATTACGGCGGCACCTTTTTTGTTTAA
Organism: Pseudomonas sp. LJDD11; assembly: GCF_024584215.1. NCBI lineage: Bacteria > Pseudomonadati > Pseudomonadota > Gammaproteobacteria > Pseudomonadales > Pseudomonadaceae > Pseudomonas > Pseudomonas sp. LJDD11. The sequence goes on from NZ_JANJFL010000003.1 coordinate 139,109, forward strand.
AGGATCGGGGTGTTTTCCAGCCTACAAGCGGTGCATAATCAAAAAAAGCGAATAATATTTCAGTGATACATAAGCAGAACTTAATGATCTGCTGCCTGTATCTGACAGGGTGGAAGGTTCATGGACATCAACAAACTGGGTGCACTTCGCGAACTGGCCGTGCGTAAGACCATGGCCGCCGTGGCCGAAGCCCTGCATGTTTCGCCCTCAGCGGTTTCGCAACAAATCTCGATGCTTGAACAAGAATTAAGTATCGATCTTATTGAGCGGCGCGGGCGCGGTGTGGAACTGACCATCGCCGGCAGGAAGTTGGTCGAAACGGCCAACCGGATTTTCGAAGAGCTTGAATCGGCGCGGGCTGACATGGCCGAGTTGAAGAAAGTCGTTGCTGGCGATATCCGGGTAGCGGCTTTTCCTTCGGTAGCGGCAGCCCTGATGCCCAAAGCGATCAAGCGGCTGCACGCAAGCTATCCGATGCTTGAAGTGCTGTTCGAGGAGATGGAGCCGGAAGAGGGGATGAATGCCCTGCGCAGCTGGCAAACCGACATCGCGATAATCGACGATTTGAACGTGCCTGCCGGCTTGCTGGACCCCGGTATCGAGATTACCCCGCTGATCGAAGACGTGTTCGACGTGATGATGTCGCCGGACCATCGGCTGGCCGGGCTGGAGCAGGTGACCTGGGCGGACCTTGAACACGAACTCTGGGTCATGGACACCGCCTCGTCGACCTATACGCGGATGCTCACCGATGCCTGCCAGCGCTCGGGCTACAGCCCCAAGATCATGGCCCGCTGCAAAGGTTACGAGGTTACCAGTGCGCTGATTCGCGAGGGCTGCGCCATTGCGATCGTTCCTGGGCTGCGCGCCCGCTTCGATATGCAAGGGGTACGGGTCTGCCGGCTGGTTCCGGAGATTCGCCGGCGGATTTCCATCGCCTACCGGCGCGGCGAAAAGAAAAGCCCGGCACTGCAGGTGTTCATCCGCTGCCTCAAGGAACACGCCCAGGCGTTCCAATGAGCACCAATCGGTAAGCCCTGCTTATGTACCCCTGAAGAATTATTCGCTTTTTATCTGATTCAACTAACGCTAGGGTTTTAGCAGGTCCGTTATTCAGCCCGTTGTTTGTCCGGTCGGGCAACTAACGACACTGGATGCAGGACGGACCGTTAAGTAACACGTGTTGCTGAAAATAATAATAGGGCCCCAGATGCCACATTCATTGTCCGTTCGTAATGTTGTCTTCGGGCCATAACAGCCTGTCTATTGTTTTCTGCCGCTGCAAATGAGTTTGGGTTTCTATCTGCCGGGTGGTTTAGCGCCGGGCTGGAAGCATCATGCTGTTTTCAAACAGGGCACTAAAAATGAAAAAACACTACAAGATCTTGAAACGCGCTTCGTCACTGGCAGGTATTGGCCTGCTGTCGATATTGTCGCTGGCCGCCATAGCGGGCGTCACTCTGGACAACATCAAGAAAAAGGGCTTTGTGCAGTGTGGTATCAGTGACGGGCTGCCCGGTTTTTCTGCCGCTGACAGCAAAGGCAACTTCCAGGGTTTTGATGTGGATGTATGCCGGGCCGTGGCGGCGGCGGTTTTTGGTGATGCAAACAAGGTCAAGTACACCCAGTTGACGGCCAAGGAGCGTTTTACGGCCTTGCAATCGGGTGAGGTGGACATGCTGTCGCGCAGCACCACCTGGACATCCTCGCGAGACGGCTCGATGGGCATCCTGTTTGCCGGCGTGGCTTACTACGATGGCCAGGGTTTTCTGGTCAACAAGAAGCTCGGCGTAAAAAGTGCCAAGGAGCTGGATGGCGCGACCTTCTGTATTCAGGCCGGCACTGTGACGGAACTCAATCTGGCTGATTACTTTCGCGCCAACGGCTTGAAATACACGCCCATCTCTTTCGACACCTCCGATGAGTCGTTTAAAGCCCTGGAGTCCGGGCGCTGCGATGTACTCACTGCCGACCAGTCACAGCTCTATGGTCAGCGTCTGAAACTCGCTGCGCCTGATGATTTCGTGGTCCTGCCTGAAGTCATCTCCAAAGAGCCACTGACCACCGCTGTGCGGCGTGGTGACGAAGAGTGGTACTCGGTCGTGCGCTGGACCCAGATTGCCTGGCTGAACGCCGAGGAGCTGGGTGTCACTTCGAAGAATGTCAATGAACTGGCCAGGACCACCAAGAACCCTGACGTGGCGCGCCTGCTGGGCGTCGAAGGGGCGCTGGGCAAGGATTTGAATTTGCCGAATGACTGGGTGGTGAAAATCGTTGCCCAGGTGGGTAACTACGGCGAGTCATTCGAGCGAAGCCTGGGGCAGGGCAGTGAGCTTAAAATCAAGCGTGGGCTCAATGCGCTATGGACCCAGGGCGGCCTGCAGTACGGTCCGCCGGTTCGCTGATCATTTATTCTCGTCAAACAAACCGCTTGGGCGCTTTGGTGACCCTGCTACAGCGCCAAGCGTGTTATGAACAGTTTGCCGCCAGGCGTTATCAGCCCGGTGTGATTGATGACACGCTAATCGAAATTCCGTGTGCGCTGGCAGTTGAACACCAGATTGCTGATCTGACCGTGAGATGTACTGGCCCGTACCACAAGGCCATTAGCCTCCAGACTGCCAGCCGGAACGCTAATAGTGATCTGATGCGGTGTGCTGCTGTTGGTGTGGGCAGCGTTGTACGTCTGGAAACCGGAAAAATTGTAGCGGGCAAGACTGACGCTGTCGGCATTCACCGGGTCCCCGCCGTGGGCTTGTCCACTGTCAGTGAACGTTAAGGTCAGAGTATCTCCAGCTAAAAAATCCGATGCCGGGTATCTATTTTTAGCAAGTGACAATGAGGTGGCGCCCGATAAATCGTTAACAGCCGCACAGCCGTCTGACAACGCGAATGCCGGAGACACAGAAAACACGGTGCAGAGACCAACAGCCAACCCGATACAGAGTTGCCTGGAAAATACATTGCTCATCGTTCACCTACACATTGTGAATATCCTTGTAGGCATCGGCGCGGTATTGCTGGACTTTAAAATCTATCGTGTAGGTCGATTGGCATGTACTGAAGCCAGGCCCGAGGCTTATGGGCACGTTTAAATTGCAGGAGCGAGCTGGCTCGCGAAAGGGCCGGAAAAATCAGCACATCGCGGTGGGTCTCAGCGCCGCCTTCGCGACCAAGGTCGCTCCCACCGGGGCATACCACCGGACCGCGCGCGCCTTGATTGTTGTGGGTGTTCGAAAAGTCCAAGGCGACCTACAGGCTAAAAAATCAGTCAACCATTGCCTCAAACACCTTGGACAATCGCCCGGCCACAGGGCAAAAAAGCTTTAGAAAAACTAAAGCATCCCTTAATTTTTTAACGCTCATCTACTGATAGGGTGGCAGTTGCCATAACCGTAAAGATGAGGGCTTATCCATGTTTCTGCGTAATGCCTGGTATGTAGCGGCCAGCGAAACGGAGCTGGGCGAGCAATTGCTGGCACTGACCATTCTGGGCGAACCGGTGGTGCTGTATCGCAAGAGCGATGGCACTCCCGTCGCCCTTGAAGATGCCTGTCCGCATCGCAAGTTGCCGTTGTCCATGGGCCGGCGCATCGGGGACCAGCTTGAGTGCGGCTACCACGGCCTGACCTTCGACTGCTCTGGCAGTTGCGTAAAGGCGCCCGGCAGCACGCACATTCCCAAAGGTGCGCGGGTTCACAGCTACCCGCTGGCGCTGCGCTACGGGCTGATCTGGATCTGGATGGGCGATATCGAGCAGGCCGACCAGGCGAAGATCTGCGACGTGCCGGAATGGGGCGATCCGCAATGGGGGCTCAACCGCGGCGATAGCATGGTGGTGTCGTGCAACTATCTGTACGTGACTGACAACCTGCTTGATCCTGCGCATGTTGCCTGGGTGCATCAGAGTTCGTTCGGCAACGCTGCCTGCGCCAGCGAGCCGCTCAAAACCACGGTCACTGATGACGGGGTGATCGTGTCGCGCTGGATGCGTGATGTCGAGGTCGCGCCGTTCTACGCCAAGTTCGTCAAATTCAGCGGCAACTGTGATCGCAAGCAGCACTATGAAGTCCGCTATCCGTCGCAGGCCATTATCAAGGCGGTGTTCACGCCGGCAGGAACCGGGACTGATGACGGCGTCCTGCATGAGCAGGTATTTCTGATGAACTCCTATAACTTCATGACCCCGATCGACGAGGCGAACACCCGTTATTACTGGTTTCAGGTGCGCAACTTCGATACCGACAATGCCGAGGTCTCGCGGCAGTTTGATGAGGATGTGCGGCATGCCTTTGCCGAAGACCGAGTGGTTCTGACGGCTGTTCACCAGGGCATGACCAACAAGCGCAGCCCGAACATTGACCTGGCCAGTGATGCTGGGCCGCTACGGTTTCGCCGCAATCTGGCCAAGCTGATTGCCCAGGAACAGGACAACGGCTTGATTGCGCATCAGCCACCTGTGGTCAGCGCAGTGGGGGGCTGAGATGGAACAATCCAAGGGATTCAGTGGTTACCGGGTGGTTGCCAAAACGCAGGAAAGTGCGGTCATCACCTCGTTTGGTTTGCAACCCGTCGAACAGGGCGCCGCTGCGGTTTTCATTCCGGGCCAATTTCTGACCCTTCGTCTGGCCGACCACGAAGGCGTCAGCGTGATACGCAACTACAGCCTGTCAGGCGACCCTGGGAACACCTCGCAGTGGCGGATCTCGGTCAAGCGAGAGTCGGCCCCCGTAGACCGACCCGATTTACCGCATGGCTATGCTTCGGGCTTCTTGCATGAGCAGACCCAAGTTGGTGATGTCCTGCAGCTCGCCGGCCCCATGGGTGCTTTTACTCTTGACCAGAACAGCACTCGACCGGTGCTGCTGTTCAGTGGCGGCGTCGGGCTGACGCCGATGGTCAGCATGTTGCACTGGCTCAGCCACAACACTGCGCAGCCGGTGTATTTCATCCATGCCTGCGAAAACGGCAGCGTACATGCCATGCGTGATGAAGTGCTGGAGCTGGCTAACCGGCGGCCGGGGATTGACGTGCATTTCTGCTACCGAAATCCGTCGGACCAAGACCTTGAGCGCGGCGCTTGCCACAGCCAGGGATTGATCGGCCGGCAGACCTTGCAGGCGTTGTTGCCGCTGGATGACTATCGGGGCGCTATCCTTCCCCGCCGTTCAGGGCGGGGAAGGATAGCGCGGACGGCGTAGCCGTCCCTGGTTGCCGTGGGGTGTCTGCTGCTGTTCGGTGTACTCACCGCCACAGGATGATTCGCAGTAACACGGCGACACAGATGCCCTTCTACGGCGGTATTTCGTTACAAAGACCCCATGGGCATGCATCTTGAAAACACCGTGCCGTCCGCGCCTAATGGCGTCTTCATTGCTCATGGCTCAAGAGCAGCATGCAACGACTTCAAGCCTTCAAGTACGAACTCATGCCAGACGGCCAGCAGGAGCGGCAAATGCGCCGCTTTGCGGGCTCCTGTCGCTTCGTCTTCAACAAGGCGCTGGCGTTGCAGAAGGAGCGCCACGAGCAAGGCGAGAAGAAGCTCGGCTATGCGGGCCTGTGCAAGTTGCTGACCGAGTGGCGCCATAGCCCGCAAACCGCATGGCTGGCCGATGCGCCTGTTCACCCGTTGCAACAGAGCCTCAAGGATCTGGAGCGGGCCTACACCAACTTCTTCGCCAAGCGAGCCGACTTTCCCCGGTTCAAGAAGAAGGGGCAGCGCTATAGTTTCCGCTATCCCGACCCGAAACAGATCAAGCTCGACCAGACCAACAGCCGCCTGTTTCTGCCCAAGCTGGGCTGGTTGCGCTACCGCAACAGCCGCGAGACGCTGGGTACTGTGAAGAACATCACCGTGAGCCAGTCGTGTGGCAAGTGGTTCGTAAGCATCCAGACCGAACGCGAGATCGATGAGCAGCCCACGGCACAGGGGGCGGCAGTCGGCATCGACATGGGCATTGCCCGGTTCGCCACGCTTTCGGATGGTTCGTTCTACGCACCCCTCAACAGCTTCAAACGCCATGAGACCGCGCTGTGCAAAGCGCAGCAGGCGATGAGCCGCAAGGTCAGATTCAGCCGCAACTGGAAGAAAGCGAAAGCCCGCGTCCAGCGCATTCACTCGCGCATCGGCAATGCCCGCCGCGACTACCTGCACAAGTGCTCCACCACGATCAGCCAAAACCACGCGATGGTGTGTATCGAGGACTTGCAGGTACGGAATATGTCCAGGTCGGCGGCAGGCACGGCCGAGGCACCGGGAAGAAACGTTCGGGCCAAGTCTGGCCTGAACAGGGCCATCCTCGATCAGGGCTGGTTCGAGTTCCGTCGCCAACTGGACTACAAGCTGGCGTGGCGCGGCGGCTGGCTGATTGCCGTGCCGCCGCAGAATACCAGCCGCACGTGCCCTTGTTGCGGCCATGTGTCGGCGGCCAACCGCCAGACGCAAGCGCTGTTCAGGTGTCTGGGATGTGGTTTCGAAGGCAACGCCGATGTGGTCGGGGCGATCAATGTACTAAGGGCGGGACACGCCCGGTTAGCCTGTGAAGTGAGCGCAGAGGTCATGGCGCCAGCAGCAGGAACCCACCGAAGCGACTCGGGGGCGGCTCGGTGCCGCGCCTGAGCGCCGTAGGAATCTCTGGCCTTCAGGCCGGGCAGGATGTCAATACGAGGTCTACCTCTGTGGACCGCCGCAATTCATGCAGGCCAACTGGCGACTGTTGCGTGAGCTGGGAATAAGCGCAGAGCGCATTCACTACGAGTTCTTTGGGCCGGCGACGGTTCTGCGCGATGAGCAGCAACACCTGTCCCAGCCGACAGTGGCCGAGCCTGCAACGCCGCTACACGTCGATGATTCAGCCGCACAGGCATCAACCGTGAAGTTTTTGCCCTCCGGGATCAGCATCGCCTGGAACCCTGACTGTCACTCGTTGCTGGATCTCGCCGAGCAAGCCGGCCTGGCCCCGGTATTCGATTGCCGGGCCGGGATATGCGGCACATGCCAGGTGGGTCTGAGACAAGGGCAGGTGGAGTACTTCGAAGAGCCGCTTGAGCCGTCGGCCCAGGGTGCGATGCTGCTGTGCTGTTCACGCCCGCTGGGTTCAGTGGTCGTGGACCTGGGCTGAGCCGCGCGCTCAAGAAACAACGACGCTGGAGCTTGCAGCCAGCAACGCCTCAATGCCATGACTCTGCTCTTTGCCACGAGCCAATAGCCAGCGGTGGAATCGGCGGCAATGCTCTTTGTCGAAGGCGCTTTTGGTCCAGGTCAGGTAATAGGCGGCCGGCAGCGGCAGGGCATGCCTGACAGGCATGAGCAGACGGCCAGCCTCCAGGTCTTTGGCGACCATGGAGTACTGCGCCAGAACAAAGCCTTGGCCTGCAAGCGCTGCTTCGATGGCCATGGCTGAAAGCGAGAAGACCCGGCGAGCATCCTGCAAACGGGCCAGGTCAACCCCGGTGCTTTCGAACCAGTCTCGCCAGGACGGTGGCGAGGCGAACTTGGGCAGCCAGTCGATGGCAAGCAGCGGATAGTTCAGCAACACATTTGGCTGCAGGCTTGACCTGTCACCGCCCAACAGTTCCGGGCTGCAGACCGGTACTACGCAGTCGCGCAACAGCTCGATGCTGTTCTCGGCATCAATGGCCCGATCACTATAAGTGACGCGAAAGTCGATCTCGTAACCGTTGGCCAGCGGCTCGGCATGACTACCATCGAGGTAGACATTGACAGCCTGGTTCGCTTGCTGCCATTCGAAGACCAGCGGCGCCAGCCATCTGGACATCAATGAGGGCAGGGCGCTGACGCGCAAATGGCTGGTGTCGCGCGACAATACAACTTCCGCATGGGCAATGCGCAGGCGCTCGAATGCATCAGAGCACTGCTCATGAAAGCGACTTCCTGCGGCGGTCAGGCGGTTACGTTTGCCTTCCTTGACCAGTAGGGTAATACCAAGCGTATCTTCCAGAAGCCTCATTTGCTGACTCACCGCGCCAGCGGAAATACCCAGTCGTTTCGCCGCTTCGGCAATGCTGCCGCACCGGCCGAGCGTGTCGAAGACTTGTAGGGCGCGCAAGGGCGGCAGGTTGTCCATGATGGTCCTTGGGCATTGGTGTGGCAGCCAGTTTGCCACTGATCCGGTCAGTGCCGAAATCAGCAGCGTAGCCCCATAGCAACTCATCGCTAACCGATGCAACCAGACATGCTGGTAGAATCTCCCCAGCTGACTACGGCCCCCTCCGAGAGAATGCATGACCCCTGATCTGACTGAAGAAGAAATGCGCCTGGCATTGTTTGGTACTCCTGCCCCCGCTGAGCACCTCAACGCCCCCGTTGCACCGCAACCGGCCCCAGAGGTCGTACTCGCCAAGCCGCCAGCGCCCGCCCCGAAGAAGAAGGCTGCCAAAGCGTTCACGCCTCGCATGCGGGTAATACTGCGGGTGGGCAATGAGTTTGAAGGAGAAATGCACGAGATCACTCACGAAGCCGATACGCTGAGCACGCTGCTGGCTGAACAAGAGGCCACCAAGGCTGCCCGCAAGAAATTTCGCTATGTGGAAGTCGTGTCGGTCAAGTCAATGTAACTGGCCGTCCTGATCTTCAAGCATCTACTCCAACTCAAGAAACACTTTCCCAAGGACCTGGCTCATGCAGTCGGCACTGGAAACAGTCGCTCTTTTTTGCCACAAGCTGGCTTACGAAACGGAAGATCAAAGCCCGATTCTGCGCGATGACCTGATGATGAGTGACTATCAGCGGGACATCTTCGAACTCTTGATCGCCAGAGGCGATGTGGCGATGATCCAGCACAAGATCAACGAGTGCCTGCTGCTGGCCCTTGACGCCATGGGCGGAGCTGAAAAGCCGCTCGGACGTGAGCTGCAGCGTGTATCCACCGAGTTTCATGCGGCGCAGACACTTGACTCGCTGGAGCCACCGTTGCAGGTGATCAAGGGCTACCTTCGAGCGGTGGTGTAGTCGATCAGCCGCCGTCTCGGCGCCGCGCTGTCACACAGCACAGACTCGCTTTGGCAGAAGCAAGGACGTACCGATGACCCCGTTTCTCCGTAACCTGTCCGCCTTACTGATCGCGGCACTGGCCACTGGCGCTGCTGCCTCGCTGGTACAGACTCAGATCGTCCTCACAGAGGTGATGCAACTGGGTGTACCGGTCGCAGCCAGCCTGCGCTGGCTGAGCGCCGCTGAAGACCTCGCGCGTTACGGGCCGGTTTCGTTGGTCATGGCATTTTTGGTATTGCTGCCCGCATTTTCATGCGCGCATTGGCTGGCCAGGCGTATGTCAGCGACGGCCAGGTTGCCGCTGCTGATGATTGCCGCGGTGGTGGGCATGGGCACTGCGTTCTGGCTGATGCGCTCGGTGATTCCGATGCCGGCTTTGGCCGGCACCCGAACCCTGTCGGGCTATGCGCTCATGACACTGACCGGCGTATTGGGCGCCGCGGTCTTTCACTGGCTAACCCGACGCACCGCTAACAGGCCGGCCCCACAGTGGCAGTACGCTGCACTGGTGTTTGCCTGCCTGGCGATCCCGACAAGCTCTTTTATTGCCATGCTGCCGCCTGCCGATCCCCGGCCGCCCTCGATGCCTGCGGAGCACCTGCAAGTACAAACCATTGCCAGCGGCCTGAATAGACCCTGGTCAGTGGCAGTGCTGCCTGATGGTCGGCTGCTGGTCACCGAAATGGGCGGGCGTCTGTTGTCTGTGGCCGTTAAAGGCGTCGTGCAGCCGGTTGCCATGAATGATGTACCGCCAGTGCTGCATAGCGGCGGGATCATCGGCTTGATGGAAGTGGCGGTGGACCCCGACTTCGAACGCAACCAGACGCTATTTCTGTCGATGGGTTATGGCGAGCCCGATGCCAACGGCACCCGGCTGGTGCGCGCTCGCCTGGTAGACAACCGGCTTGAAGACATCCGGGTCCTATTCAGTTCCAGCCCCAAACCTGGCCTGGGCAACAACGGCGGCAGAATAGCGTTTCTGGCGGACGGGACGCTGGTGCTGACGGTGGGCGACGGCAACACTCGGCGCGAAGAAGCGCAGAATCCTGGCAACCACCTGGGCACGGTGGTCAGGCTGGATCGCGACGGCAGAGTGCCGTCCGACAACCCGTTGGTTAACCGGCCCGGTGCCGCACCGCAGGTCTACAGCCTGGGGCATCGCAATGCGCAAGGCATCGCTGTGGACCCCGCCAACAATGAGCTGTATGTAACCGAACACGGCCCGCGCGGCGGTGATGAAATCAATCGTGTGGTGCCGGCCGGTAACTATGGCTGGCCGCTGGTGACCCGTGGCATCGACTACCCCTTTGCCAGCGTCTCGCCTTTTCGCCAGTTGCCAGGCTTTGAGGACCCGGTGCTGGTCTGGACGCCGTCAATCGCTCCGGCGGGCCTGGCGATCTATCGCGGCGCTGCGTTCCCCGAATGGCAAGGCGACATGCTGGTGCCCGCCCTCAAGGAACGCTCGCTCAGACGGGTGATTCGCGAGCAGGGCAAAATCGTCGGCCAGCAACTGTTGCTGTCAGATCGCAACGAGCGGGTGCGCGATGTAAAAGTAGGCCCTGACGGCCTGATTTATGTATTGACCGATGGTCCGGATGGGAGCCTGTTACGTTTGGCGCCTGCTGGCCGGCCGGGGTAGGGGAACAACCTCAACCTGCCGCGGTATTTCTCATCCCCTCGAAAATCAGCCGCGTTTTCGACTGCCGATGACCTCGACATAGGATTAAATGGTACAACGTTGCCTCAGCAGCAGCGCTGCACATACTCAGGCGCTTTTTACTGCTTGCGATACATGCCGGTCAGCATGTCTTGCGAGTCCGTGGCGTAGTTATAGTCGAGGACGACGAAGTCTTTCACCAGGCGCAGGTGATAGGGCCCATTTTTGGCCGGTGCCTGCGGTTCACGGACGATGATCAGGTTGGCGGTTTCCATGGGCACGACGTGATGCTCGGTAACAATGACCTGTTTGCTCTTGGCATCCTTGAGCGTCACGGTCAGTTCTGCGATTTCCCGGCCTTGGGCATCTCGCTCGGGCAGGATTTTCAAGTCCAGGTCGCCGTCACGATCAAGGAAATCACGGCGCATCTGATAATGGCCGCGGCGCTGGTCACGGGAAACATCATCGAGTTTGCGCAGGTCGATTTCACGATCTTCATGGCGCAACCGAATGGGCAGTTCACGCTTGTCGCCCACCGCGCCGGATACCCAAGTGCCGGTGTAGCCATACGGCTCGGCGCGCTCTCGGGTCATCCGCCAGATGCCGGTCCGACTACCGTCATTGGCATATTCGTGAAGGTAGACGTGGCTTTGCTCGTCATAATCCTCACGGGAACCGATCAGTTTGATCGGTTCAACGTTGCCACTTTTGATATAGCGCAGTTCGCCGATCAGGACCGAGCCTTGTTCCTGAAACCAGATCTCTACCGCAATCTTGCCGCTGAGGGTTCCGGCGAGTAACTCCGGGTCTTCATGGACCGGTCCTTCCAGACTCGGTGTTTCTTGCCAGACGCCATCTTGCCAATCGCCCGTGGTACGCAGCATGTACCCGCGGGGCATGCTGTTGTTCTCGCCAAACGGGGTCGCCGGAACCTGTTCCTGGGTGTAAGAGTGCAGCAATACCAGCTCGCCATCGCGCACTTTCCATTGCGACATACGCGTCCAGCAACAGCCGCGATCGGTTTGCGTGTGCAACGTACCATCGGCAGGATTGAGCGAGAACATGCCTGTAAAAGCGTCTCTGGCCAGATCCGTCAAGGCACGGTTCAAGGTCCATTGAGGCTTATCCGGGCCTTGCACGTAGATATCGAACTGCGACTTATCAGTGACGGTGTCCGTGCCATTACGAATCGTCACATCAAGGCGACCATCGGAATTGAAGTCGGCGATGTACACCAGCCCTGACGGACCGAGCAGCCATGCATCGCGGTTGGGCGGTACATTTCCTGCCGGGGTCTGAAATTGCTGCAGGGGTTCGAGGCTGTTCTTGTCACGCAAGGTGATCAGCGCGTGCGCAAGTTCACCCTGACGCTGCGGCACCTCCGGAAACAGGGCCTCAACCAGATACTGGCCACTGGGGTCGGTAACTGCATACGAGAGCGGTGCGGCCAGCGCCGGAGTGGCCAGACTCATGGCGAGGAGCGCGCCGTTAAGGAGCGAACGCATGCAAAGCTTCCTTGCTGAATTTTTCGGGGCGCGCAGTTTAACGGTACGGCTGACCAAACGGAACGCGATCCGTAGTCAGATCGCGCTCCGCTATACCCATTGTCAGAAGTCTTGAGAGGTCGGCCGCAGTACGATTTCGTTGATATCGACATCTGCAGGCTGCTCGATGGCGAATGCGATGGCACGCGCAACCGACTCGGCCGGGATGGCGCTCTTATAGAACTCTTGCACCGCCTGCGAGCTGGCCTCATGGCCGCTGCCAAACTTCAACTCTGAATCCACGGCACCCGGTTCAATCGTCGTGGTGCGAATGCTTTTGCCGACCTCGTGACGCAAACCATCGGAAATCGCCCGTACGGCGTACTTGGTGCCGCTGTAGACCGAGCCTCCCGGGCTGAACACTTTGATGCCGGCGACCGAAGAAATATTGATGAAGTGACCGGAGTTCTGTTTCTGGAACACCGGCAGAGCAGCGGCAATGCCGTACATCACGCCTTTAATGTTGATGTCGATCATCCGGTCCCATTCGTCCACCCGCAATTCGGCGATCGGCGAGATCGCCATAAGGCCCGCGTTGTTGATCATCACGTCCACCCGGCCAAAGCTGGCCACGGCGTGCTGGATCAAGTTCTCCAGGTCCTCGCGGCGGGTGACGTCCGCAGCACGGGCTGTGGCCTTGCCGCCTGCGGCAGTGATGTCTTGCACAATCGCATTCAAGCGATCTTCCCGGCGTGCAGCCAGTACCACTGATGCACCCAGGCTCGCCAGGTGCCGTGCAGTCGACTCGCCAAGACCGCTGCTGGCGCCAGTGATCACAACAACTTTACCTTCGATATTCTTGCTCATTTCGTTTACCTCAGTGGGTGGTGATGGGATCGATTATGAGTTGTGATTTTGTTTCGGAGAATGGAATATTCAGGATTTGAAAATTCCATAAATCGGAACAAGGCGATGTTGAACCGGCTTGAAATGGTCCGTGTCTTTCTCACGGTTGCTGACTGCGCTTCGTTTAGAGAGGCGGCGAACCAGATCGGCACTTCGCCGCAGAAAGTCACCCGGGCGGTACAAGAGCTTGAACGGCTCATCGGCGAGCCGCTGTTTCATCGCAGCACCCGACAGATGAAGATCACCGATTTCGGCGCACAACTTGCCCTCGATGCCCGCCTGGCGGTAGAGCGCTTCGACCAGCTGTTCGACAGGGCGGATCAAGCCAGCGGGGAGGGCATCACGGGCCGGGTAGGGCTGACGGCACCGCAGGCGATCGGCAAGTTGTATCTGGCGGGTTATCTGGCCGAGTTTCGCAAGCAGTATCCGAAACTCATCATCGATTTATGCCTGGACGATGAGCTGACCGACGCGGTGGTATCCAGGATTGATATCGGCATTCGGGTAGGTACGGTGCGCGACCGCCGGTTTATCGCCAGAACGGTTGCCAGTGTTCCGTTGGTCGTCGTTGCCGCGCCGGCGCTGATTGCCAGCCTGGGTACACCTGCAAATGTGGCCGAACTGAAAGAGCTGCCGCTGTCATTGTTGCTGGATCGCCGCTCCGGTCGCGGCTGGCCGTGGATGTTTGCCGATGATCAGAGTTTCATACCCGAGCAGCCGGGTTTTATCTGCGACGACCCGGAAACCGAGCTGGAGATGGTGTTGCAGGGCGCTGTGATTGCTCAGGTGCCGTTGTATCTGGCGCAGGCGCATTTAGCGCGGGGGGCGCTGGTGGAAGTGCTGCCTGAATGGGCGCCGCCAGCGCTGGAGCTGGTGTTGTACCGGACGCGATCCGGAGCGGTGCCAAAGCGAATCAGGCTGGTGTATGACTTTTTATTGGAAAGGTTTGGGGATACGAACCTGTTTCCGGGGGGTGGGCATTGATGGGGTAGTGGTGCAGCGTAAGGTCTTTGTCATTACCCAAGCCCGACAGTCGCGGGCTTGAGCAAGGCAGCAGGCCGGCTGAACTCAGGTTCCCGACTTGATCCGCGTCCAGGTGCGGGTTCGGGTCCGTTCACCTTCGCGGTTGAGCGGCTTGAGCGTATACAGCGTGGTCATCGCAGCTTCGGTGGGGTACAGGTCCGGGTTGTTGCGAATCTCTGGGGCGACCTTGTCGGTGGCGTCCTTGTTCGGGTTCGGATAACCCACGAAGTCGCTGATCGGGGCGATCACTTCCGGGCGCAGCAGGTAGTTGATGAAGGCATGGGCATCTTCCGGGTTGGCCGCGCCCTTGGGAATGGCCAACATATCGAACCAGATCGGCGCACCTTCCTTGGGCAGGCGCATCTCGACCACGACGCCATTGTTGGCTTCTTTGGCACGGTTGGCGGCCTGGGAGAAGCTGCCCGAGTAACCCACCGCGACGCAGATATCGCCGTTGGCGATGTCAGCCATGTACTTGGAGGAGTGAAAGTAAGTGATGTTCGGCCGAATCTTCAGCATCAATTGTTCGGCTTTCTGATAGTCGGCCGACTTGCTGGAGTTTGGGTCCAGGCCCAAGTACTGCAGGGCCAGCGGCATGATTTCCGAGGGCGAGTCGAGCATCGCCACGCCGCACTGCTTGAGCTTGCTGAGGTTCTCGGGCTTGAAGATCAGGTCCCAGCTGTTGACCGGAGCGTTGTCACCAAGTGCAGCCTTGACTTTGGCCGGGTTGAAACCGATCAGGATGGTGCCGTACATGTAAGGCACCGCAAACTTGTTACCGGGGTCGTTGGCATCCAGCAGCTTCATCAGTTTTGGGTCTAGATGCTGCCAGTTCGGCAGTTTGCTGCGATCCAGCGGCTGGAACACACCCGCTTCGATCTGCTTGGCAAGAAACATGTTCGACGGCACCACCACGTCGTAGCCTGAGTGACCGGTCAGCAGCTTGGCTTCCAGCGCCTCGTTGGTATCGAAGATGTCGTAGATCAGATTCACCTTGGCCTGTTGTTTGAAGTCGGTGAGGGTCTGTGGGGTGATGTAGTCAAACCAGTTGTACACCTTGAGTGTGCGCGGCTCGTCGGCCCGCACCAGACCAGCGGCCAGACTACAGGCCAGGCCCGCGCATAGGGCGGCGGCCAGCGTGTGCTTGAGCGATTTGACCATCATGACTTCTCCTTGCGGGCGGTTTCGTAGCCTTCCAGCACATTGACGGCATTGATGCCGATTTCTTCGACGGCATAACCGCCTTCCATCACAAACAGCGTGGGCAAGCCGAGCGCCGCGATGCGCGCGCCCATGGCCAGGTAGTCGCCACTGTCGAGGGTGAACTGCGAGATCGGGTCTTGCTTGAAGGTGTCCACCCCCAGCGACACCACCAGTACCTCAGCGGCGTAGCTGTCGATGGCCGCGCAGGCGGTTTCCAGCGCCTGGCTCCATTGCGCCCAGCCGCTGCCGTGGGGCAAGGGCAGGTTGAGGTTGCAACCCTCACCCTGGCCTTCGCCGGTTTCATCGGCATAACCCAGGAAGAACGGAAACTCGTTGGCCGGGTCGCCATGGATGGAGGTGAAAAACACATCACTGCGGTCGTAGAAAATCGCCTGGGTGCCGTTGCCATGGTGATAGTCGACATCGAGGATCGCCACGCGCTGGCGGCCCTGGTCGAGAAACGCCTGGCTGGCAATGGCCGCATTGTTCAGGTAGCAATAGCCGCCCATGAGGTCGCTGGCGGCATGGTGCCCTGGCGGCCGGCACAGCGCAAAGGCGCTGTCGGCACCGCTCTGTATCTCGGCCTGGGCGGTGAGCGCCACTTGTGCTGCGCTGTAGGCGGCCTGCCAGGTGCCGGCGGTGATGGGGGCGCCCGCGTCGAAGCTGTAGTAGCCCAGCTCACCGTGCAACCCTTGGGGCTTCAAGCGGCGCAGCGTGCGCGCCGGCCAAGTGAAGGGCAACAGGTCACCGTCCTGGCCCATGGTTTGCCAACGCGCCCAGGCGCCTTTGAAGAACGCCAGGTAGTCAGCGCTGTGCACTCGGGCAATGGGGGCCAAGCCATGATCACGTGGCGGCTGCACTGGCCCAAGCTCACGAGCCTCGACCCTGGCCAGGACGTGATCAGCGCGCGAGGGCATCTCAAAACAGGGCATGAGTTGCCCGTTGATCAGCTCGCAGCGGCCGTGGTGCAGGTGATGGTCATCGGTATAGACAGTCAGCATGGTCGTGCTCCGTGTGGCGTGACGACGAGCATTGTTTCGCCAGAAACGCCTGCTGGAGAACGTTATGAACGGCCAGAAGGGGATAGATATGGCCAATAGATTTGACCGAATTTCGCCCTTTTTAAGGGCGCGCTGCACGCTTCAGGTGCGGTACTGGCTGGGCGCAACCCCGCTCCAGCGAATAAATGCATGGCGAAAGCTGGCGGTTTCGCTATAACCCAGGGCTTCGGCAACCTGCTGGACCGGCCACTGTTGTTCGACCAACAGCACCTTGGCCCGCTCGAAACGCAGGGCATCAAGCAACTGCTGATAACTGCTGCCCATGTCATGCAGGTGCCGGCGCAGGCTGCGCGCTGAGCAGTTCATCTGCCGGGCCAGCCCTTCAAGCCCCGGAGGATTGGCCAGATGCTCGGCCAGGTATTGGCGAATACGCCCCAGCCAGGCCTGGCGGCCGCTGAACTCGGCGTTTTGCTGACGGCAGCGCTCGGCCATGATCCGGTGCGTCAGCCGGTCGGCCAGCGGCAGGGGCTGCTCCAGCATGTGCGCAGCAAAGGCAACGCCGTGTTCCAGCGCCTCGAAACGCACCGGGCACGGAAAGTTGCGCCGATAGCGCTTGCTGTAGGTGGGCGCCGGATGGGCGAAGCAGGCTTGCAGCAAGGGCAGGGGACGGCCCAGCAGGTCGTCGCAGATCACCTTCAATGATCCCAGGCACAGCTCGGCATTGAACACGGCCAGCTCGGGGCGCGAATGGTACTGCGTGGCCAGCAGCCAGGCGACGTCGCCACGCACCTCCAGGCGCAGATCGAAGAGGGTGCCAAGCAACGCCGGGTAACGCAGCGCCAGCTCCAGGGCAGCCCCCAGCGTATCGCTGAGCAACATGGCGTAACCGAGCAGGCCATACGCGGATACGTGCATCCGCTGGCCCAATTGCAGACCGAACGTCTCGCGCAATGCCAGGGCATTGGCGCACACCCGTGCCTCCTGGGCTGTGGTAATGCGTGGGTCGGGACGAATCAGGTCGGCTTCCTCGATGCCACTGCCGGCCAGAAGCTCGCTGGCAGCAATACCCTCCTCACGCAAGGTTTCGAGGATCAGCGACACCGCGTTCAGGGTAGTGAGGGTGGAGTGCAGCATCGGGCAGACCTGTGGGTTTACAAAGCCTGGACGATGGTGCCGCGCCAGCGGCTAAAAACCAAGTCATGAAAAAAGGCCCATGAACTTCATGGGCCTTTTGCCTTGCGTGGGTCTGAGCCTCAGGGGATCAGCCGATCAGCCCGCAATTTGTCGAACACATCGAAAAACGCCTGATCGCTGGCCTGATAGGCGTTAAAGCCCATGAGCCGGCTTTTCGACATGTCGGTGACCACTTCGATGGGACGCCCGAGATCGGCGTCGGTATGCCATGGCGAAATCAGCCGATCAATGTCCGCCTCTTGCAGGCCGTGCTCGGCCACGATCTGGCTCCAGACCTTCTGGTCGTCGGCCATCTGTGACTCCAGTGGTGCGGGCGAAACGGGGAAGTCAGCGGCTTCAAGGCCGAAGTACTCGGCAATCCGCCCCCACATCCACTTCCAGCGAAAGATATCGCCGTTGGTGATGTTGAACGCCTGGTTGGCCGCCGCTGGCGTCGTGGCCGCCCACAGTTGCTGCCTGGCCAACTGCCGGGCATCGGTCATGTCGGTGAGGCTGTCCCACTGCACCCTGGAACCGGGAAATACGAATGGCCGACCGGTGTGTTTGCAAACCGTGGCGTAAACCGCAAGCGTGGTGGCCATGTTCATCGCGTTACCCACCGCAACGCCGGTGACCGTATGCGGGCGGTGGACGCTCCAGGTGAAGCCGTCTTTGTCCGCCGCGGCGAACACTTCGTCTTCCTGCGCGTAATAGAAGTTCTCGACGTCCAGACGACCCTGTTGCTCACGGAACGGCGTCTGCGGCAGGCTGCCTTTGCCATAGGCCTCGAACGGGCCCAGGTAGTGCTTCAGGCCTGTCACCAGGGCCACGTGGTTTACGCTGCCAGCCGGGCGCAGGGCATCCAGCACATTGCGCACCATCGCCGAATTGACCTTGATGTTTTCGGCCTCGGTGGCCTGCCGTGACCAGGTGGTGATGAACACGTGCGTGGGTTTGAGGTCTTTCAGCGCGGCCGTGACGGACGCCGGATCCTGCAGATCGGCCGCCACGGGTATCACCCCTTCCTGCCTGGCGGGGTTACGGGAAAGGGCGGCGACCTGCCAGCCGTTCTCCAGCAGAAGCTGGGTGGTTGCGCTGCCGACGATGCCGCTGGCGCCGACGATCAATGCCAGATGAGTCATGGGCTTCTCCAAAATGGTGTGCTTCTAGGAAAGCGACAGGGAGGAAAGGTTCATGGTTTACGAAGGCAGCGGCACTGACAGGTCGCTTCCTGCCAGTGCTGCAATAAATGCCTCTGGGTAGCGGTATCCCGGTTCAAGTCACCGGGATGACGGCGTTCAGAATCAACACCATGATCAAACCCACCAAGGAGACGATGGATTGCACCACCGAGATGGTTTTGGTGGCTTCGCCCATGGTCATACCGAACGACTCTTTAACCATCCAGAAGCCCGCATGGTTGGCATAGTTGAAAAACAGCGAACCGCAGCCGATGGACAGCGCCAGCAACGGCAGGTTTAGAGTAGGGTCAGCACCGGCAAGGGGCGCCAGCAGGCCGGCAGCGCCGACGATACCGACAGTAGCCGAACCAGTTGACACCGACAGCAGCATCGCGATCAACCAGCCGAGCAACAGCGGCGGGATGGCCGACTGCTGGGTCAGGTGAACAATGGCGTCGCCGACCTTGGCACTGGTCAGCAGCTCCTGGAAAGCACCGCCGCCGGCAATGATCATGATGATCGAGGCGATGGGCATGAGGCTCTTGCCCAGCGCCGCGCGCAGCTTGTCGGTGTCGCCGCCGCGCAACAGCACCAGGCTGGTACCGGCGAACAGCACGCCCAGCAGCATGGCAATCAGCGGGTTGCCCACAAACGCCGCCATCTGCAACATTGCATTACCCTTGGGCAACAGCATCTCGGCGACCGCGTGCACCAGCATCAAAATCGCCGGCAGCAAGGCCGCCAGCACGCCGATCCAGACACTGGGCAGAGGCTTGCCATCGGTTTTTTCCGTGAGGGTGAACTGGTCGAGCAACGCCTGATCTGGCCGGGTGGTCATACGCGGTGCGATGAACATGCCATACAGCGGGCCGCCCAGAATCATCGCCGGGACAGCGGCAAGGAAACCGTAGAGCATGGTCGGCCCGACCGAGGTCTTGAGCGCGGCGATAGCGGTCAGCGGGCCGGGGTGCGGCGGCACCATACCGTGCATGGCGGCCAGCGCGGAAATCACCGGCACGCCCACGTAGACATAGGCAGAGCCCTTGAAGCGAGCCTGGCCTTCGAGCTTGCGGGCCACACTGAAAATCAGCGGCAGCATGATCACCAGGCCGACCTCGAAGAACATCGGGATGCCAATGACGAACGCCACCAGCATCATCGCCCAGGGAATCAGGCGATCCGGGGTGCGTTTGAGGATGACCCCGGCGACCTGCTCGGTAACGCCTGCGTCAGCCAGGATCTTGCCCAGCATTGCCCCCAGCGCGATCACCACACCTACGGCACCCAGGGTTTTGCCAGCACCGGCAACCACATGTGACACGATCGAGCCGGGCTCCATGCCGGTGGCAAATCCAACACCCACGGACACCACCAGCAGAGCCAGCAGCGGATGCATCTTCAGGCGCGAAACAATGAGTGCCACCAGCACCAGAACACTGACCAGTGCGGTCATCAAGAGCTGAATATCTAACGGGGTCATGAAAAGATCTCGGTTGGGCTGGTGCGCAAGCTGCACTCAGCATCAATAGGCAGGGGGAGGGCGTCGCAGCCTGCAAAAGAGCATCGCCCTTGTGGCAAGGCCACCGGCCTGGTCATGTGCAGGGACGCAAGAGCGGGGATAGAAACGGTTACCGCAACAGCCCGGATTGCTCCGGACGGATGGAGGAAAAAGGACATACAAGCGCGCGAGTACCGCTGGGTTGAGCATTCATCTACCGACTGACCTTGTTACAGGGTCATGCACATAAATTCTTACAAATTATTTGTTGCGCACGGAGAGGCTGTCAAGGTTTGGCGGGAGGAATTCATGTGGGCTGCGAACGGCGGCTTCGTCAGCCGTATCGGCATAGCTGAAATGCCGCGATTCTATAGCGGCGTTGACACTGGCTCTTTAGACTTTCGCGCAGCCGCAAAACCATCCTTGATACGGGGCTTGCCGCAATACTGTTCAGTTAAGTTTTCAGAAGGGGCAGCCATGTCAGACAGCGAACGCAAGCAAATCCTTATCGATGGTCCGGTGGGGCACATCCAGTTGACGATCGATCATCCCTGCAAAACGCCCAAGGGTGTGGTTCTGCTCAGCCATCCTCAGCCACTGCTGGGCGGTAGCCCGCGGCATATTGTGCCGCTGACCCTGGCCCGTCATCTGAGTGCCGCCGGCTGGTTAGTGGTACGGCCGAGTTTTCGCGGTGTTGACCAGACGGAGGGGGTACATGATCACGGCATCGGTGAGGCCCAGGACACCCTGGCTGTGATTCGCTATATCTCGCAGGAGTTGCCACAGCTGTCTGTAGCACTGGTCGGGTTTTCGTTCGGGGCGCATGTTTTTGCCAGAGTCGCCTGCACGCTCCGGGAGCAGTTGCGGGCTGTCGCGCTGCTTGGGCTTCCGGTCGGGGACGTGCCGGGCAAGCGCTACTACGAGCCGTTGCCCTTGCCCCAAGACTGTCTGCTATTGCACGGGGAGCGCGATGAAATGGCGCCGTTGGCCAACCTGATGAACTGGGCTGCTGCTGATCACCGCGCTGTTTCGGTATTTGCAGGGGCGGATCACTTTTTCAAAGGGTGCCTGGACGCTGCTGCGGGTCAGGTGGCGGCGTACCTTGAGCAAAGTCGGGCGCAGACATTCGAGGTTCTAGACATGCCGGACGGGCATAACTGATAGATCGCTGGCGGGGCTTCCGCGAAAATCACGCTGTGCAAAGCTGTACCCGAGTCAGTAAAACAATAACAACAGGGTACTAACATGAATGCAGATATGGGCACGGCACAGCCGTTGACTCGCAAAGAGCGCACCACCGCAATCGTCGGCGTCTGTTCCGGCAATCTGGTGGAGTGGTATGACTTTTTCATCTACGCCTACACCTCGATTTACTTCGCTTCACTGTTTTTCCCCTCCGGCGACCAGACCAGCCAGTTGCTTGCCACGGCAGGCATATTTGCTGTCGGCTTCTTCATGCGTCCGCTTGGCGGCTGGATCTTCGGCTATATCGCCGATACCCGTGGACGCAAGATCTCGATGATCATCTCGGTGTTCATGATGTGCGGCGGCTCGTTGATGATCGCCGTCATGCCGACCTATGCGTCGATCGGGGTCGCCGCGCCGACATTGCTGATCATTGCGCGGCTGATGCAAGGGCTGTCGGTCGGGGCTGAATACGGCACCGGCGCGACCTACATCAGCGAGGTGTCCAGGGCAGGGCGGCGCTCGTTCTATGGCTCGTTCCAGTACATGACCATCATTGCCGGCCAACTGCTGGCGTTGCTGACCGTCGCGCTGTTGCAGTTGCTGCTCAGCGAGCAGGATCTGAAGGAGTGGGGCTGGCGTGTGCCGTTCATGATCGGTGCGCTGGCATCAATCGTGGTTGTTTACCTGCGCCGCACCATGCGTGAAACCGCCACTGAAGCGGATATGAAGCGCAAGGAGTCCGGGTCGATCAAGGCATTGATGCAACACAAGAAAGCGGTGCTGCTGACCTTCACCATTACCATTGGTTGCTCGCTTTACTTCTACACCTTCACGGCTTACATGCAGAAATTCCTGGTCGTCAGCGTAGGTCTGCCAGCGCCGACGGTGAGCATCCTGATGGCTTCGGCCTTGGTGATCTTCATGCTGTGTCAGCCGATTTTCGGTCTGCTTGCTGACAGGATTGGCGTACGCCGTAACATGATCATCTTTGGTTTGCTCTCGACGTTTCTGGTCATTCCGTTGCTGTCTGCCATCAAAGCCGTGCACGATCCCTATAGCGCTTTCGCGCTGGTAGTGGCCGGGCTGATCATTGCGGCGTTCTATACCCCGGTTACCGGTGTGCTGAAGGCCGATTTCTACCCACCGACCGTACGTGCCTTGGGTGTCGGCCTGCCATACGCCGTCGGAGCGGCGATGTTCGGTGGCTCGGCTGAGTACGTGGCGCTGACCTTCCGCTCGATGGGCATGGAAGAGCACTTCTACGTCTATGTATCGCTGATTGGCGCGATTACCTTGATCTCCGCTTTGCTGATGCCGGATTTGACCAAGCATGGTTATCTCGATGGCGACGGCAAGGTTGAAGAAAACATCGGCATACGCAAGTTCATCGGCCGCAGGTCGGTACCCAACCAGGTTGGTCACTGAACCGGAGTGTTTGAATGAATGCCGAGATAAAAACGATCACGCGGTTTGACGTCTGGTACCACCCGATCATGGCGCAGACGTTTGCCGAGGCGGGTGGGGTGGCGTTGCAGACGGTGGCGCGCAGCGCCAGTCACCACGTTATTCTGAACGCGTTGCAGGCCAGTCATGTCTATCAGGTGCCGTCTGCCCGAGATGAGCTGCCGTCGCCCTGGCACGTTACCGGGCAGCTGTTGGAGCAGTTGCCCAGGCTGTTATGTGTGTCGACCAATGGGGCCGGCTACGACACGGTGGATGTCGATGCCTGCACCCGGGCCGGGGTGCTGGTGGTCAACCAATCCGGTGCCAATGCGCAGTCGGTGGCAGAGGCAACCATTGGCCTGATGCTTGACTGCGCCCGGCGCATCAGTGAGTCCGACCGCAGACTGCGTTCGGTACGCGGTTTTTCCCGTGAAGACCTGATGGGCACCGAAGTCTATGAGAAAACCCTTGGCATCATCGGCCTGGGTCAAATCGGTACGCGGGTTGCGCGCATTGCCCAGGCGTTGGGTATGCGCGTGATTGCTCATGATCCGTTGCTCGACGCCGGGGAGGTACAACGTCGGGGCGCCTCTGCGGTGCCGCTGATGCAACTGCTGGAACAAAGCGATGTGGTGTCGCTGCATTGCCCACGCAGCGCTGCCACCCGCAACCTGATGAATGCCGAGCGCTTCGCGGGTATGCGTAAAGGCGCTGTGTTCATCAACACCGCACGGGGTGGTTTGCATGATGAGTCTGCGTTGTACGCAGCTCTGGCGAGCGGCCATCTCGGTGGCGCAGGCCTGGATGTCTGGGACGAAGAACCGCCTGCGCTCGATCACCCGTTGCTCAGCCTGGCTAACGTGGTGGGCCTCTATCACACTGCCGGGGTGACCCTTGAGGCGCGCTGGCGTATGGGGCGCTGGGCCGCCGAGCAGATCTTGCAGGTACTGGCCGGCCAAGAGGCTGCGCGCATGGTCAACCCCGAAGTGTTCGCACGTTTCTCGCAACGGTTGCGTGCCACCGACCACGGCCTTGCCTGAGCTGTTTTCCCTCGTTTATGACCGGGCCTTAAGGCCCGGTTTTGCATTGTGGATCTTCGCGCCTGCTCGTTGTTTGTGCCGAGCCACTCAGCTGAGTGCGCAGGCATCGGTGAGTCACGACAAAGCCTTGCACGGGGAGGCGAGCAGCACGCTGCACATATGATGGGTTCGCGTCTCGATCCAGGCTTCATCGATACCGCGCTGCCGCAGGCTGTCGGCCGCTTCGACCACGGCAAAAATGGCGGCACAGACTCTGCTGGCATCGTGCGCGGCGACACCTGTTCCTGAATGACTCTGTTGGATGATGTGCAGCAAGGGCTGTTCAAACCGGGCGAGCGACTTGTTCAGCCAACTGCGTTGGCAGGGGTCAAGGTGGCGTAGCTCATGGCGCAGCAGCAACTCTTCGTCAGGATGCGCACGCTGACGCTGGAGTAAATATCCGATGAAGCCTTTCAGGTCATTGCTAAAGCTTCCCTGTTCCCAACCTGCGATGCGTTGCTCGACGATCTCGAGCAATACGCTCAGCAGAAGATCCTGTTTGCAGCTGACATGGTGGTAGAGACTGCCGGGCAGCAGCCCTATCCGGCCTGCCAGTTGGCGCATGGTCATCGCTGTATAGCCGTTTTCTGCGATCAGATGGCGGGCTGCTTGTAGCAGCACAGAAGAACCCGAACCGCTAGCTTCAGCCATAAGCCGGCATCCTGGATAAGGCGCGCAGTACGCTACAGATCGCACGCTTGCAGCGGCGTCTGCATTCAGACGAGTTAATGAGCATGTGTGATATCAACTCAGAGATGCCCCGATGTCACCTGACCGGTCTGTCAGAACAGACAGGGTCGGTGACATCAAGGCAGGGATGTGAACAGCGTCAGCCTGCCTGCTGCACAGTGACGCGGGCCCGCAGGATTACCGGTGCGTCGACCATCTGACCGTCGAGGGTGAAGACTCCGGTACTGGTCTCGGCCATGGCCAGCACCCGCCTGGCCCAGTCCAGCTCTTGCGCGGAAGGTTTCAGCGCGTCATGAATGATCTGCACCTGGCCAGGATGGATACAGAGCGCACCGCCAAAACCCATGTCCCGCGCAAATTGGGTGTGGCGCTGCAGCCCCTGAATGTCCTGAATTGCCGGATAGACACCGTCCAGCGGCGCCGCCAGACCTGCCACACGACTGTGCAGCAGCACCGCATAGCGAGCATGACCGAGAACCAGATCGGCTGCTTCGCTGCCTGTTCTGAGGCCCATATCCAGCCCCAGATCGAGGCTGCCGAACGATAGACGATCAACACCTCCGGCTGCTGCCAGTTCGGCTAGAGCGGCCAGGCCCTTGGCACTTTCGATGATCGGCCATACCGCTTTGCCGGTGGCGTAGGCCCGTGTGATCTGGGCAACGGTTTCGGCCTTGGGTAGCAGAATACCGATGACTCCTGGCCAGCGCTTGCACGTTGCGAGGTCCGCTTCATGCGCCCAATGCTCTGCAGCGTTGACCCGTACCAGAACCCGGGCCTCGGGTTGTTCTCGCAGGAACTGCTCAAGGTTGTCGCGGGCTTGCTCCTTGAGTGACTCTTCGACCGCGTCCTCAAGATCAACGATTACCCGGTCCGCGCCACTGGCGAGTGCCTTGGGGATCCGCTCCGGCCGGGTGGCTGGCACGAACAGGGCACTGCGCACGACGCCGGGGTTCATGAGCGAGCCTCCTGGATAAACTGAATTTCACCGATCTGCGCCTGCCCAGCCTGGTTGCCGGCCCAGACCCTGGCCGTGGTTGCGTCAACCAATTGGCCGCCGACCAGAAATGCATCCGGGCAGATCAACGGCCGCAGGCCACGAAAGCCGAAGCGCTGCACCTTGGCGTGCGGGTTGGCCCGCATGAAGGCGCGCAGGTTGAGCGTTGCGATCAGCGGCCCGTGCACCACCAGCCCCGGATAGCCTTCAGTCTCGGTCGCATAAGGCCAGTCGTAGTGGATGCGGTGGCCATTGAAGGTCACTGCCGAGTAGCGAAACAACAGGGTAGAGGTCGGCTGCACCGGTTCCTGCCAGTGGGCTTCGGGCAGCGCCTCAGTACCGCCGAGCTTCGGTGGTGTGGGCTCGCGGTAGACAATATCCTGCTCTTCAAGCAGAACCCGCTCGCCGTCCTGCTGGTAGTCGTGCTGTACGGTAACGAACAACAGCGAGCCGGTTCGTCCGTGTTTTTCCTCAACGTTGAGGATGGTCGAGCTGCGCGACACCCTGGCGTCGACGCGCAGTGAGCCGATGAACTGCAGACGGCTACCGGCCCACATGCGATTACGGTTGTCCGCCGGGGGCAGGAAGCCACCGCGGGCAGGGTGGCCGTCGGCACCCAGGCCGTTTGCTTGCAGGGGGTCCTGAAAAAATGCCCAGTGCCACAGCAGTGGCAGGGCGTCACCGGATGCCGGTGTCGGTTCGCTCAAGGTGGCGGCGATCCGTTTGACCAGGTTATGGCTGAGCTGGTCATGAGTGGTCTCGCTACGGCCGATCCAGGTACTGAGGGCAGGGCTTGTCATTGGGCTGATCCTCGTCTTAAAGGGCGCTGGTCAGCGCAGGTACGGTCTCGAACAGGTCAGCGACAATCCCGTAGTCGGCCACCTGGAAAATCGGCGCGTCTTCATCCTTATTGATGGCAACGATCACTTTGGAGTCCTTCATGCCGGCCAGGTGCTGAATGGCACCAGAGATACCGACGGCAATGTACAGCTGCGGGGCAACGATCTTGCCGGTCTGACCAACTTGCATGTCGTTGGGTACGAAACCTGCGTCGACGGCTGCGCGCGAGGCTCCGACGCCGGCACCGAGCTTGTCAGCCAACTCGTACAGGTGGCTGAAGTTTTCACCATTGCCCATCCCACGACCGCCGGATACGACGATGCTGGCGGCGGTCAGTTCGGGGCGTTCGGAGCTGGCCAGCTCTTCGCTGATGAATGCCGAAACCCCGGCAATTCGGGACGCTGCCAGGTGTTCGATGGTCGCCGAGCCACCTTCGGCAGCCACGGGGTCGAAGCCGGTGGATCGCACCGTGATGACCTTGACCGCCGCACTTGACTGTACCGTGGCGATGGCATTGCCGGCATAGATCGGGCGCTTGAACGTATCTGCCGACTCAACCGCGATGATCTCGGAGATCTGGTCGACGTCCAGCAGCGCGGCAACCCGCGGCAGGATGTTCTTGCCGTTGCTGGTGGCTGGCGCCAGGACATGACTGAAGTCGCGGCCCAGCTCAGCGATCAGCGGCGCTACGTTCTCAGGCAACGGGTGCGCGTAGGCTGGGTCATCGGCGACCAGCACCTTGCTCACGCCGATGATCTGCGCGGCCGCCTGGGCGAGCTGTGCAACATCATGACCGGCCACCAGCAGCACGGTTTCGCCGCCGATCTGCCGGGCCGCAGATAAGGTATTCAGGGTCGCCAGGGCGAGGGAGTGATTGTTGTGATCTGCAAGTACCAGAATGCTCATCAGATGACCTTCGCCTCGTTTTTGAGTTTTTCGACCAGTTCGGCCACCGAGCCGACCTTGATACCGGCGCTGCGGGCTGTCGGCGCTTCTACCCTGATGGTTGTATTCGTGGCGGTGAGGGACACACCCAGCGCCTGCGGGGTGATGGTCTGCAGCGGCTTTTTCTTGGCCTTCATGATGTTCGGCAACGATGCGTAGCGGGGTTCGTTCAGGCGCAGATCGGTAGTGACGATGGCGGGCAGATTCAGAGCGACGGTCTGCAGGCCGCCATCTATTTCGCGGGTGACCCGAGCCGTATCGCCAGCCACCTCAAGCCTGGAAGCGAAAGTGCCCTGTGCGTAGCCGGTCAGCGCGGCGAGCATTTGGCCAGTCTGGTTGTTGTCGCTGTCGATGGCCTGCTTGCCGAGGATAATCAGTTGCGGCTGCTCTCTCTCGACCACACCTTGCAGGGCTTTGGCCACCGCCAGCGAACCCAGCCCGTCGGCGGCTTCGACCAGGATGGCACGGTCGGCACCCAGGGCCATGGCGGTACGCAGTTGCTCCTGGGCCGCAGCCAGCCCTACGCAGACCACCACGACTTCGCTGGCAATGCCTTGCTCTTTCAGGCGTACGGCTTCTTCCACGGCTATTTCGCAAAAGGGGTTGATGGACATCTTGACGTTTGCAAGGTCGACCCCGGAGCCGTCCGCCTTGACGCGAACTTTGACGTTGTAGTCGATTACACGTTTGATAGCGACAAGCACTTTCATGGCAGTTTCACTCATTGGTTATGCGTGACAGCGCGTGATATCAGGGTTCAGATAGTCCCTGATGCGCGCAGTTGCTCGATACGTTCGCTCGATAGCCCCAATTGGCCGAGGATCTGTTCACTGTGCTCGCCCAAGGCCGGTACCGGGTCCATGCGCGGCGTGTAGGCATTGCTGCTGGCAGGCGGCAGCAGGCCGGGGATGCTACCGGCAGCGGTTTGCACCGTTCTGAAGCGGTCGCGGGCCTTGAGTTGCGGGTGCTGCCATACCCCCTGCATATTGTTGACCCTGGCGTTAGCGATATTGGCACTCTCCAGGCGCCGGATGACGGTGTCAAAGTCCAGCCTTGCGAAGGACGCTACGATCAGCTCACGCAAGCTGTCGCGGTTGGCGACCCGCTTGAAATTCGCCGAGAAACGCTCATCGTCGGCCAACTCGGGCTGCTGCAAAACTCGTTCACAGAACAGACGCCATTCGCGGTCATTCTGTAATCCCAGCATCACCGTGTTGCCGTCGCCGACCGGAAACGGGCCATAGGGGTAAATGGTCGCATGGGCGGCACCGGCGCGCGGCGGCGGGGGAGCGCCTTCATAGGCGTAATACAGCGGGTAATTCATCCACTCGACCAGGCTTTCGAGCATCGATACCTCGACGTGGCTGCCAATGCCGGTTCTTTCCCGCAGCAATAGCGCCGAGAGGATGCCCGTGTAGGCGTACATGCCGGCCGCAATGTCGGCGATGGAGTTGCCGGCCTTGGCCATCTGTTCATCGCCGGGGCCACCGGTCACCGAAAGAAAGCCGCCTTCGCTCTGGATAAGCAGGTCGTAGGCTTTTTTCTGCTCGTAAGGGCCGCCGGCACCGTAGCCGGAGATATCGCACACGATCAGCCGCGGAAAACGCTCGTGCAGCGCTTTAAAACTCAAGCCCAGGCGGGCGGCGGCACCGGGCGCCAGGTTCTGCACCAGCACATCGGCCTGCTCAAGCAGTTGTTCGAGAACAGTCCCTGCGACCTCTTGCTTGAGGTCCAGGGTAAGGCTTTCCTTGGAGCGGTTGGTCCATACGAAGTGGGAGGCGAGGCCGTTGACCCGCTGATCGTAGCCGCGGGCGAAGTCTCCGACGCCCGGCCTTTCGACCTTGATCACCCGCGCGCCGAGATCAGCGAGCTGGCGGGTGCAGAACGGTGCGGCAATCGCGTGTTCCAGACTGATGACGGTGATACCGTCGAGGGGACGAACAGCCGTGGACTGGCTCATGGTTGTTATCTCTCTTGTCATGGCAAGCCCCCGATCTGGCGCTTCGAGGGACAAGCTGGATCAGAACGAACGCGGCAGTTCCAGCAGGTGTTCAGCCACGTAGGACAGGATCAGGTTGGTGGAGATAGGCGCCACCTGGTACAGCCGGGTTTCGCGAAACTTGCGCTCCACGTCGTATTCATTGGCGAAGCCGAAGCCGCCATGGGTTTGCAGGCAGGCGTTGGCTGCTTCCCAGCTGGCTTTGGCCGCCAGGTACTTGGCCATGTTGGCTGCCGCACCGGCATTACGGCCGCTGTCGTATTCGGCGCAGGCGCGCCAGCGCATCAGGTCGGCGGCTTCGATTTCGATGTGGGCTTCAGCGATCGGGAATTGCACGCCCTGGTTCTGGCCGATCGGGCGGCCAAACACGACGCGGTCGCGGGCATACTGGCTGGATTTCTCGATGAACCAGCGACCGTCACCGATGCACTCGGCTGCGATCAGGGTGCGCTCGGCGTTCAAGCCGTCGAGAATGTAGCGAAAACCTTTGCCTTCCTCGCCGATCAGGCTGCTGGCCGGGATTTCCAGGTTGTCGAAGAACAACTCATTGGTTTCATGGTTGACCATGTTGGCAATCGGCTGGACCGTCAGGCCATTGCCGATGGCTTCGCGCAGGTCGACCAGGAAGATCGACATGCCTTCGGACTTTTTCTTGACCTCGGCCAGAGGCGTGGTGCGCGCCAGCAGAATCATCAGGTCCGAATGCTGGACTCGCGAAATCCAGACCTTCTGGCCATTGATCACATACTTGTCGCCCCGGCGCACGGCAGTGGTCTTGATCTTGGTAGTGTCGGTGCCGGTGGTCGGCTCGGTCACGCCCATCGATTGCAGCCGCAGCTCACCGCTGGCCAGCTTCGGCAGGTAGTAGCGTTTTTGCTCGTCAGTGCCGTTACGCAGCAGGGTGAACATGTTGTACATCTGGCCATGAATAGTGCCCGAGTTGCCGCCGCAGGCGTTCACTTCTTCGAGAATCACCGATGCTTCGGCAAGCCCAAGTCCAGACCCGCCAAACGCCTCGGGGATCATCGCCGACAGCCAACCGGCGTCGGTCATGGCTTTGACGAAGGTTTCGGGGAAGCCCTTTTCTTCGTCGATCTTGCGCCAGTATTCGGCAGGAAAATCGCTGCAAAGGGCGCGAACGCCTTCACGAATGGCACTGAGTTCCTGGTTGTTGTAATCGTCAGTCATTACTGGTCTCCTGGGCGAGCGGGACCCGTGGCGTCATCGTGGGTTCGCCACCAGCCCCACCCAAACACTCGGTCAGAGAGGCTTGAAGCCCAAAGCGGCTCGGAAGCGGTTCTTGATGTAAGGGCCGTCGCGTGGCGGCAGCACTCTTGGCGGGTTTTCTGCCTTGATTTTCACAGTGGCCAGCTTGACGCCGTCGCGATTGGCGAACCGTTCGCGCAGGCTGTGGACGCCGTCCATGTCGCGAATTTCATCGGTCCAGGCGAAGCCGCAGGTGTTGGCGACCTGATCAAGCTTGATGCCAAAGCCTGCGTGGCTGACCTGCATGCCAGTCTCACCGAAGTGACCGTTGTCGAGCACAACGATCGTCATGTTCCTGGGCTGTTGCAGCGACACGGTCGCCAAGGCGCCAAAGCCCATCAGCAATTCGCCATCACCGGTGATCACAACGACGCTCTTATCGGGCTGGGCGTTGGCCAGGCCGAGGCCGACGGTGATGGCGCTGCCCATCGCCGCCCAGAGGTAGTAATTGCCGTCATGGTCGCCAGCGGCCATCACGTCATAGGACGCGGAGCCCAGGCCGGTGACCACCAGCACGTCCTGGCGGTCGGCGAGCAGGGTACGTACCACTTCGCGGCGGCACAGCACGTGGTTTGCGCTTACTTGACCCATTTCTTTTCTCCGATCAGGCGCTGACCGAGCAGCAAGGCAGTGGCGGCATCACCATTAAAAGCCATGGTGGCGGCACCATGGAGCAGGGGCGCAACGTCTTCAGGCTTGTCGGCACGCCAGGTCATGACTTTCATCAGATTCAGCGACGCTTCGGTGGCCTGGCCCATAGGATTCTGCCAGGCGTTGAACTCCGCCCAGTCGCCACGCATGGTCACGACCATCAGCAAAGGAAAGGCTGCGCAATTCTGCAGGGCCAGCGTGTTGATGCAGTTGCCTACACCACTGGACTGCATCAGCAGGGCACCGCGCTCGCCCCCCAGCCAGGCGCCGGCCAGATAACCGATGCCTTCTTCTTCAGTCGTGAGGACCACCGCCTTGATATCGGGGTCTGCATAGGACATGCGGATCGCGGCCGAATGGCCCGCATCCGGTACGAATACAACGTGTTTGACATCGTGGGCCTTGAGAACGCGAAACACGTCCTCTTGCCAGTGTTGTTCGGCTTCTTGCGACGACATGGGTATCTCCCGGGACAATGCTGCTTTTGTTTTCCCACATCATGGAGTGGGTTAGCCCGCAGGACGACTACCGTTTTTCTCTTTGAGATATGCCCAAAAAGCATAGCTTGCGCTTGACGTTGAACCTGGCTTTCGGTGCGGCCCACGGATACCGGATTTAACTCATCAATAGAGTAACGGTCTGCTGTTATAGCGAGCGGGCATAACCCTGGCGTGGCGTATCGAATAGCCTAATGGTGCGTAAATGCACTATCTGATATGCCCAAATTCTATAGATGATGCTCGACAGCGCTGTTTAAACTGTTCGCAGACGTTTGTTTTCAAACCCCTTTCCTTTCTCAGTGGGCCGTCAATGGACGTAGTGCAGCTTAAAACCCTCATTCATGTGGCCGAGCTCGGTAGCCTGAGCAAAGCCTCGGACCGATTACACGTGGCGCAACCCGCGTTGAGCCGCCAGATCCGCCAACTTGAGAAGGAGCTTGGGGTTTATTTATTCGAGCGGCATGGACGCGGTATGGAGATCACCGCTGCCGGGCTAGAGGTGCTGGAGCGCGCCACCCGGATCATGGACGAGATCGAGTCTATCCGTACCTCCGTCGCCGGCGGGCGGGCAGAGTTCAGAGGCATGGTCGCCATCGGCACCACCCCCACGATTGCCGAAATTGTCACCGTGCCGCTGGTCAAGCGCATCCGCGACACCCACGCCGATCTGTCCATCCGTTTCTCATCCGCTTTCAGTGGTTACCTGCTCGACTGGTTGCAGCGTGGCGAGTTGGAAATGGCGATTTCCTATGACCCGCAGCCGTTACCCACTTTGCGCATCGAGCCGGTCATGATGGAGAATCTGGTGCTGGTCGGCCCCCCCGAAGCGGGCCTTGATGCCGACACAGCAGTGCCTTTCATCGAACTCGCCCAGCGCCAGATGGTGTTGCCCAGCCCGCGCCACGGGCTGCGCAAGATCATGGACCAGTGTGCCCTGGAGCGCGGTTTCAAGATAACCACCAGCGTCGAGGCCGATTCCTTCGGCGCGATGATCGACCTGGTACGAAATGGTTTCGGCTTCACTGCGCTGCCGCTGGCGTCGATCTATGCCCATTTGAAAAGCGGTGCTTTGTGCGCAGCACCGCTGAATGATCCGACGCCCATGCGCAAGTTGGTGCTGGTGACGCCTGCGGACCGCCACGTGAGTCCTGCAACCCGCTACGTGGGGCAGACTTTCATCGATATAGCAGCCGAACTGGTGGGTGAAGGAATCTGGGCAGGGCACATGCTTTGAAGAGTCTGGCGACCGGTATTGAATTGATCGCGCCGGTAAACCCGCTACCGTGCGTTCTCGCAGAAACTGCCAACTGCCTGACAAGCCTGACGCAGCGATTGGTCATCAAGTGCGTAGGCAATCCGCAGGTATCCGGCCAGGCCGAACGCACTGCCATGTACCACGGCCACATTGGCCTCTTCCAGTAGCGCGAGCGCTACCGCTTCATCATCGACCAACTCACGCCCGCCCTGCGAGCGTTTGCCAATCAGCCCTGTGCAGTCGGCGAACGCGTAAAAAGCACCGCCTGGAGATTGGCAACGGATACCCGGTATCTGATTGAGCAGATCCACCATGAAGTCGCGGCGACGCTGAAAGACTTTCTGGCTGTGGGCGATGAACTCCTTCGGCCCGTCCAGTGCAGCGATGGCGGCGTGCTGGGAGATAGAGCAGGCACCGGAGGTTTGCTGGCCCTGCAGTTTTTCCATTGCTTCAAGTAGCCAGCGCGGGCCGGTGGCGAAGCCGATGCGCCAGCCAGTCATGGCGTAGGCTTTGGAGACCCCGTTCATGGTCAGCGTACGTGCGGCAAGACGTGGCTCGACTTGAGCCAGCGTCTGAAACTGGCGACCATCGAATATCAGGTGCTCATAGATGTCATCAGCCAGCACCAGTACCTGCGGATGGGCCAGCAGCACCTCAGCCAAACCCTGCAACTCATGTTGGTCATAGACTGCGCCAGTAGGGTTGGACGGCGAATTGAGGATCAGCCAGCGAGTGTTCGGTCCGATGGACTGCGCCAGCGCCTGCGGGGTCAGCTTGAAGCCGGACTCTGCACCGCAAGCGACGACTCGTGATTCACCACCGCACAGCTGAACCATCTCCGGGTAACTGACCCAGTAAGGTGCGGGAATGATGACTTCATCACCCTCGTTCAGGGTCGCAGCCAAGGCATTGAAGATGACCTGCTTGCCGCCACTGCACACCAGAGTATCGTTCCACTCGACGGCCAGGCCATTTTCGCACCGGTATTTGCGTGCAATCGCTTCGCGAAGGGCACGCAGTCCTGCGACCTGCGTATAGCGAGTGTGGCCGTCGTTGATGGCGTTGATCGCAGCAGCACGAATGTGCTCGGGCGTATCGAAGTCCGGCTCACCGGCACACAGTGAAATGATTGTGGCGCCTTCGCCACGGCGTTCGGCCACACGGTCGATGATCTTATAGGTGGCCGAGGGTTTCGCCGCTTCGAGCCTGTGGTTCAAGGTCTCAATGTTCATGCCAGGCTCCAGACAGCACGGATATTCGGGTCAACAGCGCAGGGCAGGTCCCAAGCCTGGTACAAGCGAGAAGTGCTCAGGGTCTTGGTCAGGTTCTGGTAGTGGTGTGGAAAGCTCATTGTTGTTTGCTCTGCAGCGTGTGGTAACCGAGTGCGGCACGAGCCTCTTTCAGACTTTTGCCATCAGCGATTTGGTCGCGGATCTGCGCTTCGATGTGTTCGATGCGGCGAGCGGTTTCAGCAACCTCCTGGCAACGTGCGCGCGGCACGATAACAACGCCGTTAGCGTCCGCCACGACGATATCGCGGGCACACACCCGTGCGTTACCCACCGAAATCGGCTGGTTGAGCGCAACGACTTCCACACGGTCTTTTCCGGTACGCATAAAGCGGCCCTTGCTGAACAATGGGTAGCCTTCACTGAGCGCCTTATTGACGTCTCGGCACACACCATCAATGACCGTACCGGCAATACCGCGAGCCAAGGCGTACTGGGTCATGATGTCGCCCCACACGGTGCAGTCGGTACGCCCTTCATTGGCGATCACCACAACATCCCCAGGGGCAACGTCATCAATGAAGTCGCCCACCGTGCCTGGGGGCGTGCTGGCACTGACGTACTGCACCGTGAATGCCGGCCCCACTATGACCTGGGGGTAGTTGGCCAGCGGGGCAATATCGAATGCTTGACCTGCAAGTCCCAGTTTGTCCATGGCGTCGGATACGCCAGGGGTGTCCAGGCCTTCGAACAAGGCCACAAGTTCTTTATCTGTCAGGCTCATATCAGTGCTCCACCTTGATGGCTTCGAATTGGGTGTCATGCATGACTTCTTCCACAGAACGGCCTGCGCGGACGGCCTCGACCATGCCGGCCTGGCGTCGGTCAATGCGTTCGGCCAGTTCCAGTACCTTTTCGATGGCCGCTGCCGGGATGAATACCGTGCCGCATTCATCAGCAATCACATAATCGCCTTCGTCGACGTCCACCCCGGCCATGCGCACTTTGACAGCCGCGTCAGTCTGGATCAGTCGATTGCGGGCACTGATCATGGTGATCCCACGCCCAAAGACCGGATAACCAATATCGGCACTGCCCCGGATGTCACGGCTGAACCCATCGATGACCGAACCACGGATCCCTTTGCGCTGGGCGGCATTGGCCAGGATGTCGCCCCAGCTCGAAATGCCGGCGACCCCACCGGCAATCACCAAGACGCGGTCGTCAGTGGTGACTTTCTCGATAACCGGGGTAATCAAGTGAACGGTAGGTGCACTGTCCTGCTTCGGACCCAGTTGCACGGTACTGGCACGGCCAACGATTTTCGGGCAGTTCCACAGGGCGTGCAGGCCGTTGGTAGCGCCGGGCAGGTTCAAAAAATCCAGAGCATCGGAAATCGTGTTGGTATCCAACGCTGCCAGGCGATCAAGCGGGGCTTTCAAGCTCATCGGTTGCAGACCTCGTGTAGGTGAGACACGAGTATCAGCAAACCTTTTTCATACGTATATTACTAAGAAGCTAACCTTGTCATATCCAAAACCTATGGAAGCTAACCGTGATCAACTTCCGTCTGATACGCCATTTGTGGTTGTTCCTGGCCGTTGCCGAGGACCAGAATTTCAGCCGCGCCGCCAAACGTCTGGGCATGTCACAGCCGCCCTTGACCGAGCAGATCCAGGCACTTGAGCAGTCGTTGCGCGTGCAGTTGTTCACCCGTTCTCGTCGCGGCGCACAATTGACTGCTGCCGGAAGTGCAATCCTTCCTGCCGTCCGCAAATTTGCGGAGCAGCTGGAACGACTCGAGCTTGCAGTCCATGAAGCCGTCGCCGGGCACGCTGGGGTGCTCACAATTGGCGCCATCACCTCGGCAATGATTGACGTGCTGCCGCCTTTAATCGAGCGGTTCAAGCAAGATCATCCGTTGATCACTGTATCGATACGCGAGATTGACAGTGCCGATGCCGTTCCAGCGTTGGAGGCGGGGGACATTGACGTCGCTTTGGCACGTCTGGAAGGAAATCTGGGCCGGCATCTACAGTCGATACCGTTGGCTGAAGAGCGGCTGGCAGTGGCGCTACCTAACGATCATCCGCTCGCTGCGCACGAAGCAATCGGGCTATCGGCACTGGCTGACGAAACACTGGTCATGGCTTCAAGGGATGTGAGCCCGGTGTATTTTGACTATCTGGTAGGGCTGTGCAAAGCCAGTGGGTTTGCTCCGCGCATTGTGCATCAAGTTCGCTCTGTTGCTACTCAGGTAGCGTTTGTCAGTTGTGGGCAGGGCGTCGCATTGGTGCCCGCGTCAATGGGCAAACTTGCCCCCAACAACGTGCTGGTTCGCCCGCTCGACCCGGAAGTGAAAGTGGTTACAACCGCTATTGCCTGGCACGCCGGGCATAACAACCCGTTAGTTGAGGCGGTCATTGATCTGGCCAAGCAACGTTCAGCCATAGCTTGAGGATATGACAGAGTTCCTGTTTTCGTACTTTACAAATAGCCGGTCGGGTTCACTATGAGCCGGTCTATAAACAGGAACAATGACCGTGGCTTATTCCGCTCGTTTCACTCACGAAAAATTACCGCTGAACATCGACGGTGTGCAGATTGATTTAGCGGTCATACACCGATCGGGGCCCAAAGCGCCGATCCTGTTCCTGCACGGTTTTGGCTCTACCAAGGAAGATTATGCAGATATCACTTTGCAACCCGCGTTCGAAGGCCATCCCTTCATTGCCTACGATGCGCCTGGTTGCGGCGCGACAGAGTGCCACGATCTCTCGCGCGTCGGCATTGCGTTGTTGGTCAGAACGGCCGAAGTGGTACTGAAACATTTCGATATCGACCGGTTTCACCTGGTAGGGCACTCAATGGGGGGCCTGACCGGTTTGATGCTTGCGCATAATGAGCCTGGGCGAGTGCTCAGTTTCGTAAATATCGAAGGTAATATTGCGCCTGAGGACTGCTTTCTCAGCCGCCAGATCCACGACCACCCGCGCGAGGATGACGAGCGCTTTTTCCATGACTTCATTGAGCGCACCCGTTTGGCAACTGACCCGGCCAGCGCACTTTACGCCGCCAGCCTTGCACATAAAGTGCGACCTGGGGCGGTGCGTGGGATCTTCGAATCAATGGTCGAGCTGTCTGACAATGCGGAGCTGATGAGCAAGTTTCTGGCGCTGCCATTTGCGCGGCAATACATGTACGGCGTCAGCAACTCCCACCTGTCTTACCTTGCCGACATCGCTGCGCAAGGTGTCGATCTGGCGTGCATTCCGGATTGCGGCCACTTTCCGATGTATTCCAACCCAACGCTTATGTGGCAACACATCAAAAGGCTGCAGGACCGCGTTTGAGGCGGCCTATGTTTAATTGACTTCAGCGGGCCGGGTAAGTGAGGCCCGTATGGCCCTTGCCAGAACAATGCGGGACCTCTCACCGCCGCCGCATGTCCCAAATCATCAGCCCTTGCGCGTTGCAACCTCAGTTTGCTGCAGCGCCGCCAGCGTCGCTTCGATCAATACCCGCGCCATATCCAGTTGATGGACCACCGAACGCGCCATTGCCCGGCATTCGATACTTTGGCTGTTGGCGACTTCATCAGCAGCGGCCGAGGCGCATTCCAGATAATCGGCAGCGGCGATTAGCGCATCCTCGGCGTGGATGCCGGGGTTGACGCTGAACAGGCCGGGGCCGGCCAAGGGTAAGGGCAGGGCGAGGGTGGGTATTGGCGGTGGGTGGGGTGTAGATAAGATCATGATAGATAGTCCTCGATGTGGATGAGTGGCCCGCACACCTCGCGACTAAACAAAGGGGTGGTAGCCATGCACGGTTTAGTCGCCGGTACCGAGGACCCGGTGCGCCCGAAAGCACTCCGTGCACAGCCACCATAAAACGACGTCATAGCACCTACGGCGCATAACGGTCATGGGACTTGCTTGTTCGGTACGGAGCGACTAAACCCCATCGCTGCGATGAGCGACGGACAGGACATTAGCGACCGATGGACACCGTCACAAGCGGGGGCGGAGGATAACGCGAAAATTCAGAAGCGTCCTACAGGCTTGGGGTGATTTGGCTGTAGTGCGCTTGTGAATGTGTAACCGACTGTTCTTGAGCTTATCCAAAGCGAGAGTCCATGGCCCGGAAATGCTTCAGGCGGGAAGAGATGGTATCGGTACCCTGCACCATGCCGATCAACGATATCGAACGTGCCCGGTAACCTGCAGAGATGGTGCTTGTATCTTTGCCAATAGGGCGAAGTGAATTGGTCTGTCGTAGACCGGGTAGGGCAATTTGGGAAGCAAAATCGATTTGGATCAGTCTTCGTGGTGTGCTAGTCTTGCCTCGCTTGTGGCATTTGGCCACAAGGTGAATCACAGATTGTCAAGTTCGCATTGGTTCGCCGCGAAGGCTACCAGCAAACTCAACAATGATGCACGGAACCTCTTCATCGAGCACCTCCTAGCATTATACAAACAGTGATACTGACATTATACGTCATCCCTAGCAGTAGCGGCCTAGTTTATATAGCTAACACACGTATATGAATGGATAGTGTGGGGAACATTTAAGATTAGCCGGTGAGGCGCTCAGGACTGTCGCAATCCGAGTCTCACCGGTTGGCTTGAAGAGAAATCATGGAAGACAATACTTGGTTCAAAGCTCGTCACTACCTACATTTTGACCGCCCTGTTGGCGAGAAAACTGCGTGCAGCTATGCGACTGACCCTCGCAAGGTAAGTCGCCACTCTTTTTATCCCTTTATCCGTAATGCCACAGTCACGTCAAAGACCAAACACCACCCGCATTTACGGATGTTTGAAGTGGTCGAAAAAGTTAGGCCGATCTCTTACGCCGCACATATGGACTCCCATATATATGCCTATTACTCTTCAATTCTATCGCGACGGTACGAGAAAAAGCTGGAACGGCTTGGCCTTAGCACTTCCGTACTGGCGTTCCGAGCTTTAGGTGGTCAGAGCAATATTCATCATGCGCACAACGCCTTCCAGGAAATAAAAGCGCGAACTGAATGCAGTGTATTATGTTTTGATATCGAAAAGTTCTTCGACAGATTAAATCATCAGCTTCTGAAGGAAGCTTGGAAAGAAATTTTGGATGTTGCGGCTTTACCGGCTGATCATTACGCAGTCTTCAAGGCTATTACTAAGCATTCTTATGTGGAACGCAAACTGGTTTATGATGCGCTGGGTATTTCTTTGCATAACCCTGTGGTTGCTAATAAACGTCTTTGTGATGCCTTCGACTTCAGAAATATCGTTCGGGGCCAAAGCCTTGTCACGTCCAACTTGATGAAATATGGTATTCCCCAAGGTTCTCCGATAAGCGCAATCCTTTCCAATATGTACATGCTCGACTTTGATCGCGCGATGCTTCATTTCCTCTCCCGCACTGAATCTGTCTATTACCGATATTGTGATGACATCATGATCATCTGTCCAATCCAAGCCCAGAAAAGCATTGAGGCTGAGGTAGTGACTGAGATCAATAAGCTGCTTTTGAATATTCAAGAAGCGAAAACTGACATTCAGCGGTTCACGCGTGATAAATCGGGAAAGCTTTCTTCTGAAAGACCTATTCAGTACCTAGGATTTATGTTCGATGGTGAGCGGGCATTTATTCGACCAGCTTCGCTCACTCGCTATTACCGAAAAATGAAGGTCAGGGTGCGCTTGGCTAAGAAGGCCAAAGATCGTATTAACGGACTTCGTCGCTCGCGGGGAGAGGCAGACAAAGGTCTATTCCTCAGAGCGCTTTACAAAGGATACACCCATCTAGGGAGACGAAATTTCATAACATATGGGTATCGTGCAGCAAAAATTATGGACTCCAAAACCATCAGGCAACAGCTGCGTGCTCACTGGCGCAAGCTCCAGCAGGAGATCAATCTATAGGGCACCTCTAAAAACGTAAGCGAGGCAACGCAGGTAGTTTTTAGAGGTGCCCTATAGCGAGCAGAATCACTCTACGAGCTTCGGTGCTAGTCTATGAGGGGGCTACGGTAAAACCGTTAATCCACTGTTGGACGGTGGTTTTGTAGATTGCACACATTTCAAATATGCCAACTGGGTAGACGAAGGTAAGCCTTTGAATTCAACGTCAAGAGGTAATCGTGGGCGCGTGGGTATCGGCTGTCAGTGGTTGTTGATAGCAGATGGTAGCGAGCTCTTATAAATACGTTATTTAACATAATATACATTATGCGTAACAATGCATTGCCCGTTGTAACCAAGTCCCCAGCACAATCCACCACAGCGAAATCGGATACCTTCGCCTGAACACCGTTTCCAGTCACCAACCTTGCAAGCCTCCCAGACAGCTGCCTGTCTCCACAATCACCAGCATCACCTCATCTGCCATCGAACCAATCGCGCTTGATCGAATCGAAACCGGCTCGGCAGTTCCAATTTCGGATGGATGCCGTCTGTTCAAGTTTTTAAGGACGCAATTCGATGCACAGAAAAATTTTCCCCTTGGTAATTTTGGCCACTGCACTGGTCGGCTGTTCTGATCCCAAGAAAGCATCCGAGAGCAACTTCGAGAAAGCCACACAGGCCTGGCTCGATACGGCGTATCCGAAGTGCTTTCTGATGTCGGCATTCCCGACCGAGTCCAAGGAGTTCGATATCGGCAACAGCAATAAGATGTTGCATGCACTGGCGGGCGCTGGCGTGCTCAAGGAAGTTGAGTTATCCCGCAAAGAGATTCCAGCCTCGATCTTTCAGTCGGCGCGTACCCAGGTGCAATACTCCTATGATCTGACCGACGAAGGTCGCAAGTACTACAAGGCTGATGCCCAGAAGCTGCGTGATGGCTCCACGGCCCCTGGCCTGTGTATTGGCAAGGCCAAAGTCACCAAGATCGAGCAGTTCAGCGAGCCAGGCGACATGATGGGCCAGAAGATCTCCCGCGTGACTTATACCTACCGGGTGGACGATCTGCCCAAATGGGCGAGTGATCAGGCTGTTGTCGAGACGAATCGCGAGCTGGGCCCGATGGTTTCGAGCAAAGACACGCCGATCAAGGAGACCCGTGCGTTTATCTTGACCAACAATGGCTGGGTTCACGAAAGGCTGTTTGGCAAGTAAGATCGACAGATGCAGGGGGTTGCCCCCTGCCCTCTGAAAATATGCGTACGACACATAACTCAACTAAAGAAACATTTAGTTGAGTTATATTAAGCAGCATTCAGCGATGAGTTTCGAGTCTGTCCTCTACTCCTCATACGCCGTCCAACTCAAGCGCTTTCAGGCACTTTTCCAGCCTCAGCCTCCTGAATCACCACCACTCGCTGGCCGGCACGGATCGCACTACCAGGGCTCACCAGCACCTCCCGCACGATTCCGGCGCAGCTTGCCAGCACCGGTATTTCCATTTTCATCGACTCCAGAATCACCAGCACGTCCCCTGCTTCCACGTGCGTTCCCGGTGTGGCTTGCACTTGCCAGAGGTTGCCGGCTATCGGGCTTTCGACGCCTGAGCAGCCTTGCTCCAGGACGTCGTCCTGAGTGAGTTCGGCCACCTCCTCCTGGCTGTCGAAATGCGCCTGGCCGCTGGCGATCCAGCGTTCGCGCTCGGCGCGGAAGGCGGCCTGTTGTTGCTCGCGGAACGCTTCAATGCCGTCGGCCTCTTTCGCCAGGAAGTCCTGGTAATCCGACAGGCGCAGCTCCCCTTCTTCGATCTGCAGGTCAAACCTGCCGAGCGGGAAGTCACGCCGGATGGTGAGCAACTCGTCAGCCGTGACCGGGTAAAAGCGAATCTGGTCAAAGAAGCGCAGCAGCCAGGGCTTGCCGTTGAACGCGGCGACTTGCCGGTAGCGGTTCCACATCTGCAGGGTTCGCCCGACGAACTGATAGCCCCCCGGCCCTTCCATGCCGTACACACACATATAGGCACCGCCGATTCCGACCGAGTTTTCGGCGGTCCAGGTGCGGGCCGGGTTGTATTTGGTGGTCACCAGCCGGTGACGTGGGTCCAGCGGTGTGGCCACCGGCGCGCCGAGGTACACATCGCCCAAGCCCATGACCAGGTAACTGGCCTCGAAGACTGTACGCTGCACGGCGTCCAGATCCGGCAGGTCGTTTATGCGGCGGATGAATTCCAGGTTGCTGGGGCACCATGGGGCGTCCTTGCGCACCGTGGTCATGTATTTCTCGATGGCCAGCTGGCACGCCGGGTCATCCCAGGACAGCGGCAGATGCACAACGCGCGAGGGCACTTGCAGGTCGTCAGCGGCGCAGACCGCGTCCCACTCGCCAGCCACTGCACTCAGCAGTTGCTCCAGGCTTACCTGCTCTGGCTGGTAGTGCACTTGCAGTGAACGGATACCGGGGGTGAGATCGATCACACCATCCAGCGCCAGGCTTTCAAGTGCCTGCATCAGCGCATGGCCGCGAAAGCGCAATACCAGATTGAGTTCCGGGCCGCCGATTTCCAGCAGCAGATGGGTATCGCCGGCCAGCCGGGCGACCAGGCGGGTGTCGGACTCACCAATGTCGAGCACAATCGGCGATGCCAGCACGGCGGTCGCCACCTCGCCGATAACGGCCGGCGGCACCTCCAGCAATTCGCGGGTTGCCAGCTGGCGGGCCTGCACAACGTCGGTCGGGATGAAACGCAGCTTGTCACCGGCCTTGAGCTGGCCCAGTTGCCAGAGGTCAGCTTCGATGACGGTCACCGGGCAGACGAAGCCACCCAGGCTCGGACCGTCCGGGCCGAGGATCACCGGCATGTCGCCGGTGAAG
This sequence comes from Pseudomonas sp. LJDD11, assembly GCF_024584215.1. NCBI lineage: Bacteria > Pseudomonadati > Pseudomonadota > Gammaproteobacteria > Pseudomonadales > Pseudomonadaceae > Pseudomonas > Pseudomonas sp. LJDD11. The sequence continues at coordinate 182,092 of NZ_JANJFL010000003.1, forward strand.
TCCACTGCGCCGATGGCATATGGGTTGTCGTGGATATTGGAGGGGTGCAGGCCCGCTTCGCCGCCGTCGCTGCGCACCCATTCAGGCTTGGGGCCGATCAGGCGTACGCCGGTGCGGCTGGAGTTGAAGTGCACTTCCCAGTCGGTGGCGAAGAACCGGTCCATGTACGACTCGGTGAAGTACTCCGGCGCCCCATGCGGACCATAGATCACCCGGATGGCACGGACCGCAGGCAAGGCGGGTTGTCGCGGCAGAGACGCGCCGGCACTGGAGTCGCTCAGCTCCGTGATGTGCAGTACATCCCCTGCCCGCAACGCACGCCCCCCGTGGCCGCCAAACTGGCCGAGGGTGAAGGTACTTTTGCTGCCCAAGTAGTCCGGCACGTCAATTCCGCCGCGCAGGGTCAGGTAGCTGCGCGCGCCCGCCCCGCTGACGGCGCCCAGGGTCAGCACCGCGCCGGCCTTGACATGGATGGTCGTGTTCATCGGCGCCGCTTCGCCATCCAGGGTAACCGGCAGTGGCGCGCCAGTGACGGCCACCACCGCCTCGGTGTTGAAGCGCAGTACCGGGCCATTGATGGTGATCTCCAGACCTGCCAGCCCCTCCGGGTTGCCGAGCAGGCGGTTGCCAAGGCGCAAGGCGCGGCTGTCCATCGGACCGGAAGGCGGCACGCCCACCGCCCAATAGCCCAGCCGGCCGGGATAGTCCTGCACGCTGGTCTGGGTACCGCCGACCATCACTTCGAAGGTGTGCGGGTGGTAAACAAGCGCTTCCAAGCATCGCGTCCATGGCTGGCCCGTCACAAACGGCCGGCTGGCGAGGATTTCGCCCAGATAGCCACAGTTGGTTTCTACCCCATACAGGCGGGTATCGCCGAGCGCACGTTGCAGGCCGGTACGTGCCTGTTCGCGGTCCGGGGCCCAGGCGATGAGTTTGGCAATCATGGGGTCGAAAAACGGCGGGATTTCGCAGCCAGCCTCGACCCAGGTGTCGATCCGCAAGGCGCGCCCGTGCGCCGCAGGAAAGGCCACCGAGGTGAGCAAGCCAGGGCTTGGCTGAAAGTCTTTGCCAGGATCTTCGGCATACAACCTTGCCTGAATGGCGTGCCCGGTCGGCGTCAGTTGCTCGCGCAGTTCGCTCAGGGGCGGCAGTTCGCCGGCGGCCAGTTGCACCATCCAGCTCACCAGGTCGATGCCCCATACTTGCTCGGTGACGCCATGCTCGACCTGCAGCCGGGTATTGACCTCCAGAAAGTAGAAGCAGCCGGCATCGCTGTCATAGACGAACTCAACCGTGCCGGCACTGCGGTAGTTAACGGCCTTGGCCAGTTGCGCAGCGGCTTCACACAGTGCCTGCTCCATGCCCTGCGGCAGGTTGGGCGCCGGGGTTTCTTCGATGACTTTCTGGTTGCGGCGCTGAATGGAGCAGTCACGCACCCCCAGGGTCAGCACATCACCCTGACCGTCACCGAACACCTGAACCTCAAGGTGCCGCGCACGCTCGATGTATTTTTCAAGGAACACACCGGCGTCACTGAAATTGTTCTGGCCCAGGCGTTTGACTGTCTCGAACGCCTCGCTCAGTTGCTGGCTGTCGCGGCACACACGCATACCGATGCCGCCGCCACCGGCGGTGCTTTTGAGCATGACCGGGTAGCCAACCGCCTGCGCCTCAAGCAGTGCCTGCTCCAGCGTGTCCAGCAGTTCGGTGCCTTCGAGCAGCGGCACGCCCTGTTCGCGTGCCAGCGCGCGTGCGGTGTGCTTGAGGCCGAACAGCCGCAATTGCTCAGGCGTCGGCCCTACAAAGGCAATGCCAGCCGCTTCGCAGGCTTCGGCGAAGGCGGCATTTTCGGAAAGAAAACCGTAACCGGGGTGGATCGCGGTGGCGCCACTCGCCTGCGCGGCCGCCAGGATTTTATCGACGGCCAGATAAGTAGTGGCCGCTGCGCCCTCCCCCAGGCTCAAGGTCTGGTCAGCCTCCAATACATGGCGGCTGGCGAGGTCAGCCTCTGAATAGACAGCGACGCCTTTGACATTCAGTTCACGCAAGGTGCGCAGGATACGGCAAGCGATGGCGCCACGGTTGGCGATGAGCAACGATTCGAACATGACAACGTCCCCTGGAGGTCCATAAGCGCCTCGACTGGGTTGCGGGCCGTCCCGCAGTTGTAAGAAGTCCTGGGGTCGTCCCCGGACAGAAGGTCTTTAGCCACTCAGCGATGGTTGTCGGGGGCCTTGGGCGGCTCGCCTCGATACTGGCCGGCGCGGATCTCACAGGCCTTGAACAGCCACTGGCGGATACGCTCAAGCAGTGGCTTCAGTTCCATATCAGCACCTGCGCAGGGGTCGGGTTGTAGCCGTTGCAGGGGTTGTTGAGCTGCGGGCAGTTGGAAATCAGCACCATCACATCCATTTGCGCCGTCAGTTGCACGTACTTGCCTGCCCCCGAGATGCCGTCTTCAAACGTCAGGCCACCGTCAGGTGTCACCGGCACGTTCATGAAGAAGTTGATGTTCGGCGCGATGTCGCGCTTGCCAAGCCGGCCATCGTGGCAGCAAGCACGCAGGTAGTTGTCGCGGCAACTGTGCATGTGGCGTTTTTCCAGGGCATAGCGCACCGTGTTGCTCTCTTGGGCGCAGGCGCCGCCAAGGGTATCGTGGCGACCGCAGTTGTCCTGGGTGATGGTCAGCATCGGCCGGCCCAGGTTGGAGTAGAGCACGCTGCCCTCGCCCAGATAGACGTTTGCCTGCTTGCGCAGCGTGCGCTGCACGTCGTAGCGCTCGCGGGGGTTGGCCGTACTGTAGAACAGCGTATCGATTGCCTGATTGCCTTCCAGGTCAAGAATGCGCAGGGTCTGCCCGGCCTTGACTTCGCCAAGCCATGGCTCACCGGCCGCAATGGTTGCCCTGAAAGCAGCGGTGTCGGGTTGCAGGTTACGGGTCATGGCAAGTCCTCAAGCAAACAGGCGATGGGTATTGATAAAGCCGCGCTCGTTCTCTGGACGCGAGGTGCGGCAATGCTCGGCCACCGACTCGTCAGCGTTGGCGAACGTGAGCTGGACCGGCTTGGGCGCGTACACAGGTGCCGGGTCCATCGGGTGTTGCAAGGCGGTCACCACAAACAGCGTGTCCATGGGCGCATACAGTTCGATGACATCGCCGGCTTGCGAATGCCCTTGGGCGAAGTGCAACCCGCCCTGCTCGTCCACCTCAACACGACTGAACAGGTTCAGCGGCATGGTCAGATCGGTCAGTTGCAGGTCCCATTTGCCCATTTCCACCAGCAGGTTGTCGGTCCCGTTGCGGTAAAAACCGTTACGCAGTTCCTGGTAGCGGCCGACGCCATATTTCTCTTGCACCTCGTCTGCGTTGAGCACGCCACCGATGCTGTCGCTCCAGCCGGTGCTGTCCTGAGTGATCGCCGCCAGTACCCGGCCCATGTCTGAATACAGGCAATGGCCGCGGGTCAGCTTTGCGGTGTGCTGGCATTTGAGGGAATCGGGCAGGTTCAGCCGCTCGCTTTTCTCATGGGCGTTGAACAGCATCAGGCTGACATTGGCGCCACCCTCAAGGTCGGTAAACCGCACGACTTGCCCGCGTTTGAGCACAAATGACAGATGCCCGCCGCCTGGCAGCAGGTCTTCTGCGATGGTCTGTGTGTAAGACATGATTAGCTTCCTGTGTGCAGCGATAAGGATTCAGGGATAAAGCCCGACATGGCGCTGGTGCGTTGGCTGTTAAGCGGCAGGTCATACGTCACCCGCGAGCCGAAGGCCGTGGGCGCATGTGGGTCCAGACGCACCTTGTCAAAGACCAGCAGGCGGGTGCCGAGGCTGAACCCTTCACTCAGGTCATGGGTCACCATAAACACCGTCAGCCCGGTCTCTTGCCACAGCTCCAGCAGCAAGGCATGCATGTCCTTGCGAATGCCTGGGTCCAGCGCGCCGAACGGCTCGTCGAGCAGCAGCACCTTGGGTTTCATGATCAGCGCCTGGGCAATCGCCAGACGCTGCTGCATGCCGCCGGACAACTGGCTGGGGTACTTGTCTTGGGCATGGGCCAGCCCCACCCTGGCCAGCAGTTGCGCAGCCTGCTCACGGGCTTCACGCTTTGCCCGCCCCAGCAGGCGGCCCAGCCAGGGCGCACGGGGCAGCTCAAGGCCCAGCGCCACGTTGTCCAGCACACTCAGATGCGGGAACACCGAATAGCGCTGGAAAACCACGCCCCGGCTGGAATCGGGCTCGGCCACCAGCGGTTGGCCGTTGAGCAGGATCTGCCCCCGGCTCGGCCGTTCCTGGCCCAGCAGCATGCGCAGGAAGGTCGACTTGCCACAGCCCGAGGCGCCCACCATGGTGCAGAACTCACCTTCGGCAATACTGAGGTTCAGGCCTTCGAGCACGACATGCTCACCGTATTGCTGCCAGACATTGCTGACTTCGATAAAGCTCATGGGCGTGCCCCTTCATACCAAGGGAAAGCCCGGCGTGTGAGGGTCTTGAGCAGCCAGTCGGTCAGCCAGGCCAGCAGCGTGATCCACACCACGTAGGGCAAAATCACGTCCATCGCCAGGTAGCGCCGTACCAGAAAAATCCGGTAACCCAGGCCATCTTCCGAGGCGATCGCTTCAGCGGCGATCAGAAACAGCCAGGCCGAGCCCAGTACCAGCCGCAGCGAAATGAGCAGCCGGGGTAACAGTTGCGGCAAGACCACTCGCAGGATCAGCGTCCAGCTGGTCGCCCCCAGGGTTTGCGCCTTGATCAGTAGCTCCGCCGGGATTTCGCGGACCCGCTGCTCCAGATCCCGGGCCAGGATCGGGGTGATGCCGATCACGATCAGCATCACCTTCGACAGCTCGCCCAGGCCAAAGACAATGAACAGGATCGGCAGGATCGCCAGCGGTGGCACCATCGACAGCACCACCAGCAGCGGCGACAACGATGCGCCGAAGATGGGCAAGGCCCCGGAGGCAATCCCCAGGCACAGCCCCAGCGCCGCACTGATCGCCAGGCCTGTGGCCAGCCGCTTGAGGCTTGAACCGGTGTCCTGCCAGAGCAGGTACTCACCGCTGCGTTTGTCCTCGACAAAAGCCACCCGCTCGATCGCTGCGCCCATCTGCGCTGCGCCAGGCAGTAATTTGTCATTGGGATTGTCAGCCAGCCGCTGGGCTGAACTGACAAAATAGGCAAACAGCACCAACACGAAAGGCAGCAGCATCAGCAGCATGCGTGAGGGGCGGTCCGGGTGGCGATTGATCAAACGCATGATGTGCCCCTTTTCAAAGCGAACCGTCAGCAGCCATCTGCACGTAGGCCGGATCGAACCTCAGCTTGAGGTTGGCCTGGTTGCCAAGCACCTGGCCGCTGGCAAAGCTCATCCCCACGGCGCCGCTGTCTGCGGCGCCGTCGCCCAGCAAACCATGGTCAAAGGAGAATGCAGCAACCTTGTGCATGGTGTTGGCGAGTTCCGGACTGCGCACGAATGCCAGGGCCGACTGGGGGGTGGCGAACAAGTGGGTGGTGGCAAGCTGGCTCTTGAAGCCGTCCAGGCTGGTGCCGGAGGCTTTGGCCATGTGTTCCAGGGCGCGTTGCTGCTCTGCTGACTGGCTGGCCATCAAGGCCATGACTTCATACCAGGCGCCGGTAAGGGCCTTGCCCAGCGCGGGGTTGTCTTGCAGGGTCTGGGTATTGACGACCAACAGGTCAAGAATCTCGCCGGGGATCTTGCTGGAATCGAACACCTGGGTGACATCCGGCTTGGCGGTGATCTCGGCCAGCATCGGATTCCAGGTGGTCACCGCCTGCACATCAGGGGTATCGAAGGCAGCGGCAATATCGGCATCGGAGGTATTGATGACCTTCAGGTCACGCTCTTTGAGCCCGACAGTGTCCAGGCCCCGGGCGAGCAAGTAATGGGAAACCGACAGCTCGACCAGATTGACGTTCATGCCCTTGAGGTCTTGCAGCGTCTTGCCCTTGCCCTTGAGCACCACACCGTCGTTACCATTGGAATAGTCGCCGACGATCAACGCGGTGCTGTCAACGCCGCCCGCGGCCGGAATGGTCAGTGCGTCCATATTGGTCATCGAGCAGCCATCGAACTGGCCAGCCGTGTACTGGTTGATCGACTCTACGTAATCGTTAACCTGAGTGAGCTTGATGTGGATGCCGTATTTGTCGGCCCACTTTTTGATGATGCCCTCAGAGGCGGCATATTCCCAAGGCATCCAGCCTGCATAGATCGTCCAGCAGATGTCGAAGTCGGTTTTGACTGCGGCTTTGGAATGAGGGCTGGCGAACAGCACAAGGCTTGCGGCCAGGACAGCGCTAACAAATGACTTTCGCATGGAGGGACTCCAGTTGACTGTGGACGGACAAGGAGCAGCGCGACACCCGTTGCATCAGGTGGTCTGTCTCCCGGGCTTTTATCCCGCCGTGTAACCTCAACTGGAGGTCGTCAGCTCTCGGACCTGACGCTCGCTTTCGCAAGCCGGAACCCTAGCCAACCATTTTCAGATTTTGGTGCTATAGCTCGCGCTACTCCCGCACACCAAGGCTAATGCCAGAGGCGTGCCAACATGTCGGGCAGGCGCTTTGATCAGCCTGGCAGCCTTGCCAGTCGGCCCTCACGGGCCAACACGAGCGTCGCTGCGCGGTTTTCTGGCAAGCGATCACGCAGGGCCTGTGCGCTCGTGTGGGGCGCACCGCACTCCATTAGGGCGTTGCTTGGCCTGAGTGCTGCGCCGCGCTACAAGACAATACCGCCCATCACAATCTATGCTTGGCTCACACTGCTGAATCAGGGATGTCGCATCATGAATATTCGCCAGAAGATTATCGGTTTCGGCCTGGTCGGCACTCTCGCCGTCTGGTTACTCGGTGCCGCCGGGCTGCTCGGGCAGCATGTCCAGAACACCGCTCTGACCCGCAATGACGACAGCCTGACCGCGATTCGTAATCATATGGAGGGCGACATGATGCACGATGCCCTGCGTGCCGATGTGCTGGCGGCGCTGCTGGTCGATCGTCAGGACAAGGCCGAAGTGCAGCAGGTGCTGGCCGACCTCGATGAGCATGCGAAGTGGTTCCGTACCGTGGTCCGGAACAACCTCGCCCTGCCCCTTGATGCCGATCTGAAGCAGGCGATCGGTGACCTGCAACCGCTCCTTGAAGCGTATATAAACAGTGCCTCTTCGATCATTCGTCTGGCACTGGAGTCGCCTGAGCAGGCACGCGCGCAACTGCCAGCGTTTTTGAATACGTTCAAGGAGCTTGAAGAGCGCAATTCAGCACTCAGCGACCTGATCAGCAACAATGCCGACGCCACCCGGCAACAAAGCCGCGCTGCGCTGCAGCAGAACGTCACCGTCCTGAGCGGCGGGATCGCTCTGGTCACTGTGGTGATGTTGCTGTGCACGCTACAACTGCTGCGTTCGGTGCTGCGGCCACTGGGCAGCACCATGCGTATTGCCGAACGCATTGCCCAGGGCGACCTCACCGGCGAAATTGACGCACACGACCGCGATGAAACCGGACGGCTGCTGCGTGCATTGGCTGAGATGCGCGATAACCTGCGGCAGATGATCCAGGCAATTCAGCAGGAAAACCAGCTGCTGCACAGTGTCGTCCAGGAGTTGGGACAGTCCTCTACCAGCCTGGTACAGCGCGCCAGCCAGCAGTCGCAAAGCGCTTCAAGCATGGCCGCGGCAACTGAACAGATGATCACCAACATCACCAGGATCGCTGAGCATGCCCGGGATGCACAGTCGTTCTCCAGCCAGTCTGAACGCCTGGCCAGTGACGGCGGCGACGTGATTCTCAACGTGGTGGACGGCATGCAGGGTATCGACGTAGCGGTCAACCGTTCTTCAGAAGCCATCACGGCGCTGGGCCAGAGTTCGGAAGAGATTCACTCGATCATCCAGGTGATTAACAGCATCGCCGAACAGACCAACCTGCTCGCGCTCAATGCCGCCATCGAAGCGGCCCGCGCCGGTGAAGCCGGCAGAGGCTTTGCCGTGGTGGCGGACGAAGTGCGCGGTCTGGCTGCACGTACCGCACAATCGACCCGGGAAATCACCGCAATGATCGAGCGCATCCGGCAAAGCACCGGCCAGGCGGTCGACAGCATGCAGACCGGCGTCTCTCGGGTACGTGAAGGTGTGGCACTGGCCACGCAGGCAGGCGATTCGATCAGGCAGATTCGTCAGGGCGCGCGCCAGTCGGCGACGGTGGTCGAAGAAATCTCCCAGACCATCACCGAACAATCCCGGGCCAGTCAGGAGGTTGCGCAACAGGTCGAATTGATCGCCCGCATGGCACACGACAACACCCAGGTCATGAATGACCTGGCTGCCGCTGCCCAGCGGCTGGGCAATATTGCTGAGGGGATGCAGGCAAGCGTGATGCGTTTCCGGCTTTGAATGGTCCGGCGACGCCGTGCGCCGGGGGTAAGGCCAAAAGGCTCAGGCAAAAAGATTCAGCGCCTCGTCATCCCAATCGTGCCCCTTCTGCGACCAACCGTTACCCGCCGGCTCCGGGAAACCGCTGCGGCAATAACCCTGTTTGCTGTCGAAATCGAAAATCGCGTGAGGATAATCATTGATCAGCAGCACCGCCTTGCGATGGTCGGTGGACCAGCCGATTTTCACTGTCGATGGCTGATTACGGTCAGATACATTGCTGACGTTATAGATATGCAAGGCATCCTGAATCGGATTGCCGTCAGCACTGGTGTCCAAGGCGTAGAAGTAGCCTGTGTCCTCATCGTCTTCAAATACCACCACATACGGCCCCTCCTGCGCTGGCGCTTCAAGGACCAAAGGGGTTCCAACCTGCAAGGTGCTTTCGCCAGCCAGGTAGATCGTCATGAGACTGTTCCTTCGAAAATGTCAGTGACATGCTGACCATCGGCGGAGGATTTTTATCCCTTACTGGCCCTTTCGCGACCAGGGTCGCTGCCACAGCGGTGCAGTGCTTATGATCTGCGACTGAACCGCGGAATTTCCAGCCCCAGGCTTTCGCGCAATGTGCTGCCTTCATATTCGCGGCGATACACCCCGCGCTCCTGCAACAGCGGAATCACCTCCTGAGTGAAGCGCTTGAACTGTCCCGGATGGCCGATATAGATGTTGTAGCCATCCACCGCACGCGCCTCGAACCATTCGGTCAATTTCGCCGCCACGGTTTCAGCCGAGCCAACAAACGCCCCCGGCCGCAGTTGTCGGCCAAACTCCACAGCCTGGCGCAAGCTGAAGCCCTTTTCCCGAGCCTGATCGGCAATGCGTTTGGCGTTGGTGAAGAAGCTGCTACGCGCATATTCCAGGCTCTCTTGCGGGAATGGCGCGTCCAGGTCGTATTGGCTGAAATCGTGCCAGCCGAAGTTACGCCCGAACTCTTTGAGCGCCAGTTCGAAGCTGTGGTCTTGCTGATGGTAGTGGCGCTCGATTTCCCGGGCGTGTTGGTCGGTATCGCCCACGTAAATCTCCGCGCCCGGCAGAATCAGGATCTGCTCGGGGTCACGCCCCAGGCGCCGGGCACGTTCTTTTATATCGCGGTAGAACGCCTGGCCCTGCTCGATGCTGGCGGCGTGGGTGAAAATCACATCCGCCGTGGCGGCGCCCAGCTCGCGGCCCTGCTGCGAGTCACCGGCCTGGAAAATCACCGGCTGGCCCTGCGGCGAACGCTGGATGTTCAGCGGTCCGGCCACCGAGAAATGTTCGCCTTTGTGATGCAGGGCGTGCAGCTTGCTGGTGTCGAGAAACTCGCCTGTGCTGCGGTCACGGGTGAAGGCATCGTCCTCATAGGAGTGCCACAGCTTTTGCACCACCTCGACGTGCTCTTGGGCGCGGCTGTAGCGGGTGTCGTAGTCGTAGTGCTCGTCCAGCCCATAGTTGCCTGAGGTGCCGGCGTCGCCGCTGGTGACCACATTCCAGCCAGCGCGGCCCTTGCTGATCAGGTCCAGCGACGCCAGACGCCGGGCGACGTTGAACGGCGCGTTATAGGAAGTGGTCAGGGTGCCGACCAGGCCGATGTGTCTGGTGCTGACCGCCAGCGCTGATAACAGGGTCAGCGGTTCCAGCCGATTGAGGTAATGCGAGGGCGAGCCGGGAGTGATGAACTGGCTGTCGACGATGAAAATCAGATCGAACAGTGCGGCTTCTGCCTGGCGGGCGATGTCGATGTACCAGTCGATGTTCACACTGGCATCGGCCGGCAGCTGCGGATCAAGCCACAGGTTGTGCTTGCCCGGCCCGCCGCAACCCATGGTCAGGGCGCCGAGTTTGATCTGTCGCTTGCTCATTGTGTCCGATCCCTTGCGTCTGGCGATCTATTGGATCGCTCTGAATAACCGATATGGTTATAAGCTAACCACTTGCCGGGATCGTGTGAAATTCGCTTTGGACATAATCTAATTCCAAATCATGCGAATGATTGATTATTTGATTTCCATCAAATGATTGGCGCCACCTCGTAGGAGCGGCCAAGCGGCTATACGCTTGAGCTTTGAGGCCTTCGCGGCTGAAGCCGCTCCTACGAGAAATCTACTGAAGATCAGGTATACACCCGGTCCAGGCGATGTTGGTGGGTGTCGAACTGATCGAGTACGTCCTGGGTGATCTGCTCCTGGGTAAAGCCCATCAGGTCGTACTCCTGGCTGCCGGTAAACAGATACACCTCGGCCCGGTAGAAACGCCTGCGTGGCTCACTGTCGCCGTCACTGCCGAGGTCATTCGGTGCCGCCAGATAACCGTCCAGGCTGACTTCGTAAACGAACGGGTTGCCCTCCTCCAGATCAATGCGCAAACCCATCATCGAGCGCGACTGTCCTACCCGACTGACCACCTCAAAACCCCGCTCCTGCAATTGCAGCACGGCGTCCTTCAGCGCGGGACTGACGTGTTGATCCATGAAGCGCTGCACCGTGGCCTGGTTAGGTTGCAGGTCCATCTGGCCCAACCGCTCGGCAAAACCGCGCCGCCCGCGAGCGGCCAGTTCGGCTTTGGTCTGTTCCTGCAACTGGTCCTGCTGCATGGCCTTGTACAAACCATACATAAACACCGCCAGTACCACCGAGAACGGCAGCCCCGCCAGCACGACCATGGTCTGCATCGCCTCGAAGTTACCCGCCAGCAACAGCCCGATGGTCACCAGAGTGATGATCGTCGACCAGACGATGCGCATCCAGTGCGGTGCGTCTTCGTCCACATCGCCGCCCTTGCAGGAAAGGTTGGCCATCATCACCGCACCGGAATCGGCCGGGGTCAGGAACAGCACGAAACCGACGAAAATTGCCACCCCGACCACCACCTTGGCGGCCGGGAAGTACTCCAGCAGTTTATAGATCGACATGGCCGGCTGTTCCACGGCGATCTTGCCCAGCTCCGCAGCGCCGCCGTTGATCACCAGGTCCAGTGCGGTATTACCGAAAATCGACAGCCAGGCCAGGGTGAAGCCCAGCGGGATCAACAGCACACCGGCGACCAGCTCGCGTACCGTGCGGCCACGGGAGATTCGGGCGATGAACATGCCCACGAATGGCCCCCAGGAAATCCACCACGCCCAATAGAACACGGTCCACAGCCCCAGCCAGCGCTCCGAGCGCGCGGCGGCGTTCTCGTACACGTAGAGATCGAAGGTCTTCAGCACCAGGCCATTGAGGTAGTCGCCGATATTCTGCACAAAGCCGTTGAGCAGGTACTGGGTGGGGCCGGCCAACAGCACGAACAACAACAGGCTGCTGAACAGCACGATGTTCAGGTTCGACAGGCGGCGAATACCGTTTTCGACACCGGAAACCGCCGCAATGGTCGCCACAGTGCTCATCACCAGAATGACGATCAGCAGGTTGCTGTTGCTGTGCTCGATGCCAAACAGATACTCCAGCCCTGAGGCCACCTGCATCGAACCGATGCCCAGGTTGGTGACCAGGCCCAGCAGGGTCACGAACATGCCGAAGATGTCGACGGTGTCTCCCGCCACGCCCTTGACCCAACGTTCACCCATCAGCGGGTACAGCGCCGAGCGCAGTGCCAGCGGCTGGTTGTGCCGGTAGGCGAAGTACGCCACCGCCAGCCCGACCAGCGCGTAGATCGCCCAGCCATGCAGCCCCCAGTGCAGAAAGGTCAATTGCAGCCCCTGCCGCGCCGCCTCCAGGCTGGCCGCAGGGCCCTCGGGCGGATTGAAGTAATGGTCCAGCGGCTCGGAAGCGCCGAAGTACAACAATGAAATGCCGATGCCGGAAGAGAACAGCATGCCGGCCCAGGCGCCGTAGCTGAAATCGGGCTGATCATCCTTGCTGCCCAGTTTGAGTTTACCGAACGAGCTGAACGCGATACCGATCACGAACACCAGGTAAGCGGCAATCATCAACATGTAATACCAGCCGAAATTGCGCGACAGCCAGGCCTGGGCCTGCCCCAGCACACGGCCAGCGGTTTCGGGTGCAGCGATCAGCAAGGCAGTCAATAGCAGGACCAACAGCGCCGAAGTGAAGAACACCACGCGGTTGACCCTTGGCTTCTCGGTGGAAGCCTTTATCAGGGAGGCAGAACTCATTGCACGGCTCCAAGGCAGAGCGAGGTGAATAACGCCGCAGGCTAAAGCCGGCAGCCCATGTGTGCCGGCATCCATGAGTCAGGGCGCATCAGGCGGCGCACGGCTCCCACCTGTCTGCGCAGGTATCGGGAATAGGGAGCCGCTGGCAGGGTTTGAGCGAACGTGCAGCGAAATATCGCGAACGTCTGGCGTCATGCCCTGTCACAAACTTTACGGAATGCCTCTCTGCGACTGCTTGACTGTTCAAGGAAACAGCCAGCAGCGGCAGATTGTCGCAGAGCTTATTTGTTATTGATTGATTGTTCAATATAAAAAAGGTAGGCTGAATTTCGTTAATCACGGCCAGCCATGGCCTGACCTTTGGCGGCCCTATGCGCCGGTGCACTGCACCGCACGAATGAGAAATCGCGCCTGAGTCCTGGCTCCTTGCATCTGGATCAAGACGCGAATCGCCAATCAACCATTTGCCTTGCGAGAACCCTATGGCCCGTTTTGAAACGCAAAAACTCTATATCGATGGCGGTTATGTCGACGCCAGCGGCACCGAGACCTTTGACGCCATCAACCCAGCCAACGGTGAAGTCCTGGCCAAGGTGCAGCGCGCCACTGCCGCTGACGTTGACCGCGCGGTAAAGAGCGCCGAGAAAGGCCAGAAAATCTGGGCCGCGATGACCGCGACAGAACGCTCGCGGATTCTGCGCCGCGCCGTGGACATCCTGCGTGAGCGCAACGACGAGCTGGCTAAGCTCGAAACCCTGGACACCGGCAAGGCCTATTCGGAAACCCGCTACGTCGACATCGTCACCGGTGCCGATGTGCTGGAGTACTACGCAGGCCTGGCGGTCGCCATCGAAGGTGAGCAAATCCCGCTGCGTGACACATCCTTTGTCTATACCCGCCGCGAGCCACTGGGCATCACCGCCGGTATCGGTGCATGGAACTACCCGATCCAGATCGCCCTGTGGAAGTCGGCCCCGGCCCTGGCCGCCGGCAACGCGATGATCTTCAAACCGAGTGAAGTCACCTCCCTGACCACCCTGAAACTGGCCGAGATCTTCACCCAGGCCGGCCTGCCCGATGGCGTGTTCAACGTCCTGACCGGCAGCGGTCGGGATGTCGGTAGCGCACTGACCGAGCACCCGCAGATCGAGAAGGTCTCGTTCACCGGTGGCACCAGCACCGGTAAAAAAGTCATGGCCAGCGCGTCGGCTTCGAGCCTCAAGGAAGTGACCATGGAACTGGGCGGCAAGTCGCCGCTGATCATTTTCGCCGACGCCGACCTGGACAAGGCCGCCGACATCGCAATGATGGCCAACTTCTACAGCTCCGGTCAGGTGTGCACCAACGGTACTCGCGTATTTGTACCGACCGCGCTCAAGGCCGAGTTCGAAGCGAAGATCGTCGAGCGCGTCAAACGCATCCGGGTTGGCGATCCGACCATCGAGACCACCAACTTCGGCCCGCTGGTCAGCTTCGCGCACATGGAAAGCGTGCTGGGCTACATCGCCAAGGGTAAAGAAGAAGGCGCACGGCTGCTGATTGGCGGCGAGCGCCTGACTGAAGGTGCACTGGCACAGGGTGCCTACGTGGCGCCGACCGTATTCACCGACTGCAGCGACGAGATGACCATCGTGCGCGAAGAAATCTTCGGCCCGGTGATGAGCATCCTGACTTACGACAGCGAAGAAGAAGTCATCCGCCGCGCCAACGACACCGACTACGGCCTGGCTGCCGGTATCGTCACCCAGGACCTGACCCGCGCCCACCGCGTGATTCACCAGCTGGAAGCCGGTATTTGCTGGATCAACGCCTGGGGTGAGTCGGCCGCGCAAATGCCTGTAGGTGGCTACAAACAGTCCGGCGTCGGTCGTGAAAACGGCATTTCGTCCCTGGCGCAGTACACCCGCATCAAGTCGGTGCAAGTCGAGCTGGGCGACTACGCGTCCGTCTTCTGAACAACGAGATATTGAGTAAACGCGGTAGGAGCGACCTTGGTCGCGAAGGGGCCGTATCAGGCGCTACATCTCTAGCGCCTTCAAGTCCGTCTTCGCAAGCAAGCTCGCTCCTACAATTGCCCCATGATAGAGGACGCATTTTATGTCCCAAGAATACGATTACATCATCATCGGTGCCGGCTCGGCCGGTAACACCCTCGCCGCTCGCCTGACCGAAGACCCTGGTGTCACGGTCCTGCTGCTCGAAGCCGGCGGACCTGACTACCGCCTCGACTTCCGCACCCAGATGCCGGCAGCACTGGCCTTTCCGCTGCAGGGCCGACGCTACAACTGGGCCTATGAAACCGATCCTGAGCCACACATGAATAACCGGCGCATGGAGTGCGGTCGCGGCAAGGGCCTGGGTGGCTCGTCGCTGATCAATGGCATGTGCTATATCCGTGGTAACGCCATGGACCTCGACCGCTGGGCTCAGCTGCCGGGCCTGGAAGACTGGAGCTACCTGGACTGCCTGCCCTACTACCGCAAGGCCGAAACCCGCGACATCGGCGCCAACGACTGGCACGGTGGTGAAGGTCCAGTGAGCGTGGCGACGCCCAAGCCCAACAACAACCCGCTGTTCGCCGCGATGGTCGAAGCCGGCGTGCAAGCCGGTTACCCGCGCACCGAAGACCTCAACGGCTACCAGCAGGAAGGCTTCGGTCCGATGGACCGCACCGTGACCCCGAAAGGTCGTCGTGCCAGCACCGCCCGCGGCTATCTGGACACCGCCAAACAGCGCGACACCCTGACCATCGTCACCCACGCCATGACCGACCGCATTGTGTTCAACGGCAAACGCGCCAGTGGCGTGCGTTACCTGATCGGTGACAGCAGCGCTGTTCATGAAGCCTGGGCACGCAAAGAAGTGCTGCTGTGCGCTGGCGCGATTGCCTCACCGCAGATCCTGCAGCGCTCCGGCGTCGGCCCGGCCGAACTGCTGGAAAAACACAATGTACCGGTGGTCCACGACTTGCCGGGGGTCGGCGAAAACCTGCAAGACCACCTGGAAATGTACATCCAGTACGCCTGCACCCAGCCGGTCTCGCTGTACCCTTCGCTGTTGTGGTGGAACCAGCCAGCCATTGGCGCCGAATGGCTGTTCAACGGCACCGGTATCGGCGCCAGCAACCAGTTCGAGGCCGGCGGTTTTATCCGTACCCGTCCCGAGTTCGAATGGCCGAACATCCAGTACCACTTCCTGCCCGTCGCGATCAATTACAACGGCACCAACGGCGTCAAGGAACATGGCTTCCAGGCCCACGTCGGCTCGATGCGCTCGCTGAGCCGTGGCCGGGTGCAGATCAAGTCAAAAGACCCGCACGAGCATCCAAGCATCCTGTTCAACTACATGGCGACCGAGCAGGACTGGCAGGAATTTCGTGATGCGATCCGGATTACCCGCGAGATCATTGCCCAGCCGGCACTGGACGCTTACCGTGGCCGCGAGATCAGCCCGGGCCTGGAGGTCAAGACCGACGAGCAGCTCGATGCGTTCGTGCGTGAACACGCCGAAACCGCGTTCCACCCGTCCTGCTCGTGCAAGATGGGCACCGACGACATGGCAGTGGTCGATGGCCAGGGCCGTGTCCACGGCCTGCAAGGCCTGCGGGTCGTCGATGCGTCGATCATGCCGGAGATCATCACCGGCAACCTCAACGCCACCACCATCATGCTCGCCGAGAAGATCGCCGATCGCATCCGTGGTCGTCAGCCGCTGCCGCGCAGCAACGCCAAGTACTTCAAGGCCAACGGCGCCCCGGTACGTCGCGCGCCTATGCGCAAGACTGAACACACCGACGGCATCCCGGCCCTGGAGGCGGTGCAGGAAGCTGTTGTAGCGCCAGAGCCGGTCGCCCACTAAACCCTGGCATCGCGTAGCAAACACGGCCCCCCGTAGGAGCAGCTTCAGCTGCGAAAGGCTTCGCAGCTGAAGCAGCTCCTACGGGAAGGCCTATACCGCCCCCTTCGTCGGTATGCCGCCCAGACCAAGGTCGCTCACAGAATGTCTACGCCACTGCGGCCGTGGCAATCCCAGATGCTCGCGTAACGTCCGCCCTTCATATTGCTCGCGGAACAGCCCGCGCTGGCGCAGGATCGGCAGCACCCCTTCGACAAACGCATCCAGCCCTTCAGGAAAATGCGCCGGCATCAGATTGAAGCCGTCGGCGGCTTCGTTCTCGAACCAGGCAATCATCTCGTCCGCCACCTGTTGCGCGGTGCCCACCACAATCCGATGCCCTCGTGCCCCGGCAGCCAGGTGACAGACCTGACGCAGGGTCAAACCGTCCTTATGGCTCATGTCGAGCAGCAACTGCGCCCGGCTTTTCATGTTTTCCGGTAGCGGCTGGTCCAGGTCGAAACCGCGCACGTCATGCCCCAGCCGATCGCTGACCAGCGCCAGCGCGGCGTCCAGGTCATTCCACTGCTGCAGCCGTTCGAAATGCTCCAGCGCCTCACTCATGGTGCGGCCGATGATCGGCATGATGCCGGGCATCACCACACAATGCGCGGGGTCACGGCCCTGCCCGGCCGCCTGGCGTTTAAGGTCACGGTAGAAAGCCTGGCCGCTCGGCAGGTCCTGCTGGGCGGTGAATACCACCTCGGCAATGCGCGAAGCCAGCGCCATGCCCGGCCCTGACGAACCGGCCTGAACCAGCACCGGATGGCCCTGCGGCGCACGGGTCAGGTTCAACGGACCCGCAATATTGAAGAACTCGCCCTGGTGATCCAGGCGGTGCATCCTATTGGTGTCCAGATACACACCGCTTTGCGCATCGCGCACATAGGCGTCGTCCTCGAAGCTGTCCCACAAGCCGCGCACCACATCAACGAACTCTTCGGCCTGGGCATAACGCCGCTCATGGTCAGGGTGCTTGCCCAGGCTGAAGTTCGCCGCGCTGTCGTAGCCGGTGGTCACCACGTTCCAGCCGGCCCGGCCGTTGGAAATATGGTCCAGCGTGCCGAACTGCCGGGCAATATTGTAAGGCTCGCCATAGGTCGTGGAGGCGGTGGCGACCAGGCCAATACGCTCGGTGACCATCGCCAGCGCACCGAGCAGGGTCAGCGGCTCGAAGCGCACGATCATTGAGGGCGGCTCCTGCGGGCCGGTGACCAGCTTGTCGCCGAAAAACACCAGGTCCAGGCAGGCCCGCTCGGCGCTTTCGGTCAGACGCCGGACCAGCGCGAAGTTTTCGCTGCCGCTCTGCGCGCCAGGGTAGCGCCAGCCAGAGGCGTGATGACCGGCGGCCTGAATGAACAGGCCCAGTCGCATGTGTTTGGGGGTATGGCTCATAAGGTGTTCCGCAGCGATGTGACCCAGGTCAGCCGGCTATATCCTTAGCACTCAAGGTTATAACAGAGCCAAATATATAAAGCCTGCAATGATAAATAAACGTGATGATTCTGGCTATTGGGGGGGCCTTCATCGCAGCCTCGCTGCCTGGCATCCGCGGGCCAGAGCCCGGGCAGCTGAACTTTCTAAGCTAATTCCAATTAATTATTGGATTGGCATTTTTTATAACTTCAATATCTCTTCACCGGATCCTGGCAGCGTGCCCAGCCCTCCGTGATTGCCCTGCATTTCATCTTTACATGCAGCGGCGCCAGCCAAATTCATGAATTGAAGAAGACTCGTCATGGCTCATAAAACGTTCATTCGTCCTTTGCTCACCGCGCTGGCAGCTTCTCTGCTGGCCTTGAATGTTCAGGCAGCTCCACTGGTGGTCGGTTACCAGACCGGTGTCGACCCCAGCAAGGTGCCGCAGGCTGACGGCGTCTATGAAAAAGCCATTGGCGAGAAGATCGACTGGCGGCGCTTCAACAGCGGCCCGGAAGTGGTGACCGCGCTGGCCTCCGGCGACGTCCAGATCGGCAACCTGGGCTCCAGCCCGCTGGCCGCCGCCGCTTCACGCAAGCTGCCGATCGTGGCCTTCATCGTCTCGGCACAGATCAACTCCGCCGAAGCGTTGGTGGTCCGTAATGGCAGTGGTATCAACAACCCGCAGGAACTGGTCGGCAAGACCATAGCCACCCCGTTCGTGTCCACCTCGCACTACAGCCTGCTGGCCGCCCTCAAGCAATGGGGCCTGGAAGGCAAGGTCAAAGTGGTCAACCTGCAGCCGCTGCAAATCGCCGCCGCCTGGAAACGTGGCGACATCGACGGTGCCTTTGTCTGGTCGCCGGCCCTTGGTGAAATTCGCAAGACCGGCAAGGTACTGACCGATGCCGCAGAAGTGGGCCGTTGGGGCGCACCCACCTTCGAAGTCTGGGTGGCGCGCAAGGACTACGCCGAAAAACATCCAGAAGTGGTGGCCAAATTCGCCAAAGTCACCCTCGACTCTTTCGCTGACTACGCCGCCAACAAGGCCAAATGGACCGCTGATTCAGAACAGGTGAAAAAGATCGCCAAACTGACCGGCTCCAACGCCGAAGACGTGCCCGATCTGCTGGCCGGCTCTGAATACGCCGACGCCCAGACCCAGCGCTCTGCCGCATTGCTCAGTGGCGGCACGGTCGACGCCGTGGCCAAGACCGCCGCGTTCCTCAAGCAACAAGGCAAGGTCGAGACCGTACTCAGCGACTACAGCCCCTACGTCAGCGACAAATACATCCAGTAGGAGCGGCTTTAGCTGCGAAGCTTTAGCTGCGAAGCTTTAGCTAAGAAGCTTTAGCCGCGAAGCTTCAGCCGCCAAACCAGTCGATCACAAGGGAGGCCCCATGGCCCTGCTGCAACTTGAACGCGTCAGCGCCCATTATCCTGGCGCTGCCGAGCCGGTGCTGGCCGACATCTCGCTCAACCTCGGTCCTCAGCAGTTGCTGGTGGCCCTTGGGCCATCGGGCAGTGGCAAGACGTCCCTGCTGAACCTGATCGCCGGTTTCGTAGCGCCCAGCAGCGGGCGGATCACGCTCGATGGCGTCCCGGTACAAGGCCCCGGCGCCGAGCGCGGTGTGGTGTTCCAGGATGACGCCCTGCTGCCCTGGCTCGATGTGCTGGCCAATGTCGGCTTTGGCCTGCAACTGGCCGGCGTGGAACGCACCCAGCGCGAGCAGACCGCCCGGCAGATGCTGGCACTGGTGGACCTGGCTGGTTTCGAAACGCGGCAGATCTGGGAGCTGTCCGGCGGTCAACGCCAGCGCGTTGGCCTGGCCCGCGCACTGGCGGCTGATCCACGGGTGTTGCTGATGGACGAGCCATTTGGTGCCCTCGACGCGTTCACCCGCGAACAGGTTCAGGAATTGCTGCTGACCATCTGGCAACGCACCCACAAGCCGGTGCTGCTGATCACCCATGACATTGAAGAAGCGGTGTTCCTGGCGACTGACCTTATTCTGCTGGCGCCTTCGCCTGGCCGGATTGATGAACACCTGAAACTCGACTTTGGCCAGCGCTACGCCGCTGGCGAGCCGGCCCGGGCGATCAAGTCCGACCCTGCCTTCATTGCCACCCGCGAGCACGTGCTTGAGCGGGTGTTTTCACAACGCAGCGCCAGCGCGCGCAAGGAGCTCGTATGAGTGGCGCGCAGATCAGCCAGCAAAGTCTGGCCCGAGCCTCCACCCAGTCGGCAGACAATCCACCCCGCGCACGCGCAAGACTGGGCATCCGGACCATTTCGGCGTTGACCTTCAGCGCACTGTTGGCGCTGTGGTGGGCGGTCACTGCCGCACAGTTGATCGAGCCGCTGTTTTTACCCTCTCCTGCTGCCGTGCTGCAAAAAGCCTGGTTGCTGGCCACCGAGGGATACATGGAGTCGACCCTTTGGCAGCATTTGGGCGCCAGCCTGCAGCGTATCGGCCTGGCGCTGGTGGCAGCGGTGGTGTTTGCCATCCCGGTGGGCATCGCCATCGGCCATAACCGCGTAGCACAGGGCATTCTCGATCCGTTGATCGAGTTCTACCGGCCTATTCCGCCACTGGCTTACCTGCCGCTGATCGTGATCTGGTTCGGTATCGGCGAGTTCTCCAAAGTGCTGTTGATCTATCTCGCGATCTTCGCGCCGATTGCCATTGCCACGGCCACCGGCGTGCGCAACGTCGACCAGACCAAAGTGCGTGCCGCGCAGTCATTGGGCGCCACCCGCCGGCAGTTGATCCGCCATGTGATCCTCCCGGCCGCCTTGCCAGACATTCTGATCGGCATCCGGATCGGTCTGGGGGTTGGCTGGTCGACACTGGTGGCCGCCGAGCTGATTGCCGCCACCAACGGGCTGGGCTTCATGGTCCAGTCGGCTGCGCAGTTTCTGGTCACGGAAGTGGTCGTGCTGGGCATCCTGGTGATCGCCCTGATCGCCTTCGCCATGGAACTGGGCCTGCGTGCCCTGCAACGCAAGCTGGTGCCCTGGCATGGGCGCGGCCATTGAACGAGAGAACCTGCATGAGCCTGCAAATCACCCCCATCAGCCCGGCCCTGGGCGCCCGTGTCACCGGTGTCGACCTGAGCTTGCCATTGAGCGCCGACCATCACCAGCAGCTGCATCAGGCATTGCTTGACCATCAGGTGCTGTTTTTCCGTAATCAGCCGCTGCAGCCGGCTTCCCAGGCGCGGCTGGCCGCGTATTTCGGCGATCTGCATATCCACCCGATCTACCCCAATGTGCCTGAGCAACCTGAAGTGCTGATCCTCGACACCGAGCGCAACGACCTGCGTGACAATGCGCTCTGGCATTCGGACGTCAGCTTTCTCAAAACGCCGGCGCTTGGTGCCGTGCTCAGTGCCAAACAGGTGCCGCCTTATGGTGGCGACACGCTATGGGCCAGCAGCAGCGCGGCGTATGACGGTTTGTCCGAGCCACTCAAGCGCTTGCTCGACGGCCTGACCGCCACCCACGACCTGAGCAAATCATTCCCCGAGTCGCGTTTTGCCGTGACGGATCAAGAGCGGTTGCGCTTCGAAGAGGCCAAACGGCGCAACCCGCCCAGCAGCCACCCGGTGGTACGTACCCACCCGGTCACCGGCCGCAAGGGGCTGTTCGTCAATGAGGGGTTCACCACGCGAATCAACGAGCTGCCTGAGCTTGAAGGCGACGCCATCCTCAGGTTGCTGTTCAGCCACGCCACCCAGCCGCAATACACCGTGCGCTGGCAATGGCAGAAGGATGACGTGGCGTTCTGGGATAACCGGATCACTCAGCATTTCGCCATCGACGACTACCGCCCGCAACGCCGCATCATGCATCGCGCCACGATCCTGGGTGATGCGCCATTCTGAAGGGCACGGTTCTTGTGGGAGCGACCTTGGTCTGGGCGGCACTCCGACGAAGGCGGCGTGAAACCCGCCGCTAGTATGCTGATTTCACCGTCACTTTCGCGAGCAAGCTCGCTCCCACGGGGCAGCAACACGGCAATGAAACAGACCTGAGCCGCCTTAACTGATCGGCATTACCTCTACAGGCCACTAGTTGCCGTCAACCGGCAAGCACTGGCCTGGCATTCATCCATTCTGATCCGCGTGAACGCCAATACCATTGGGGTTGGCCGTGATTGGCATGAAAGCTGCTCCCTCCCCCTCGGCGATACCACTGCCGATCAAGGACTACAGGGAGTTTCAGATGAATATCAATACCTCGAGCATCGCTGCGGCTTACGCCCCGTCGACCCGGACCAGTTCTGGTAACAACGGCCAGCAGGCCCAGGCGAGCTACGCCGCGCAGGCTGCGACCGTGCAAGCTGCCGCTGTGGCCAGTTCACCTGCCGAGAAGCCGTTGCCAGTCCAGGCTTACGCTTTGCCTGCCTGGATGACGGTTACCAGCGCCTCGGTTATCAAGGCTGACAATACCGGCGCAATCACCATAAGTGTCCAGAACCAGGCTCTGATGAACGCCGACCCACAAGAACAGGCGCAGCTTGATGAGCTTTGGCGTCAGCATGCCAGCCAGGTGTATGCCGACAATGGCCTGAGCGACCTTGGCACCCGCTACGAGGCCACCCGCAACAACCCGGAACTCGACACGAAGCTGCACCGCCAATTCAACCAGTCGGTCACTGCCGATCCGCAACTCATGGCCTTGTTGGACAAGTTCGGCATCGCCCTGCTGCCAGTGGCCTGACCGCCGAGGTGCCCTGCAGACGCTCTGCAGGGCATGATTTCGAGGCCCCGCGTTGAATCGTTTCACCTGTCGGCACCCCACCTGGCGATTGTCCTTGGCATGGTTGCCAGCGTGCAGACCCATTACCTGTGAGAAAACCATCCTGCAAGACCTCCTCAAACCATTGAACCGGGCCAGGGAAGCATTGCGCGAGCGCTGACGATAATGATGGCGGATTTGACAGACGCCTCAGTCTCTTCGAAGCTGCATGGCGTCAAGTACTGGATACCGTAATGCCCAACGACTCACCTCAGCCCTCCCGCCGCGGGCGCCAGGCCCTGATCATCGGTTCGCTGGTAGGCGTCCTGGTCCTGACTTTATGGGCCTGGCGAAGCGAAACCAGCCGCCCCGCCGCGCCGGTACGCCCCAGCCAGAGCTACACGCAAACACTCGAGCTGGCCCGCGACGGCAAGCCGGGTGCCGCGCGCCTGCTGTATCAACAGTTGGCCCGCGACGACCTTGCCGACGAGCGGCGCATTGCGTTGCTGGCCGAACTGCCCAACTACCCTAGCCCGCAAGCGCTGAAACTGCTCAAGGCCCAACTCGACCATGAGTCGCCGGCGGTCAGCCTGGCGGCGGTTGAAAGTGCGGTACGGCTGCTGCCCGGTCATCACCTGGCCGTGGTGCTCGGCCCCTTGCTCAATGCCGATGAACCGGCATTGCGCCTCAGCGCGACCTTGGCCCTGACCCGTTTGTCACCGGATGAACTGGGGCTGTATTTCGCCGCCCTGCAACACAGCGCCGAAGCGTTTCAGCACGACTTGGCGCAACAGCCTCCCACTGTCCAGAACCGCATGCAACTGGGCAGGCTCTATCGCCAGACCGGCGATAACGCCTTGGCGCTCAGTGCGCTGGAAGACGCCGTGAAGCTGGCGCCGGACAACGTGCTGGCAGCCCTGGCGCGCATAGAGCAGCTTGATGATAACCAGCAGGCAGACCAGGCCCGACAACTCATGCGACAGTTGCTCGAAAAACACCCCGACTCCGCCCTGCTGCAGCATGCTCTGGGCATCTGGTTGCGCGATCATGGGCAGGCCGAGTTCGCCCTGCTTAGCCTGGCCCGTGCGGCGGAACTGGCGGCGGATAACAATGATTATCGGTATGACCTGGCCGTGACGCTGCACACGCTAGAACAACTGGAGGCCGCACAGAAGCAACTGCAGCAGATTCTGCAGAACCAACCGGCCAACCGACGGGCCAGAGTGCTGTTGATTCAGTACGCCCGCGAAAGTGGTCAACTACAGAATGTTCAGGTCTTGCTGGCGCAACTTGAACAACAGAATCCGGACGATCCGGCCCTGCAACAAGGTCTCTGATACTCGCCCTCAGCTACTGTAAGACGGCGTCGGCGGATACGTCAGCGCGTTACTCGCAACTTTAAAAATCCATACACCAATAACACTCTGCCGACCCTCACCAAGTGCAGCGCACATTAAACAATTGCACAAGATGGTTTTCTAATTGAAAAAAAACGGGCATTATTAATCCGCTACCGATTTAAAACTGCTCGCTGATCAGGTAGTGATGGCTGAAACGGTTAATTCCCCATCGCATCATCGAGCAGAAAACGGAATGAGCGAATCGGTCAAAGTTTTTTGTCTTGTCGCTTTGTTCGGCTGGTAACAGCCAATACACTGTCGGAGTATGTTTTTTGTCCAGACTTGCTGAGTTTCGCGCCGCAGAAAAAGCCCTTCAAGAACAACTGGCTCAGCTGGAAGCCTTGAAGAAAGACGCAGGCCTTCAGAAAGAGATCGAATTCGAGCAGAAGCTCAAGGAGCTGATGGCTAGCTATGGCAAGAGCCTGCGTGATGTCATCGCCATCCTCGACCCTAACAGCGCAACCACCCTGGTTGCTGCGCCTGCGGGTCCAAAGCGCCGCCGCGCCCGTGTCGTCAAGGTTTACCAGAACCCGCACACCGGTGAACTGATCGAGACCAAAGGTGGCAATCACCGTGGCCTGAAAGCCTGGAAAGAACAGTACGGTGCAGACACCGTCGAATCCTGGGTTCGTGCCTGAGACGTGACAGTTCACAAAAGCCCTGCTCTGCAGGGCTTTTTTATTGCCGCCCGAAAGTATAGTCAGCAACCTGTAAACAGCTAAACGAGGCCGTCCGCACAAGGCGAAAAACGTTCGCAATCGCGCTTGGATTTACAGCTTGTAACTGACCATTTTGACCCGGCTGGCTTCCAGTCTGTTTCAACCCGACGATGGCAATGCAAGGAGTTCTTAGAGGTGCCGGTTGGCCTGCAACTCCGTTCGTCGATATACAACTACATCCGGCAAGAATGTCGAACCCGTCACAGATCTGACAGCGTAAGAATACTGACGCCAATAAAATCACATTGCCACTATCGGGATACATGACCCCATACTTCAGCAAGTCCCAGCTTATTATTCTGAAAAATTACAGTCAGATAATTAGTCGTCGCCTGTAGGCTGTTTCCGAATTTTGCTCACCGGCAGTGCCCGCACGACCCGAAAGCACGACGAAAAAAAGCCGCTGGGCTTCACATTTTTTTCACGCAGGATGTTTCAAGCTACACACAGCTAAAGGACTAGCACCCCATGCCCGCACACGCGGGCTTTATTTTGCCCACAGGAAAGCTCAGGGCGCCGTGTCGAGCTTCAGCCCGTCACGAATCTGCTGCACCTGCTGCCTGTTGGCTGCATAGCCTTCTGCCGAGCCCGCATACGAAAGCGACCAGGCCTGCCGGGCATTGGCCGCCGCCACCAGGGTCTGGGTCATGACATGCACGCCGTTCTGGGTCACCGTGCAGGTGCTCTCCATGCCCGGCACACCACCCAGACTGACTTCTCGCACATGAGTGCATGCGCTTTGCAGGCCGCTGCGCGCGAAATTGACCTGCACGGCTTTGCGCATCGCCATCAGCACACCTTGCACATTGACTTCATGACCGGCAACCAGTTGGGAGCGGGTCAACTCCACCACCATGCTTGGCTCGCCTGCGGCATCGTTCTTGATGGCGCGCTGGCGCAGTTGCACCGAAGGCTGCCCTGATGCGCCTTCAACCGTCGGCAATGACTGCACCTCCCAGCCGGGGGGCCAGAGGATCATGGTGTCGTCGGCCTGTGCAGTAGCGGCGGTCAGCAGCAAAGCAGCAACAGGGAGCAAGGGATAGCGAATCATCGGCATGAGCACCGCAGCAGAGAATAAAGATCCAGAACATGAGTCTGCGGCTTTCTGGCAACAATAGGCAAATGCCGGGTTGCATCGACCGCCCTGCCCCGTATCATTGACCGTCTTTGCCCATTCAAGCCGGAGACTTTCATGAGCCTGCACGAACTCAACACTTTCCCGGGCGTGACTGCCGAACCTGACGCCGCCACCCAGGGTTTTGTGTTCAACCACACCATGCTGCGCGTCAAGGACATCACCGCCTCGCTGGATTTCTACACCCGCGTCCTGGGCTTTCATCTGGTCGACAAGCGTGATTTTCCTGAAGCCGAGTTCAGCCTGTATTTCCTGGCCCTGGTCGACAAGGCGCACATTCCGCAAGACGACGCTGCTCGCCATCAGTGGATGAAGTCCATCCCTGGCGTGCTGGAACTGACCCACAACCACGGCACCGAGAACGACGCCGGGTTCTCTTACTACAACGGCAACACTGACTCGCGCGGCTTCGGCCATATCTGTGTGTCGGTGCCTGACGTGGTCGCTGCCTGCGCCCGTTTTGAGCAACTGAATGTACCGTTCCAGAAGCGCCTGCAAGACGGCCGCATGAACCACCTGGCGTTCGTCAAGGACCCGGATGGCTACTGGGTAGAGATCATCCAGCCAACACCGCTGTAAGCACGCAGATTCGCGGCTCAAGCCCGCAAAAAAGCCCCGACTGCGTGAGCAGCCGGGGCTTTTTGTTGGTGCTGCGAATCAGGCTGGCGCGCTGGTGCGGATCAGGTGATCGAAAGCACTCAGCGACGCTTTGGCACCTTCGCCCAGGGCGATGATGATCTGCTTGTACGGCGTGACAGTGACGTCACCGGCCGCAAAAATACCCGGCACCGAGGTTTCACCGCGGGCATCGACCACGATCTCGCCGCGTGGCGACAGCTCGATCACGCCTTTGAGCCACTCGCTGTTAGGCAGCAGACCGATCTGTACAAAGATCCCTTCCAGTTCCACCGCACGCTCTTCGCCGCTGACCCGGTCCTTGTAGCGCAGGCCATTGACCTTCTCGCCGTCGCCGGTCACTTCAGTGGTCTGTGCACTGGTCAGCACGGTGACGTTGGGCAAACTATTGAGCTTGCGTTGCAGCACCGCGTCAGCTCGCAGCTGGCTGTCAAACTCCAACAGCGTTACGTGGGAGACGATACCGGCCAGGTCGATGGCCGCTTCCACACCGGAGTTGCCCCCACCGATCACTGCCACACGCTTGCCCTTGAACAGTGGACCGTCACAGTGCGGGCAGTACGCCACGCCCTTGTTGCGATACTCCTTCTCGCCGGGGACGTTCATTTCCCGCCAGCGCGCACCGGTCGCCAGGATCAGGGTCTTGGCTTTGAGGCTCGCACCGCTGGCAAACTTCACCTCGTGCAGCGCGCCGTCCTTGCCTGGAATCAGCTGGTCAGCGCGTTGCAGGTTCATGATGTCGACTTCGTACTGCTTGACGTGCTCTTCGAGGGCAACCGCCAGCTTCGGGCCTTCGGTGTGCTGGACCGAGATAAAGTTTTCGATCGCCATGGTGTCGAGCACCTGACCGCCGAAACGCTCGGCGGCAACGCCGGTACGAATGCCTTTACGTGCCGAGTAGACCGCTGCGGCGGAGCCAGCCGGGCCACCACCAATCACCAGCACGTCGAAGGCTTGTTTGGCGTTGAGCTTCTCGGCCTGGCGCGCACCGGCACCGGTGTCGATTTTGGCGAGAATCTCTTCCAGGCCCATACGGCCCTGACCAAACAGCTCACCGTTGAGGTAAATGCTCGGCACCGACATGACTTTGCGCTCGGTGACTTCATCCTGGAACAGTGCGCCGTCGATGGCGACGTGCTTGATGTTCGGGTTGAGCACGGCCATCAGGTTCAGTGCCTGGACCACGTCCGGGCAGTTCTGGCAGGACTGGGAAAAATAGGTTTCGAAACTGAACTCGCCTTGCAGGGCGCGCACTTGTTCGATGACCTCATCACTGACTTTGGGCGGGTAGCCGCCTGCTTGCAGCAGCGCCAGAACCAGCGAGGTGAATTCGTGCCCCATCGGGATACCGGCAAACCGCAAGCTGATGTCCTGGCCTGGGCTATTGAGGGTGAACGACGGCCTGCGCGCATCGTTACCGTCAGTGGCCAGGGTAATGTCTTTGCCGACGCTGACTACATCTTGCAGCAGCGCGAGCATTTCCTGAGACTTGGCGCCGTCGTCGAGGGAGGCCTGGATCTCGATGGGGCGAGTGGCCCGCTCCAGATAGGATTTCAACTGGGCTTTAAGATTGGCGTCCAACATGGTTTGGCTTTCCTTTTTTCAGGTAACAGGATTTGTATGAAAAGTCGGCAACCTGGGCCACCTTTCGTACAAAACCTTGAAATAAAAACGCCCAGGCGATGACCGCCCGGGCGTTTGATGGGGCGATGCGGTTTACAGACTTACGCGTGCGGCGCCCCGATCGTTTGCGGCATGCGGATCAGATCTTGCCGACCAGGTCCAGGGACGGAGCCAGAGTGGCCTCGCCTTCCTGCCATTTGGCTGGGCAGACTTCGCCTGGGTGAGCAGCAACGTACTGAGCGGCCTTGATCTTGCGCAGCAGCTCGGAAGCGTCACGGCCTACGCCGCCGTCGTTGAGCTCAACGATCTTGATCTGGCCTTCCGGGTTGATTACGAAAGTGCCACGGTCAGCCAGACCGGCTTCTTCGATCAGCACGTCGAAGTTGCGCGAGATGGTCAGGGTTGGGTCGCCGATCATGGTGTATTTGATCTTGCCGATGGCTGGCGAGGTGTTGTGCCAGGCAGCGTGGGCGAAATGGGTGTCGGTCGAAACGCTGTAGATTTCTACGCCCAGCTTCTGGAATTCTGCGTAGTTGTCAGCCAGGTCTTCCAGTTCGGTCGGGCAGACGAAGGTGAAGTCGGCTGGGTAGAAGAACACCACAGACCACTTGCCTTTCAGGTCGGCGTCCGAGACGTCAACGAATTTGCCTTCTTTGTAGGCAGTCGCTTTGAACGGTTTGACTTGGCTGTTGATGATAGGCATCGATGAATCTCCATGGTGAGTGAATCGAATGAGTTTGGATTCGATGGAAAGAAGCTTACCCACAATCGGCGCACCAGGCTCATTGGTAAAGTCGATGCTGCTGATTGCTTTTGACTATGGCGGATCATTATTAATAGAAGAAATCTTCAATTCGGTGACAGGCACTGCTGCCTTGCCGAACGGTGAGGTTTCAATGTAGCGCATGGCTGACTTCATGTCCTTCCAGCCGACATAACTCATCAGCGACTTCAGATCCCAGCCATTGTGCTGCGCCCAGGTGGCGAAGCCGCGCCGCAGCGAGTGGCTGCTGTAGGCATCCGCCTTGATTGCGGCGCGCTCGAACGCCTGGCGTAGCAAGGTGATGATGCTGTTGGCGTGCAACCCCTCCTCGCCCAGATTGCCCCAGCGGTCAATACTGCGAAACACCGGCCCGTGCTCCAGTGCGGCGCAGTCTATCCAGTCAAGGTACGCCTGCACTGGGCACAAACGCAGCAGCGCCGGCGTCTGGAAACTGCGCCCGGTGAAATCCCGATCACTTTTGCTGCGCGGCAGGTACAGGGTAATCCCGACTCCGCTCACGGCCTTGACATGCTCAACCTGCAGGCGGCACAGCTCGTCACTGCGAAAGCCGCGCCAGAAACCCAGCAGGATCAACGCCGCGTCACGCCGACAACGCATCACCTGCCCATGATCCTGCACCTGGGCGGCCTGACGCGCCTGCTGGTCGAGGCTGTCGACCACCTGTTGCAAGTCTCCCAGCTGCAAAGGCTCGGCCTGCTTTTCCTGGGCCGGGTGCACAGCGCGAATGCCCTTGAGCACCTGACGCACCACCGGCGCCTTGGTCGGATCGACGAAGCCCTGGCTGGTGTGCCACTGCGCTAATGCCGAAAGGCGCAGCTTCAGCGTATTGATCGACAGCACGCCAGCGTAACTGGCCAGGTAGCGCGCCACGCTGTCGCTGGTGGCCGGCAGAAAACCGCCAAACGTCACTTCGAAATGTTCGATGGCCGCCCGGTAGCTGCGCCGTGTGTTGTCGCGCGTGGCGGCAGCGATGTAACGATCAATCTCGCTCATGAGGGTTTCATACCGTACTGAACCGTAAAAAGCCGCCTGACAACGACTGACACGGGATAATACGCCAATATCCCGTGTTAAATAAGATGATATTTACCCTATGAAGATCGTACTATTTAGTATGTAATTACAGGATACATACCACAGTACGAAATCGTAGGAGCAGCCATGGCGCGCGGCGGAATCAATAAGGCCCTGGTGCACAAAGCCAGACAGGCGCTGCTGGCGCGCGGCGACAACCCGAGCATCGACGCAGTACGCGTTGAAATGGGCAATACCGGCTCTAAAACCACCATTCATCGCTATCTCAAAGAGCTGGAGGGGCACGACAGCCCTGCCCCAAGCCTTAATGAAGAGCTGGCCGAACTGGTCGCGGTGTTGGCTGAGCGACTGCAAGGCCAGGCTCAGGAGCGCATTGATGAAGCCGAGCAACACGCAAGTCAGCAGTGCCAGGCTATGCGCGCAGAACTCGCAGGCGTGCAGCAGCAACTGGAGCAATGGCAAACCCGCTTTGATTTGCAAAAAGAAGTGTTGAGCAAAGAAACCCAGGCGCTGGAGCAAACCAAAGACGCTCTGCAGCAGGCCAAAACCGAGAACACTCGGCTGAATCAGGCCAACCAAGACCTGCAATCACGCCTGGAAGATCGCGACCGGCATCTCGAATCGCTGGAAGAAAAGCATCGCCACGCCCGCGACGCCCTGGAGCACTACCGCAACTCGGTGAAAGAACAGCGCGACCAGGACCAGCAGCGCTACGAGGGGCAACTCCAACAGTTGCAAATGGAGCTGCGGCAGTCGCGGCAAACCCTGGCCTTGCACCAGGAATCGATCACCCTGCTCAACCGCGATAACGAGCGCTTGCTGGCTGAGCAACGCGGCACCGCCCGAGAACTGCATGCTTGCCAGACGCAACTGGACAAAACCACCAAGCAGGCTGAAAAAGCCGGCGCCGAACAACACAAAGCCATCAATCGCAGCGCCCAACTGGAAGTACGCCTGCAAACCGCCC
Source organism: Pseudomonas sp. LJDD11 (assembly GCF_024584215.1). Taxonomy (NCBI): domain Bacteria; kingdom Pseudomonadati; phylum Pseudomonadota; class Gammaproteobacteria; order Pseudomonadales; family Pseudomonadaceae; genus Pseudomonas; species Pseudomonas sp. LJDD11. The sequence continues at coordinate 213,000 of NZ_JANJFL010000003.1, forward strand.
AGCAGCAAAGCGCTGCACTCAAGCACAGCCTGAGCGAAGCCACGCAACAAAACCGCATGCTCGAATTACTGCTGAGCAGAAAGGAAGCCGCCCTGGAAACCCTGCAGGCGCAAATTGCCGAACACGACTCGCCCACCCCGTAGGAGCGGCTTTGTACATCAGCCCCTTAAAGGCCCTCATAAACGATCAATGGGGCAGGCTCGACCGACTCTGTGAGCAGTTGGAAATTCCAGTAGTGGCTTGGCACGGCGATATCTCCTCCAGCAGGAAGCACCGATTCCTCAAGTCGCCTGAAGGTGTTCTGCTGATTACCCCTGAATCGCTGGAGGCGTTGTTCGTCAATCGGGGCTCAAGTCTGCCAGGAGTATTTCAGAACCTGCGTTACATCGTGTTGGACGAGCTCCACGCCTTCATAGGCAGTGAGCGTGGTAAGCAACTTCAATCTTTGATGCACCGAGTCGAATTAATCGCAGGTCGGAACCTTCCTCGTGTGGGCCTCTCCGCGACACTTGGAGATATGAGGCTGGGCTCTGAGTTTCTGCGCCCGGGCGCAGCTAATCACGTCACGGTGATTGAGTCGAAAAACTCGAATCAGGAGATCCAGGTACAGGTTCGTGGGTATATCCAGCCACCGATGAGCCATCTGCTCAAAACCGTCCCCCCTGCCCCCGACAGCCAAAATGAAGATCAAGCCAAAGGAGACGGTGAGGCGGATGAGGAAGAAGACAAAGCCAGTCCAGATTTCGCTATCGCCGACCACCTCTACAAAGTGCTGCGCGGCAGCAACAACCTGATTTTTCCAAACAGTCGTGCACAGGTGGAGTGGTATGCCGATCAGTTGCGCCGACGTTGCGAGCACAATGGCGTTCCCAATGAGTTTTGGCCCCATCACGGCAGCCTTTCGAAAGACCTGCGAGAACAAGCTGAGCAAGCCCTGAAGGCTGGAACTCACGCCGCATCCGCTATCTGCACCACCACCCTTGAGCTCGGCATCGACATCGGCAACATCAAGACGGTCGCTCAGATTGGCTCTCCTCCATCGGTAGCCAGTCTAAGACAGCGACTAGGTCGATCAGGAAGACGAGCCGGTGAAAAAGCCACGCTTCGCGTCTACTGCAAAGAATCTCCATTGAAGGATGGATCGAGTCTGTCCGACCAGTTACGCCAAAGTCTTGTTCAGACCATCGCGATGATCAGACTGCTGTCCCGCGGCTGGTTCGAGCCGCCACGGGCTCAGGGCATCCACGCCTCAACACTGGTACAGCAAACCCTGTCTTTCATCGCCCAGTCAGGTGGTGCGTCGGCTGGCGACCTGTGGAAGAGCCTGGTTGCCGAGGGTGCTTTTGAAACCATCGACAAATCGGACTTCATTGCCCTGCTCAAAGCTCTGGGTGAGCACGAACTAATTGTTCAGGACAGCTCAGGGTTACTGCTCCCTGGAGTGATCGGCGAACGCATGATCAACCACTATGAGTTCTACAGTGCGTTTACCAGTGACGAAGAGTTTCGTCTGGTGTGCGAAGGCAAGACCCTCGGATCGGTGCCTGTCAGCCGCCCCCTGACTAAGGATCAGCGCATCATTTTCGGCGGGCGCAGATGGCAAGTCAGGGATGTAGATCTGCAGGCAAAAGTGATCACGGTCTCGGCGGCACGTGCGGGCGCTCCGCCCAGCTTCGATGGCTTGGGTGCCATGGTTCAGGACACTGTACGAGAAGAGATGCGAGCGGTGCTCGCTGAGTCTACGCCCTGCCCGTTCCTCGACTCCGGAGGTCAGCAGCTGCTGAATGAGGCCAGGACACTGTTCGGCGGGCTGGGGCTCGCCGATCGCTATCTGGTCGAAGCTGGGGGCAAGTGTTACCTAGTGAGCTGGTTGGGCGATTATGCAAATGACGCTTTGCGTTTGCTGCTCAACCACGTGGGTACCCCATGTGAAAACGCAGGCTTGTTTCTTGAGATCGGCGCCGAGCTTGATCACGCGAAAGCAGCCCTGGGTACTGTTGCGAATCTAGACATCAGCGATTTGCCCACAATCCTCGCCGACGTCGAAAACATGAACCGAGAGAAATGGGATTGGGCTCTGCCCGAAGCACTGCTTATGAAGTCATTTGCGTCCATATCGCTAGATCTTGATGCTGCAGTTGCATTTGCCCGATCGGTTGGGGCCGCTGAGGCCATCAAGCGCTGAGCCGTCATCTATACGATTTCGTCATCTCGCGTTGCTACCCGATGAGTCTTGCCGCTGCACGTGACGTGTATTGCCGTCAAATCGTTGAGGCTGGAACGGACTGATACCCCGTTACGGGGAAGCGAGCCGCGAGGTAAGTGGGTGTACAGTTGCCCACAAAAATGGACGCCCTTATGGGTAACGAGCCGAGTCTGCTCCTTCGATTTCATGACCGCGTTCCTTTTAAGAATGCATGAGCACAATTTCTCTAATTTAGCGCACGGAATCGGACTTCACACACGGCTACTCCAGACTATGGAGGTGACGGTGAGTAGCGACGCCGGATCATTCAGGGAGCTTCCACAGCTAGGGGCGATTTGGCTTCGCAATGCTGCCGCTTTTAGTACTGCGCCTAGATGAGCTCAAGCGAAATGTCGCACGCCACACCCAAATGGATGCACGACTGTGGCCGCCTCTGAGGGAATTAGTCCGTGCTCAAGATTTTCCTGAAAATGGGCGTAGTAGCGCTGCGATCTTGTCGCTAGCATAGTGCCAGCTTGCTTAACCGGTGAAGAGGATAGGGACGAATGGAATCGAGTGTTGTGACGCGGGCTGAACTGCGAAACTGGCTTCGGGCGTTTTGCAGTGCAAGAGGAGTTGAGCAACCGACAGGTTCCTCACTTTATTCGCTGAAGGTCTCAGATAATGAGTTTGCATCGCTTGGCATTGAGCTCAGACACCATGCCGCAGAGCTCTATCACCTCAGCGAGTCTGCAGCTTACGCAGCATGCTGGTTACTCTATGCTGCCGAATGGTGGAAGCGATGCTATGGCGGCGGCGCCTGGGCATGGAAGCCACTGTTCGATAGCATCAATATGTCCGTACCGTCGCATCAACGTATTCAGCAGCTAGTTGCATCGGGCAGAAAGTATTGGCATCTCACAAGCGAAATGAATGCAGGCAAGCGGTATATTGGTGAGGTAGCCATTCAGGGCGGGCTTCCCCTTCGCTTGATTGAGACTGCGCAAGGAAACGTGTCTCGCCTCCTTCATGCGGTGCTGCGTCAGACTATTTCATTCGACCTGTCCTCAGCCGCAATACGGGCTGAAGTCCAAAGCCTGCACCCTCTTCTTCCTCGAAGCTATCGTCAACCTGCGATCTACGACTTGTTGGGCAAAGTGGTAGAAGTCGTCAAGGATTTGCGCTCGCGCTACGCGCTCAAAGATGCCGATGATCCCATCATGTCTCTTCAGCGAGCCTATCCTGAATGGGCCGACGAATTCCCGCTGCGCATAGACGGGGAAGCAGCATCACAACTGCTTCGTGGCTTGGTACGCGAAGCGGGTGAAACTGAGCGATGTGATCGCCGTATACCCTTTTGGATGCGACGCCAGCTGAGCTTCGATGCTGACGGCTCATGCGTTCTTGAGACCAGGGTAGAAGTACTGCCCACAAGCACGCCCGCCCTAGTCGCGCAGCTGTTCGGATGCGCGCCAGAAGAGCTGCCTGCGTCATTTCAAATCTCGTTGATTTTGGGCGGTAATCGCTTTGCGTTAGCTGAGTGCGTGGTGCGGAGCCAAGGTATACGCATGGCCGTGCAGAACGTTCAGCTTCCCGATGATTGCCATATGTCTTTTGCACAGTTGCAGCTCAGCCGGTATGGAGAAACACTCCACACCGCCATGCTCCCCGGCGGGGAAAGACTGGAAGAAAACGCCCCGTGGGTATTCGAAAACGCATTCCCTGTTGCTAGGTTGCTGAAGGTTGGCAGCTTACGTATTGGCGCACCCTCCGCCCTCGTCTGCATCCCTGACGCCGCATTTTTCTTCAGTGAGGAAGGTGAATGCGAGTCCAGACTCAGCCCCGTGGATGGCAGATCGCTGAAGCTGCTCACTTCTGGCACCTCTCGAATGTCCTACAAGGGGGATGTGTATCGTATCCACTGCGGCGTTCAAAGCAACGAAAGTGAGCTGCTGCAGTGGCGCGGCCGAATTCTCGACGTCCAAGCGGAACCTGCATTTGTATATGCAGGCATGCCAACACTCCACCGCGTTCACAAGGACGGCACCTCCTCGCGCGTAACCGATGGAGAAATAGTGTGGAGCACAGTCGCTGGCGAAGAACGCGTCGTTTCGGACGCACGCCCGGCACTGGGGATGGGTACGTTGTCATGGAAGCTGGATGGGGAAACTCAGATCCGACAGACAGCAGTATGCCTACCCAATAATGCCGTGATCGAATCCGAGGCGGGTTCATCTGCTTCGACCGGACTAATTCACCTGAGAGGCTGGCCAGCACAGGCGGTTATATCGGCAGGGAACGAATGCCATGTTGACGCCGTTCCAGATGGCATGTCCTGGCGAGTGGCAGTGACCGCGCAACCCAACCAGATTCCCTCGCACGTCAGTCTGCAACTGGCGTGGGCGGGTGGAAGAACGCAGAAGATAACCCTGCCGTTTCCTGGAAAAGGCGCCGTATTTCTTGATTCGGCAGGCACGCGCCTTGCGCCTGATGCGGAGTTGGAAGTCAACAACCTCATGGGCTCCCGACTCACACTCATGCCAGGCCGACATGGTGTCGCTTGGAAGGTGTGTTTGTCGTTGAAGTCAAAACGAGGCGGCCAGGAATTGGCAACTCGTGTGTTCAGTTATGGGCGCTCCTGCGAGGTACGCCTCTTTGAGTTCATGAGACCGATCCAACAAATGCTGGCTTGCACCGAAGACCTGGATGCGTATGTTCAGGTAGAAGCCCTGGAGGGCGGCTCCCTGCGTGCGAAGCTGTTGGTCAGACGTTATGCCACACGGCTAGAAGTCGATAGAAGCAGCGGCAGCGTGCACTATCCAGCACATGCACTGGCGCCTGATGAGGATGCGTTGAAGCTGCTTGATGTATTCGCGCTGTGTATTACTCATCCAGAACAAGGGCCCGAAACCCTTACGCGAGCCCGATCCAAAGAAGACAGCCTAGAACGATGGTGGTTTAACCCCCAGACCAAACAAGAAGGCGCATGGCTGATCTATCCGGATACCCAGTCGCGAAATGCGTTCAGGCCCCTCGCCTGGAGTACACATGATCAACCAACCGGGCAACCTGTGATCGCTCATGAAGGGTTGCGCGCAGCACTGGCTATTGAGTCCTCAGGAGCGCGCTTCGCTGCGTTGACAAGTGCCGTGGACACGATGACCAGTAGTCCTGGCCATGCTGACTGGCGGCTGCTGGAGGAATTGCTTATCCATACTTCTCACCTCCCGCTAGCGGGTTTGGATATATGGCGGGTTTTCGCTCGCCGCCCCGCAGCCATGATCACTGCCCTGCTTCACCTGGAAGGATTCGCCGAGCACGTCGCACAGCGGATCACCGAAGAGCTTCCATTCGAATGGGTCTTAGCCTCTCCCCAAGACTGGGTCAGCAGCGTCGCCATACTGAGGCGTTATTACTATCAGGACGACGGCGATCGAGGCGTTCGCGCTCTGAAGCGAAGCCTGGAGGCGATCAAACAAAGCATGAGTATGTCGCAACCTGGCACCGTGCTTGGAATCGACTTGGCCTGTCATGAAGCCATGAGCCTTCCGACTCAGGAAACACGGCTTTTACTAAACCATAACGCTGTACTCGACGACCACCTCTTCCGTGCCTTGGTAGCAATTGAGCACGGCCCGCTCCAATCACTGGTACGTCAGTCTGACCGTGGCGACATGTGGCCTAACGAGCTTCATCAGGACGTTTCCAAATTCATCGGAAGCGCGTCAGGCAAATCGATCCTCTCCAGGTTTCCACCGGTACTGGGAGATTTCAAGAGGCTGACAATCGCCTTTCCCATGTGGGTCGCTTACGAGGTCACCCGGGGAGCTGCCCGCGACTGGTTAGCGCAACCAGACAGGCTGCATGCACTTCGAACCTATCAGAGCTTTGATCCTGCATGGTTCGATGCGGCCTACCACTTCTCGCTCGTTCACTTCTTCAAACCGGCATAACAGCATTCCATCTGGACGGAAAAACCATGGCTTATTTTGAATCGCTGATCACTGAACTCAAGACCCGTAGCACTCGGGCGATCCAGAGTCTTCTCTCGCTCGAAAGCAAACCTCTTCGCGACTTTTTGAGCGAGAAGCTGGCCGCAACACCCGGATCAAAAGATGCTCTGCTGGCCGATTCTGTGTTTGAGCCCACCTTCGGATGGCTCAAGAGCGGCGCAACCTTACAGTCCTTGTCGGGCGGGCTGCTCAGCTCCCAACTGGTAAAGTGCATGCAGCGGCCGCCCGCGGTCTTCGCCGATGAATATACGTTTCCAGGCGATAGGCAGATATTCACCCACCAGCTGGAAGCATGGGAGATCCTAGGTCAAGAAAAACCAGCATCCCTTGTTGTCACCAGCGGCACGGGGTCGGGCAAGTCCGAATGTTTTCTCGTCCCAATTCTGAACAGTCTGGCTCGTGATATCGAACGCAGGGGCAGGCTGCAGGGTGTTCAAGCCCTTTTTATCTACCCGCTTAACGCGCTTATCAACAGCCAGCAGAATCGTCTGGACGCCTGGACAGACGGGTTTAACGGTGATCTGCGCTACTGCCTTTATACCGGTGCTCTAGAGAACGAAGTCAAAAGCACAGCAAAACAGTCTGCGGGCCATGTGGCAGATCGTACCTCCCTTCGCGCCAGCGCTCCTCCGGTTCTCGTCACCAACGCAACCATGCTTGAGTACATGCTGGTTCGTAAGGAAGATGCCCCCATTCTTGAGCAGTCCAAGGGGCAGCTTCGCTGGATCGTTCTAGACGAAGCACACACTTATGTTGGCTCGCAAGCCGCCGAAATGGCGCTCCTGCTACGTCGGGTCATGCTCGCATTCGACGTAGATCCGCGTGACGTCCGTTTCATCGCGACATCCGCAACGTTTGGTTCGGATAAAAAGACCGTCGAGTCGCTGCAGTCCTTCCTTGCTGACATGGCCGGCATTGAACTTGACCAGATCCATGTCGTTCATGGTTCCCGACACGTTCCCGACATTGCGCCGCTACAGACGCAACATTCCTCGAATAAGTCCACAGATGAGCTGATGGAAATAGGGAACGGTCAGGAGATCAGTAGAGAGCGGTATCACGCGCTTACGCAGCATCCAATGGCACGCCAAATCCGAACTGCATTCCTGAAGCCAGGGGGTACTCGCGTAAACACGCTTGCAGATCTTCATCGCTCGCTAAATGGAGATGTAAGCCCCGCTGATATCCTGAACATGCTGGACATACTTTCAGGTACGCGAAGTGGTACCACGGATGATGACCCGTTCTTCCTTCCTCTGCGCGTACATCTGTTTCATAACGTGTTGTCAGGCATTAAGGTCTGCATCGATCCCAAATGCGCTCACAAGCTTCAGACTGTCTTGGACACGCCCGAATGGCCTTACGGAATGGTCTACACCGCCGAGCGGTTGAGCTGCGACTGTGGCTGTCCGTTGATTGGCCTGGTCAGTTGCAACGATTGCAACCAGCCATTTTTGCTTGCGCATCGACGTGGCAATCTTTCACTAACAGCTGCTGACGATCATTCGGAAGATGAGTTTTCCATCAACCTCGATGCAGAAGTCGAGTTGGAGGGGGATGAGACCTCCGGCGCCACTTCGGACGTGCATATGCTGATCGTCAACCGTATCGCTGGCGTTCAGACAGAACGGCTTTGGTTCAATCCCACGAAGAAGCAGGTGGAAGGCCACGCGTCCACACCCGATTCCATCGAGATGAGGGTATTCAATCAGATACAGCGCGACCAATGCCCTTGTTGTACGCAGGAGTCAGCTTCAGGCCGACAATTTCGCAGAGCGTCAATTGGCACCCCGTTCATGCTGAGCACCGTTATCTCGACGGTGCTGGAGTTCTGCCCCGAAGACAAAATTGATCCTCTCAACAAACCCTTCCGCGGTCGGAAAATGATTTCGTTTACCGACAGCAGACAAGGCACTGCCCGCATCGCGGTGAAGCTACAGCAGGACTCGGAACGGAACCGAATCCGCAGTCTGGTGTACCACTCGCTGCTAGGCGCTACGCCATCAGCATCGCTGTCCGAAGAAGACGAGCAGGATTTGCACGATTATCTGGATGAAGAGCGCGCAGGTACCATCCGACCACGTGATGTTCGCCGGCTGCAGGAGTTGAAGGATCGCAAGGCCAGTCTGTCCAAAGGCGTTGAACTGCCTTGGACAGAGATGGTGAGCAGCTTGACCACCAACAAGGATTTGCAGGAGGGATTGCTGCGCTACTACAGCACACTGTCGAAGATCGCATTTCCTGAAACCAGCGGTGCGAGAACCCTTGCAGGGGTGATGCTTGCGAGGGAATTTGTTCGTCGCCCCAAACGACAGAACAACCTGGAAACCATGGGCTTGGTAGAGATCACCTACCCAGCTCTTGCGCACGTCGTCAAAGCCCCCCTGGAGTGGCCCACAGGCAATATTGTGAGCTGGCGAGCCTACCTCAAGATTCTGCTCGACTTTTATGTTCGTGAGAACAGCTTCCTGCACCTTGATCAGGAATGGCAACGTTTCATCGGTGCAAAGATCAGCCCTAAATGGCTCCTCGCGCCAACCTCCAAGGAAAAAAACACCTCTAGGATCAAGACTTGGCCACAGGTTAATCCAGGTTCTAAGCGCCAATCGCGACCAATCCAGCTCCTCTGCAATGCGTTCAGCTGGGACGCGCAAGATAATCAGGACAAGATCAACCACCTTCTTCAAGAGGCCTGGATTGCCCTGACGACGACTTCGACGATTCTGCGAAGCAGTGAAACAGGCTATCAACTGCACCTTGAGTCCCTCCATTTTCGACTGAGCTCAGACGTGTTTCTGTGCCCCATCACCCGCCGACTCCTGGACACCTCGTTCAGCAACCTCTCCCCTTACTCAGCGCCTGGCGGGCAGAATCCTTTGCGGCCGATACGGCCTGTCTCGATGCCTCGATACCCTCAGGCGTTTGGCGGGGATGTGGATGCTTCAGAGAAAATCCTCAACGCCCGCGCCTGGCTAAACTCAGAACCAAAAGTGATCGGACTGCGCGATGAGGGTCTTTGGTCGGACTTGCATGACCGGATTATCGAGGGGGCGTCTTACTTCCGTACTGCGGAGCACTCTGCCCAACAACCGAAAGCGAAGCTCAAGTCCTACGAGACTCAGTTCCGTTCAGGTCACATCAATCTGTTGAGTTGCTCGACCACCATGGAGATGGGGATCGACATCAGCGGTATCACGGCCGTCGCAATGAACAACGTGCCGCCCCAGACGGCAAACTACTTGCAACGGGCAGGCCGGGCGGGACGACGCGGGGAAGGACGCGCCGTTGCGTTAACCATTTGCCGCAAGACACCCCACGACCAGCACGTGTTCGCCAAGCCCCGGTGGCCGTTCGATACAAACATGATCATTCCGGCGGTCTCACTGCGAAGCCCTGATCTGGTCGCGCGCCACGTCAACTCCTACCTTTTGTCTTACTGGCTCAAGACAGTCTTGGGGCGAGAGGAACTCAAAAGCATGACTATAGGCCCCTTCTGCATTGAGGAAGATGGCGATTCCCTGGCGGGTCGATTCGAAGCGTGGTGCACGAATACCGCGGGCAGTTTGCCGGCAGTCATCAAAGGGATCGAGAAGCTGGTTCACCGCAGCCCGCTCGTGGACATGAACCCTGAAACGCTAACCCGCCACACCGCAGCCGCAATGCGAGATGTCGCGCAGAGCTGGAGGGAGGATTACAACAACGCCAGTCAGGAGCTCGGCTACTTCAAAGGCTGCTCAGAAAAGAAGAGCGCGGCATTGCGTGCGCTGAATGCTCAGCTGGAGCGAATCACCGGAGAGTACCTGCTGAGTGAGCTGGCAACTCGCCGGTTCCTGCCAGGTTACGGTTTTCCCACGGACATCGTCAGCTTTAACAACATCATCAGACAGCCCCCAGACAAAGCGCGAGAATACTCGCGCGAAGATAACCGCGGGCGCTATTTGGATCTTGCGACACGAGACCGTGTAACCGGACTGAGGGAATATGCACCCGGCGCCGAAGTGGTCATGGACGGTTTGGTTTATGAGTCGCGGGGTATCTCACTCAATTGGAGGCTTCCCGCGTCCGAAGAAATCCTGCGTGAAGCGCAGCTTTTCAAGTATGCGTGGCGTTGCTCCCATTGCGGCGCAAGCGGGAGTACCTTTGCGCAACAACCGGGCGACTGCGGGCAGTGTGGAAGTCCCTTGGACGAGCAGGAAGATGTTCTGCGCTATCTGGTGCCTTCAGGATTCGCGGTGGACTTCTACGGTAAGGATCCGCACACAGATATCAGTAAGCCTACCTATATCCCCGTCCAGCGGCCTTGGCTAAGCGTAAACGAGCCTTGGTTGACACTCGCCAATCCAGCCAACGGCGCATTCAGAGCAAGCGCTAAAGCTCGCTTGTTCAACCATACCAGCGGGGATGGCGGACAAGGGTTTGCACTCTGCCTGGAGTGTGGTCGTGCCGAGGCAATGCTCAAGGACCCTGACGAGCAAGCTGCCAAGAACGAGAAATTTCTTCCGCACAAGTTTCGCAGCGGCCAACAACACAGAAGGCTCAGGGGGGGCCGCACCGACGATGGTGAGAGCATTTGCGCTGGCAGCTCCGACAGCTGGAAAATCCAACGCAATGTTCATTTGGGACATGACAGTGTCGCAGATGCTTTGGAAGTAATGATCCGGAACCCTGTGACGGGTGAGTATCTCAATGACGAAATTGCCGCCTTCAGCATTGCGGTTGCTCTGCGCGATGCCATTGCCGACCAAATGGGAGTAATGTCCGACGAGCTCGGTTTTGGTACCAAGCACGTTCAGTGGCAACGAGAGCCCGTTCGACTCATTCAAGTTTTCGACCTGCGCAGTGGCGGCTACACGTCCCAAGCTGCTCACCTGATGAACAGTCCAGTTCTGTGGGACAAGGTCTTGGATAGCCTTTCATGCCATTGCACCGGCGCCTGCCAAGAATGCTTGATCGGATTTGACACCCGGTTTGATGGTGAAAAGCTTGATCGCCACAAGGCGTTGGAATGGATATCCAAGGATTGGAGGGCATCCCTCGCCCTTCCCGATGACGAAGCGGTGTTCGGAGCGGACTCTGTCGCTGAAACCTCAACGCTTCTTGAAGCCGTAGAGCGGTATCTTGCTCAGGATAAATACAGTGCAGTCACCCTCTACCTTCAAGGGCCTACTTCACTTTGGGATCTGCCCATGGCCACTGTGCTGAGGGATAAAGTACTCGGTTGGCAATGCCACAGAAGGATCGATGTAACGCTCATTGCCGAAAACGGCACCCTTGCCCATCTCGATGAGGCCAGTCGTTACAGCCTGGCATCGTGGGTCGACGCAGGTATTACCTACGTGGAAAGCGATCCAAGCCGCATGAGTCTTCAGGGCGGCCATCACTTGTTAGTCGGGCTGACTGGTAAAGATGGCGAACTCACCTGGGCAAGCAGGCAAACCCTCATAGGCATAGCCAACCCTCACTGGGGAGAAAGCGATGGGGAAAGCCCACTGGTGCGAGGATTGCTCAGCCGCGGATTCGAACCTACCCGCCCCTACTCCCAGGGTGAAATCAGACCCAAAACCGGTGACATCGAGGTCGATATTCACAAGGATCTGGATGGAACCATCGCGCGATTCGGCGACCGACTCTGGGCACTGCTTTGTGATAAATCGCCGGGACTACGTGCGGCCCTGGAGGGGAACGATCCCCTCCAATCCGTGGCATACACTGACCGCTATGTTGTCTCGCCATTGGCAGCCGCGTTGCTGCTTGAAGCCCTGACAGCCCTGAGAGAACGCGCGACAGTGGAGTCTGGAGCGTTACCTGTCGCAATAACCGGCAGAGAATTTGAATCGAAAAGCCGCGCTCCTCAGCGGATTTGGCACGACTGGCTCAATGATGTCGATCGTGATCACGCGCTTCAGGAAGCTTTGGACTATGTAGGTTTTGAGGCTCAGGTCAGGAGTGAGCCAGGAATCGAACATGGGCGCATGTTGAAGCTGGTTTTCGAGTCTGGCAAACAAATCCGGATTCGTCTCGATCAAGGCTTCTCATATTGGCAGGTGGATCGCAACATGAGCCACCGGCAACAGCAGCTTTTCGACTTTAAGAAAGACTCTGTAACGCAGGGCAAGGCGCTTCATGACGTTGCGGCCGTATTGACTGCCCCGGAGATCGGCAACACGCAGATATTTATTGGACTGTAATCCACGAATTGCCGTTGAAAAGTGGGTTGGTACTCTTCAACGGCATCTCGACCGATCAGCAAGTCTGGCGTGCCGCGGCGAAAGTAAGTAGGTAGTGGCCGTTAGGGTGCTCGAACTACCCGCAGTGCACGCACACCGAAAAATGCTGCGAAAAGTGTGATGCGCCAATGATCCGAGCAGGCCGTTTCAAAATTTGCGTGAATGAGAACTGCAACTGGTGGATTCCGGTCTGCCCGGTAAGTGGTGGTGACATGTCCTATAAGACAGGTTTCTGGGGTTGCTCGCATTACCGTAGCAATGACCCCGGCTCCTGTCGTCATATTGAAAAACGGATCGGTGATCCGCCCTTGAGACCGTCCCATGTGCCCATGACAAGGACGCAGGCCACTCCATGAATCAAACTGCCCTAACCGCGCGAGAAGCCGGCCACGTGCTGCGCGACATTGCGCTGGGTGAACGCATCATGCGTCGCCTGGGTGATCAAAGCTGGCGTACGATCTATTGCGGTCTGATGACCGTCGAAGTCGATGGCTGGGTTATTACGTTCTGCAACGACTGCGACAGCTTGGACTACTGTGACAGTTGCTACAGCCCTTTAGCCGCAATACTGTTCAGATAAGCACTGCATGCCTTTGTGGGAGCGACCTTGGTCGCGAAGAGGCCAGTAAAAAAACTACATCTGCTGCGAATGTGCCGCCGTCTTCGCTAGCAACCGGAGCGCCGGCCGGCTGCTCCCACCGGGGGCATGCAGTACCCCCTTAACTGATCGGCATTAGTCCTACAACAGTATTCAAGCGGCCCTTTCAAGCATCCAGCGCACCCGCGCCGCCAGCTCATCGACATTGAACGGCTTGGTCAGCACGTCTTTTTCGACGGCCTGTGACACCTCGTCGATCTGAGGACTGCCGGCATAGCCCGTCATGAACAGCACGTTGAGCGCCGGCCGGAACTGACGGGCAATCCCGGCCAGCTGACGACCATTGAGGCCCGGCAGGCCGACATCGGTAATCAGCAAGTCGATACGAGCCGAGCCCTGCAGACGTTTGATAGCGCCTGCAGCATCGCCGGACTCCAGGGTTGAGTAACCAAGATCGCGCAACGCATCGACCACCAGCATCCGCACCGCGCTTTCATCCTCAACCACCAGCACGCACTCCCCCGCAACAGCGCGAGGCGCCTGCCGGGCATCACTGACATCGGCCACCCGCTGGCTGACCTGAGCCACACAAGGCAGATACAGCCGGATGCAGGTGCCCTCGCCCTCACGACTGTCGACCCGCACATGGCCGCCGGTCTGCTTCATGAAGCCGTAGACCATCGACAATCCCAAACCCGTACCCTGACCTACTGGTTTGGTGGTGAAAAATGGGTCGAAGACCTTTTCGATGACATGGGCAGGAATACCGCAACCACTGTCCTCGACGCTCAACTGCACATACTCGCCTGGCGCCAGGTCCTGATGCAGGGTGTCGATGGTCGTGACCTGGCTGCGCACCCGCAAACGCCCCCCTTCAGGCATGGCGTCCCGCGCATTGATCACCAGATTGAGTAACGCATTTTCCAACTGGTGCTCATCCGTACAAATGACCCTGTCATGCTCTTCAAGCTCGATCTGCAACTGAATGCTCTCGCCAATCGTGCGACGCAACAGCTCCTCCATGGACAGCACCATAGGATTGACGGGCATGATGCTGTTGCTCAACGACTGACGCCGGGCAAACGTCAATAAGCGCTGAGTCAGGGCCGCAGCGCGATTGGCCGCGGTCGTGGCTGCATCAATGTACTTGTCAACCTCAGCCACACGCCCGGCGGCAATCCGCCGCCGCGTAAGGTCCAGCGCCCCGAGCACACCGGTCAGCATGTTGTTGAAGTCATGGGCAATGCCTCCGGTCAATTGGCCAATGGCGTCCATCTTCTGCGCGTGGCGCAGTGCTTCTTCGGCCTGGGCGCGCTCGGCGATCTCCACCTGCAGGCGCTGATTGGCTTCGGCCAGCTCGCGGGTACGCTCTGCCACCCGCAACTCCAGACTGTCATTGAGTTCGCGCAACGCCTCTTCGGCATTGACCTGTGCGGTGATGTCGGTGTGAGTACCAAGCCAGTGGGTGATATGGCCCTGATCATCACGAATCGGCAATGCCCGACACAAAAACCAATTGAATGTGCCGTCCTTGCTGCGCAGCGGAAAGGTGTCTTCCCAGACCGAGCCCGTGGAGAAGCAATGTTTGAGTCGCGCAGTGACCCGCTGATAATGATCCTGATGATGCACCGCTCGCCAACCCAACGCCTGCATCGACTCCAGCGACGCGCCGGTATAGTCATACCAGCGCTCGTTGTACCAGCGGATACAGCCCTCGGGGTCAGCCGTCCAGGCCAACTGACTCATGTTGTCGGCCAGCGTGCGAAACTGTCGCTCGCTTTCACGCAGCGCATCGATCTGCCGCAGGGCGTTATTGTCGGGCGGCATGCAACTCAGTGGCATGACCGGCGTCGGGGTCTGCTTGCTCAACACAGGACTCCATCCTTGAATGCGGATTTTGCCCGGTTCTCATCCTGAAAACCGGGCATGGTAACAACCGTTAGCGCGCCACCGGACTGCGCATGGTGACGAACTCCTCCGCCGCCGTCGGATGCACGCCCAGGGTATCGTCGAACACCTGCTTGGTCGCACCGGCCTTGAGCGCGACCGCCAGGCTTTGCACGATCTCACCGGCATCCGGGCCGACCATATGGCAACCGAGCACCCGGTCACTGGCGCTGTCGACGATCAGCTTCATGAAAGTCCGCTCCTGATCATCGGTCAGGGTCAGTTTCATTGGCCTGAAACGGCTTTCGAACACCTGTACCGAGTAGCCCTCTTCAATGGCTTGCTCTTCGGTAAGGCCCACGGTGCCAATGTTCGGCAGACTGAAAACGGCTGTCGGGATGTGATTGTAGTCTACCGGGCGAAACTGCTCGGGCTTGAACAGACGACGGGCCACCGCCATGCCTTCTGCCAGCGCCACAGGCGTCAGTTGAACACCACCAATGACATCGCCCAACGCAAGAATCGACGGCTCGCTGCTCTGATAATGCTCATCGACCTGGATATAGCCCTGCTTGTCGAGTTTGACGTCGACAGTCTCCAGCCCCAAATTGTCGAGCATCGGTCGCCGGCCAGTGGCATAGAACACGCAATCGGTGTCCAGCGTGCCGCCATCCTTGAGACAGACCTTCAGACTACCGTCTGGCTGCTTGTCGATCCTTGAGATATCGCAATTGAAACGCACATCCATGCCATGCTTGAGCAATTCTTCATGCAAGTGCTTGCGCACCCCGCCGTCAAAACCGCGCAGGAACAGCTCGCCACGGTACGCCAGGGTGGTCTGCGCACCCAGGCCGTTGAAGATCGAGGCGAACTCGACCGCAATGTAGCCGCCGCCCACCACGATGATGCGTTTGGGCAACTCGGCCAGATGGAAAGCCTCGTTAGAGGTGATCGCATGCTCACGCCCCGGTACATCGGGCACTTGTGGCCAGCCACCGGTGGCGATCAGGATGCGTTCGGCGGTGTATGACGTGCCATCGACCTGCACAGTATGCGGGCCGGTGATCCGCCCATGCCCTTCGAGCAGGGTCACGCCACTGTCGACCAGCAGTTTGCGGTAAATACCGTTAAGACGCTGGATCTCCTTGTCTTTGTTGCCGATCAGGGTGGCCCAGTTGAACTCGGGCTGCCCTACATTCCAGCCAAAGCCTTTGGCATTGTCGAAGTCATCGGCAAAGTGCGCACCGTACACGAGCAGTTTTTTCGGCACACAGCCCACGTTGACACACGTACCGCCCAGATAACGGCTTTCCACAACCGCAACCCGCGCCCCGAAACCCGCAGCAAAGCGCGCTGCCCGTACACCACCGGAACCGGCGCCGATGACAAAAAGATCGAAGTCGTAAGCCATTACTGCCTCCATGAATAGGTGCTCAGCATAACGGCTATGCGAACCCCGCAGAAATGAAAAAGCCACCCCGGTGCGAACACCGGGATGGCTTTGGGTGGACAGGCAGGTGAAGTCAGAACGCTTTGCCGGTCTTGTAGAAGTTTTCGAAGCAGAAGTTGGTCGCGTCGATGTAACCCTCGGCGCCGCCGCAGTCGAAACGCTGGCCTTTGAACTTGTAAGCCAGCACGTTGCCTTGGGCAGCCTGCTTCATCAATGCGTCAGTGATCTGGATCTCGCCGCCTTTGCCTGGCTCGGTCTGTTCGATCAGCTCGAAAATGTCCGGCGTCAGGATGTAACGACCGATGATGGCCAGGTTCGACGGTGCGTCTTCAGGCTTCGGCTTCTCGACCATGTCGTTGACACGGAACAGACCCGGCTTGATTTCCTCACCGGCAATCACACCGTACTTGTTGGTTTCCTGCGGATCGACTTCCTGAATGGCAACGATCGAGCAGCGATACAGTTTGAACAGCTTGACCATCTGTTGCAGCACGCCGTCGCCTTCGAGGTTGACGCACAGGTCGTCGGCCAGTACCACGGCGAACGGCTCGTTGCCGATCAACGGGCGACCGCTGAGGATTGCGTGGCCCAGGCCTTTCATTTCAGTCTGACGGGTGTACGAGAAGCTGCACTCGTCGATCAGGCGGCGGATGCCGACCAGGTATTTTTCCTTGTCGGTGCCTTTGATCTGGTGCTCCAGCTCGTAGCTGATGTCGAAGTGATCTTCCAGCGCGCGCTTGCCGCGACCGGTGACGATGGAGATCTGGTTCAAGCCCGCTTCAAGTGCTTCTTCCACACCGTATTGAATCAGTGGCTTGTTGACCACTGGCAGCATCTCTTTGGGCATGGCTTTGGTCGCTGGCAAAAAGCGAGTGCCGTAACCGGCTGCAGGGAACAAGCATTTCTTGATCATATAAGTCCTTAGTTAAGGGCTGGGGCATTGTCGGCGCAGTCTAATCAGGCGGCGGTCACCTTACAATGCCCCACCACTGGCCTTCCGATGCCATGGTAGAGGAATCCTTGGGCAGATAGTTCCGCGCTGTCGTAGATATTGCGACCATCGAACAATACCGGCATGCGCATCGATGCGCGAATTCGCAGGAAATCGGGCTGGCGAAACTGCTTCCATTCGGTGACCAGCACCACCGCATCGGCGCCCTGCGCACAGCCGTAAAGCGACTCGCACAAGCGTAGCTGACCGCGGCCGATTGCATCGACATAACGCTCGGCCACCGCAACCATCGCGGCAGGATCAGTGGCCTGGACCTGGACACCGGCAGCCAACAGCGCGTCGATCAACACCAGGCTGGGGGCCTCGCGAATATCGTCGGTGCCCGGTTTGAAGGCCAGCCCCCAGACGCCGACCACCCGGCCTTGCAGATAGCCACCGAAATGCTGACGCAAGGCGCTGAACAACAGGGTTTTCTGGGTCGCATTGCGCGCCTGCACGGCTTTGAGAATCTGCGCCTCGAAGCCTTGCTGCTCGGCGGTCTTGATCAACGCCCGCACATCCTTGGGGAAACAGGAGCCACCGTAGCCGCAACCGGCATAAATAAAATGCGTACCGATCCGCTGATCACTGCCAATCGCGCGTCGAACCTGCTCGATATCCACGTCCAGCGCGGCGCACAGCCCGGCCATTTCGTTGATGAACGAAATCTTGGTGGCCAGGAAGGCGTTGGCCGCGTACTTGCTGAACTCTGCGGCGCGCAAGCCCATCACCAGGACACGCTCGCGGTTGCGCAAGAACGGGCTGTACAGCCGTTGCAACAACTCGGCCGACTGCATCTCGGCTGCACCAACGATCACTCTGTCCGGTCTCATGAAGTCGTCGATGGCCGCCCCCTCCTTGAGAAACTCCGGGTTGCTCGCCACCGGGATGCGCAGCTTCATGCCGCGCCGGACCAAGCGCTGATTGATACGCTGGGCAATTTTTTCACAGGTGCCCACCGGCACCGTGGACTTGTTGACCACCAGGCATGGACGAGCAAGGCACTGCCCCAACTGATCGGCCACTGCCAGCACATGGCGCAGATCGGCCGAACCATCTTCCTGGCTGGGCGTACCGACGGCAATGAACACGATGTCTGCCTGGCGCACGCCCTCGACGAGACTGCCAGTGAAACTCAACTGACCGCCGCCAGCGTGCTCTTTGAGCATCACTTGCAGGCCTGGCTCGTGAATCGGGCAATCTCCACGCTGCAAGGCCGCCAAACGAGCCGGCTGATGCTCGACGCAGATCACATGGTTGCCCATTTCGGCAAAACAGGCTGCGCTGACCAGCCCGACATAGCCGGCACCGATGATGCAGAGTCGCATAGTCGTGTCTCCTGACAAGATTTGCGACAATTGCACCGTCAGCCGGTTGCAGCATCGTGACGGGCACAAGACAGCCCTGTGACCGCCGACAACCCGGTAATTTATGGCGGAACGATGGCACCGCACCTCAGTCCAAGTGCATTATCCGGTTTTTAGCGCGCCCCAGACCTCAAGCACTGCGCATTCGAGGCAAGGCGCCGCAACTGAAACCACTCCTTCCAGAGCCAATAGCCGAAGCGACCATCATGATCAGACTGCTGCCCCTTATCGCTGTACTGGGCCTTACCGCGTGCGCCACTGCCTCCCCGACCTACATGAAAAACGGCCAACAGGGGCTGAGCATCGACTGTTCCGGCGAAGCGATGTCGTGGGCCAAGTGCTATGAAAAAGCCGAGGACTCTTGCGCTGGCACCGGTTACGAAATCGTCGGCACCGACGGCACTCCACAGCTTGACGCTGAAGAAAAGACCTTGGGCATGGACGTGGGTAACTTCAAGCACCGCAGCGTGCTGGTGGTCTGCAAGTAGGAGCGACCTTGGTCGCGAAGAGGGCGGTACATCCGCAGCAGATGTAGCGTTTTTATTGGCCTCTTCGCGAGCAGAGCTCGCTCCCACAGAGATACAAGTATTGCCTTAACCGGAGATGCACGCCTCAGCGGCCTTTTGCACGGCACCGCCACGGATCGGCAGGTTGTTGAGGTGTTCATGAACCTTGATCGAGCTGCCGCTGGAACGTTCGTCAATGTCGACAATCGCCGCCGGCGCATCGCTGAGCTTTTGTGCAACGATCAGGCGCACACCGTCGTTACGGGCTTCTTTCATCGGCGGCTGACGGCTGTCACCCAGCTTGTCGATAAAGCAATCGGCGTATTGGTCAGGCTTTTTGCCGGAAATAACGCTCAGGGTCGCGGGTGAATGCTCGATATCCTCGACTGTTGCGCACCCGGCCAATGTCGCCAGGGCCAGGATTACCACGGCCAGTTTCATGCTTTTTTCTCCAAAATAAAGCCGCTATGACCAGCACGGAGCGAATAAGATCCCGAGCGCGAAAACTTTTTGCCATCATAGGCAAATAACTGTGCGCCACTGCTCAAAACCTTTGCCGGGTCGTGTTATCGTCTCGCTTTTGCGATGCCGCCTGTTCCGGAGACACCCATGAAGTTCGTACACCAGCGTGAACACCTCAATGAAGACGATCTGGTCGTCATTGAATGTTCGCGTACCTGCAACATCCGCCTGATGAACGATGCGAACTTTCGCAGCTTCAAGAACGGCGGTCGGCACACCTATCATGGCGGCGCCTTCGACCGGTTCCCGGCCAAGATTACCGTACCGAGCAGCGGCTTCTGGAACATCACCATCGACACCGTCGGGCGCAAACCCGACAAAGACCCGGGCCACAAGCCGACCTTTAGCCACTCGATCAAGATTGTGCGCCGCTCGCCTTCACAGCTGCGCTGAACCCAGATCCGCCCAGGAGTCACCGTGACCAGCCCTGCCCCGACCATCAAGTTCGCCATCAGCTACAAACTCAATGGTGAGCGCCGCTTTGAATTCGCCTATCTACAGTCTGCCTGCGTGGACGAAGCCCGTGCGGCACTGGAAAAAATGCACGACCAGAGCGGCGACGTAATCAGCGACGTCAAGGTCAGCAAGGCGCTCTGACCGGCATCAAAGCCAGCGTGCACCAGGTCAGTCTGGCGGATGCCAGACCGGCCGCGAACCTGCAAAGATCAGCGGCCATGCCGCCCGGCGCTGGCGCCAGGATCCTGCGATGAATTTCGATCTGTTTGCCGACGACACACCCAAGGGCCGCGAAACCATCGGCCCGTCCGCCGTGGTGTTGCGCGGCTTCGCTTTGCCTGAAGCGCAGAGCTGCCTGGCACTGCTGAAGCAACTTCAGGCTGCCGCCCCCCTCCGGCACATGTCCACCCCTGGCGGCTACCGGATGTCAGCGGCGATGACCTGCTGCGGCGCGCTGGGCTGGATCACCGATCAGCATGGCTATCGCTACACCGCTGTCGACCCGTTGACCGGTCAAGCCTGGCCGACGATGCCCGACGCCTGGCGCATTCTGGCTCGTGAAGCCGCCGCACAGGCAGGCTTTGCCGGCTTCGAGCCGGATGCCTGCCTGATAAATCGCTATGTGCCCGGCGCGAAAATGTCGCTGCACCAGGACAAAGATGAACGCGACCACCGCTGGCCGGTGGTTTCGGTCTCGCTGGGGTTACCCGCAGTGTTCCAGTTCGGCGGCCTGAAGCGCAGTGACAAGCCCCTGCGCGTGCCGCTCTTTCATGGCGACGTGCTGGTCTGGGGCGGTGCCGACCGCCTGCGCTTTCATGGCATCCTGCCGGTTGCCGAAGGCGAACATCCGCTGCTGGGCGCGCAGCGGATAAACCTGACATTTCGCAAGGCGGGCTGACACCAAGACTGTTCAGTTGGACCGGTGGGAGCCAGCTTTACAGCTACACCACCTGCGCACAGCTACGCGCCTTTATCGGGCAACGGCTGGCAGCACGGTGCAAATTCAAGGCGGTGTTGATGATGCCGATATGGCTGAACGCCTGCGGGAAATTACCCAGCATGCGCCGGTCTTTGACGTCGTATTGCTCAGCCAGCAGGCCGACGTCATTGCACAACCCGCACAGCCGCTCGAACAATGCCCTGGCCTCATCAACCCGGCCTTGCAACACATACACATCGGCCAGCCAGAACGAGCAGACCAGGAAGGTGCCCTCGCCGCCCTTGACTCCATCGGCCGCCCGTTCACTGTCGTAGCGCAACAGCAAGCCGTCTTGCAGCAGCTTGTTTTCGATCTCGCGCACGGTGCCTATAACGCGCGGGTCGTCAGCAGGCAAAAAGCCGGTCAGGGCGATCTGCAACAAGCTGGCGTCGACCTCTTTGGCACCGTATGACTGCACAAAGCTGTTGAGTTGCTTATCAAAGCCTTTGCTGCAGACATCGGCATGGATTTGATCAGCGACTTCCCGGCAGCGGGTCGCCAGCCGGCGGTCGCGTTCGCTGGTTGCAGTGCTGGTCAATTGCCGGGCGTTACGGTCGAACGCCACCCAGGCCATGACTTTGGAATGGGTGAAATGGCGTGGCTCGCAACGGATTTCCCAAATGCCGGCATCAGGCTGGCGCCAGATCTTTTCCAGGTACGGCATCACCAGCCTGGAAATACCGATACCACGCGGGTGTTGCGCCATGCCGCTGGCCGTAGCCTGGCTCATGGCGTCGGCCACCTCGCCGTAGACGTCGAGCTGCATTTGAGTGGCCGCACCGTTTCCGACCCGCACCGGCCGCGAACCTTCATAACCTGCCAGCCAGGGCAACTCATACTCCTGAAGACGCCGCTCACCGCCCAGGCCGTACATGATCTGGATCTGCTCCGGGTTACCGGCAATCGAGCGCAATAGCCAGTCGCGCCAGGCGGTGGCTTCTTCAAGGTAACCGAGGTTGATAAAGGCCAGCAGGGTCATGGTCGCATCACGCAACCAGCAGTAGCGGTAGTCCCAGTTACGTTCACCGCCCAGTTCTTCGGGCAGCGAGGTGGTCACCGCCGCAACGATGCCGCCGGTAGGTGCGTAAGTCATGGCTTTAAGAGTGATCAGCGAGCGCTTGACCTGTTCACTCCATGGACCAACGTCAGGACAGTGCCCGGAAAAATCACGCCAGAAGCGTGTGGTGGCCTCCAGAGCCTGCTGGGTATCAAGCGCCGGATACAGGCTTTCGTTGGAGGGCTGCCAGCCCAGGCAAAAGGTCAGGACCTCTCCCTCAGTGACGGCAAACCGGCTGCCGGTGTGATGGTCCCTGGGGTGCAGATCGACCGGGCTGCGCAGCACCAGCATTTCCGGGCCGGCAACCGCGGTCAGCGTATGCGGCTCACGCTTTTCAACCCACGGCACGGTACTGCCATAGTCGAAGCGGATCGCCAGGTCCATGACAAACTCCAGCGTTCCTTCGAGCCCCACCACACTGCGCACCACATGACCGGTGGTGTCCATAGGCATGAAGTCGACCAGTTTGGCGCGGCCGCTGGCGGTGCGGAACTCGGTCTCCAGAATCAAAGTACCGTCCTGGTAACGCCGCTCGACGCCTGACACTGCTTCAACCGGCGCAATTTTCCAGCAACCGTTGTCGCTGTCCCCCAGCAACGCGGCGAAACAGGCACCGGCGTCGAAACGCGGAAAACACAACCAGTCCAGTGAACCATCCCGCGACACCAATGCCGCCGTCTTGCAGTTGCCCAACAAGGCGTAGTCTTCGATCAGCGCAGCCATGGTTTTCCCCCGTCTTGCTGACCGGAGGCTCCACAGCCGGAGCACTCCTGTCAGCGGCCTGGCAGCAGATAGCGATCAATCGCCTGCACCACGCCCTCTTCTGTATTACTGCCGGTGACCCGGTCAGCCTGAATACGGACATCCTCCTGCGCCTGGCCCATCGCAATCGACAAACCGGCCACACGAAACATGGCCACATCGTTATGACCATCGCCAATCGCTGCGGTTTGCTCGATGTTCACCCCAA
The DNA here is from genome assembly GCF_024584215.1 of Pseudomonas sp. LJDD11. NCBI lineage: Bacteria > Pseudomonadati > Pseudomonadota > Gammaproteobacteria > Pseudomonadales > Pseudomonadaceae > Pseudomonas > Pseudomonas sp. LJDD11. Next base: position 236,208 of record NZ_JANJFL010000003.1, read on the forward strand.
TGTGCGCAGCCAGGCTCTGCAAGGCCTGACCCTTGTTGGCCTGTATGGCCGTGATATCGAGGTAGTAGTCCTGTGACCGCGCGGCCAACGCCTGGCCTTGCAACAATTCGCCAAGCTGGTGTTCAAGAGCCTTGAGCAGCTCGAAATCAGCGCTTGAAGCGACCATTTTGTCGATGCGAGGCAGGAAGGGCTCGAAGCTGTCGACCGGGACCGGGTCATAGCCCAATGCGCTGCGCTCGTGCCCGACATAGCTGCCGTTGAGGTCGCGCAGCAACCATTGGTCGTCAGCAAACACCCAGACATCCACGCAGGCCCCGGCAAATACCTGCAAGCAAGTGCGTACCGCATCGGGGTCGATATGATGCGCGGCAAGCACGCGACCGTCCGTACCAATCAGGGTGCCGCCATTGAAGCCGGCATAAGGCACGTCGATGCCGAGCATCTCGACGATCTCGCGCATGGCCCGTGGCGGACGGCTGCTGGCCACACTAAAGGCAATCTCAGCCTGGCGCAGACGTCCGATCGCCGCGATGGTCGCGGCACTCGGGCGGTGGTCAGGCTGCAACAAGGTGCCATCCAGGTCACTGAGCAGCAGGCGGATCGCTGGCTGAAGGTCTTCAGCCATCGATCTGCCGCCATTCACGACCATCGTTGCGCAGCAGCTCATCCGCCGCTTCAGGCCCGCTGCCTCCGGCAATGTAAGGTTGCACTTCAGGGTGCTTGTTCCAGGCATCAAGGAACGGCTGCACCGCACGCCAGCCGTTTTCAATGTTGTCAGCACGCTGGAACAGGGTCTGGTCACCGGTCAGGCAGTCGTAGATCAGCGTCTCGTAGCCAGTGGACGGGTGCATTTCGAAGAAATCCTTGTAGGCAAAGCCCAACGCGATGTCTTCCATGTCCAGGGTTGGCCCGGGACGCTTGGCGAACAGGTCAAACCACATGCCCTCGTTGGGCTGGATCTGAATCCGCAGGAAATTGGGCCGCAGGCGGTCGACGTCGGTGTCGCGGAACTGCGCGTAAGGCGCCGGCTTGAAGCAGATCGCGATCTCGGTGCTGCGGGTGCTCAAACGCTTGCCGGTACGCAGGTAAAACGGCACGCCCACCCAGCGCCAGTTGTCGATCATCACCTTGAGGGCAACATAGGTTTCGGTGTTGCTGTCCGGCTCGATACGCTCTTCTTCGCGGTAACCGACCAGGTCAGCACTCTTGTTGGCGGTGTACTGACCGCGCACCGAGTTGGCCAATGCCTCCATCTCGCTCCAGGGCCGGATAGCGCCGACCACTTTGGCCTTTTCACCACGCACCGCATCGGCGCCGAACGCGGCCGGCGGCTCCATGGCCACCATCGCCAGCAGCTGGAACAGGTGATTGGGCACCATGTCACGCAGTGCACCGGTGTTCTCGTAGAAGCCGGCCCGGGTGCCGACCCCGACCGTTTCAGCGGCGGTGATCTGCACGTGGTCGATGTAATGGTTGTTCCAGAATGATTCGAACAGGCCGTTGGAAAACCGACTGACCAGGATGTTCTGGACGGTTTCCTTGCCCAGGTAATGGTCGATGCGGTAGATCTGCTTTTCGCCCATGACCTTGAGCAGGCACTCGTTCAGCGCCACGGCGCTGGCCAGATCCGAGCCAAAGGGCTTTTCGATCACCACCCGGCGAAACGCGCCTTCACGCTCGTCAAGCAGCCCGGCTGCGCCAAGGCGCTGCGCCACCTCGCTGAAAAAGCGTGGCGCCGTCGCCAGGTAGAACGCCGCGTTGCCGGTCCCGGTACTCTCGATCTTGCTGGCGATATCGCGGTAGGTGGCGTCGTCCAGGAAGTCACCCTGAATGTAACTGATGCGCCCGGCAAGCCGCCCCCACAGTTGCGGGTCAAGGACCTCGCCGCCCTCGGCATTTTTTTTCGCGCCTTCTTCACGGATGAAGGCTTCGAGCTTGGCGGTGTATTGCTGATCGGTCGCGGCGTTGTGGTCAACGCCGACGATGTGCAGGTTGTCATCCACCAGCCCGTCACGGGTCAGGTTATACAGCGCCGGCATCAGCAGGCGCTTGACCAGGTCACCATGGGCACCAAACAGAAACAGCGTGGTTGGCGGTGCGACTTGCGGAGTCTTCTCGGCCTCGGAACGCTGCGTCAAACCCATTTACTTGACCTCCTTGTGACCACCAAAACCAAAGCGCATGGCAGACAGCATCTTGTCGCCATAAGTGGCTTGCTGACGCGAACGGAAGCGCGCGAACAAGGCGCTGGTCAGTACCGGGGCCGGTACCGCCTGCTCAATGGCGGCCTCAATGGTCCAGCGCCCTTCACCGCTGTCAGCGACCGAGCCTGAGTAGGCGTCCAGGTTCGGATCACTGGCCAATGCGTCGGCCGTCAGGTCCAGCAGCCAGGACGAAACCACGCTGCCGCGCCGCCAGACTTCGGCAATGTCAGCCACGTTAAGGTCAAAGCGCTGCTCTTCAGGCAGTTGCTCGGAGTTCTTCTGCTTGAGGATATCGAAGCCTTCGGCAAAGGCCTGCATCATGCCGTATTCGATACCGTTGTGAATCATCTTCACAAAATGCCCGGAACCGGCCGGCCCGGCATGGATATAGCCTTGCTCAGCGCGATGGTCCTCAGCCTTGCGGTCGCGGGTGCGCGGGATATCGCCAATACCCGGTGCCAGGGTGGCGAACAGCGGGTCGAGCCGGTCGACGATGGCTTTCTCGCCGCCGATCATCATGCAGTAACCACGCTCCAGCCCCCATACGCCGCCGGAGGTACCGACGTCCACGTAGTGCAGGTCCTTGAGGGCCAGGCTGGCGGCGCGACGAATGTCGTCTTTATAGAACGTGTTGCCGCCATCAATGATCACATCATCGGGTTCGAGCAACTGGCTCAGGGCTTCAATGGTCTGCTCCGTAGCGTCACCGGCTGGCAGCATGACCCAGACCGCACGTGGTGCCTGCAAGCCCGCCACCAGGCCGGCCAGATCGGCCGCTGCACTGGCGCCTTCGGCGGCCAGGGTCGCGCGCGAGGCCTCGTCACGGTCGTAGACCACGGTGCTGTGGCCATTTTTCATCAAACGTCTGGCGATATTGCCGCCCATGCGGCCCAAACCCACGATCCCGAGTTGCATGAGGTGCTGCTCCTGATACAAATTCAAAGTAAGAATGCTTCACGTTATACGAAGCTTCGAGGCATGCAACTTAGTGTTACAGGCTGATGTATCGGTTCCCGCCAATCAAAAAGCCGGGCTTAGCGGCGTAGTCATTGGGGTTGGTGCCAATAGCGGTAAAAGTCACGCGACAATCAAAAATAAAAAAGTTCCAATCACACGCAAAAGAAATCAGAATCCCGGCCGACAAAGGTGTCAGGCAAGGGCGGATCAGGGAGTTCGACAGTCATTGCCACAAGCCTTTCTGACGTTGAATCCGCCATTTGCGAGGTGAGCAATGGGCACTGTACTTCAAACACTTGCACCACAAACCCTGTACGTCACTATCCGTCGCGACGAGCTGCGCGCCCTGAAAGAAGAACGCGCCCAATTGCAGCACAAGCTGGCGCAAATGACCCGTTTGCTGGAGCAGGCCCAGTTTGGCGGCCAGGGCAAGCAGATCGCCTGATCGCTGACCCGCTGTCGCGGTGGCAGATCCCCTGCGTTGATCTGCCACTGAAGCACTGCCCGCCTCTGCCTCACCCAGCCCTGCCAGCAAGGCGCGCAAGTCTCCGGGTTTGCAGACAGCCTGGCAACCCGAAAAACATCCGTTACAGCACCTTTTGCCAGAACATCGCACGCCCCATCTGCGGATCGAGCTGATACCCGTCAAAACCCTGCTTCTGGTAAGCGGCCTTCGCCACCTCATTGCCTTCCAGCACTTCGAGCGTCAGCTTGCAGCAGCCACGCTGCCGGGCAATCTCCTCGACCTTGGCAAGCATTTTCTGGCTGATGCCCAGGCCACGATGGGAAGACAGCACCACCACATCATGAATGTTCACCAGCGGGCGGCAGACGAAGGTGGAGAAACCCTCGAAGCAATTGACCAGCCCTACCGGCTCACCGGCAATGAACGCCAACACACTGAAGGCATGGGGACGCTTGGCCAGTTCACTGGCCAGTTGCTGACGGGTGTCGAGAGACAAGGATTCACCACCGCCCATGACATCTTCGGCGTAGTGATTAAGCAGCGTGCCGAGCGCTTCGGCATGAACCGGATTGGTATAGCTTGCTTGCAGGACCAGGACCTCTGGGGTTTGCATTGGCATCCTCGTTAAAACAATCGTTCGCGTCTGACAGACGTAGCCGGGGATTCTACCGCTTCGTAGATGAAAGTCGTTCAATCGGTATGCAGGAATTTTCAGACAATGTTCTCGCAGGCCGATTTCGGCGCCAGATGTGCCTCCAGCAACAGGACTTCAACAGCCCGCCTGTTCAACTGCACCAAAGTGAATTAAACAGCGCACCCTCATTTGGCATTCGGGTGCCTGACGGTGCAAACAGGGTCCGAAAACGCCCTGTTAGCAGGCAGCGCGCGGTGCGCCAGCAACTATCCGACGACCGGTAACAAGCCTCTGTTTCTCAGCATCCGGGCGTCTGGCCAATCAGTTTTTCCCCTCTCAATGCCAAAGATGTCGTCAATCTGAATGCGCCGCAGCCTCGGTCCAGACATTTCCCGGTAAAAAAGTCGAAACTTCTGAAAAACGGCCGGGTCATCTGATAAGACCCGCCTATGCTGAGCAATGACCTCATAAACGGCGTCATCACCCTGTCCTTGAAGCTGCGTCAGACAGTAAATGGGTACTGATCTTGCGTGAACTTGTGCGTCCGGCCGCAGGACATGGTCCGGAGCAACTTCAGAACTGCACCGACACTGTATTAATTGGGAGAACACGATGATAAGCGCCGCTGTAAAAACCCAGCAGGGAGAGAGTTTTGGTCAGCCGGCCAGCGAGCTGAATCATCCGGTTCTGAGCCGGTCGCAAATGCCTTTATTGCATTTGCCGACCACACCAGCATTGCCTCAGCACACCATTTCCCAGGTCAACCGCCGCAAGGTGCTGTTTGTGACCTCGGAACTGGCTGATCTGGTCAAGACCGGCGGCCTGGGCGATGTTTCAGCGGCACTGCCGAGGGCCATGCGTCACCTGCACGATGTCCGTGTGCTGATTCCCGGCTACCCGCAAGTGATCAATAGCGGCAACCCGATCCACATCATCAGTGAACTGGGCGGCTATGCGGCACTGCCGCCGTGCAAGGTCGGACGCATGGACATGAAAGACGGTCTGGTCATCTATGTGTTGATCTGTCCCGAACTGTACGAGCGCGAGGGCACGCCCTACGGCGATGTCAACGGCCGCGACTGGTCCGATAACCACATCCGCTTTGCCCGCCTGGGCCTGGCAGCCGCCGACTTCGCCGCCGGTTCAGTCAAGACCCAATGGTGCCCCGAACTGGTGCATGCCCACGACTGGCCGGCAGGCCTGGCGCCGGCCTATATGCGCTGGCGCGGACAGACCACACCGAGCATTTTCACCATCCATAACCTGGCCTACCAGGGCACGGTCAGCCCGACCACGGCACGTGAGCTGGGTTTGCCCGAACAGGCACTGACCCCCGAAGGCATGGAGTTCTACGGCAAGCTGTCGTTCATCAAGGCCGGTATGGCTTATGCCAGCCACATCACCACGGTCAGCGCCACCTATGCCAAGGAGATCACCACGGCCGACTTCGGTTGCGGGCTGGAAGGTTTCCTGCAGAGCAAGGCTGAACAGGGCAAGCTCAGCGGCATCCCGAACGGGATCGATTCGAGCTGGGATGCCGCCACCGATAAACACTTGATCTGCCACTTCGCACCCAATGAATGGCTGCGCAAGGAAATCAACGCCGACTACGTGCGCGAGCTGTTTGAGCTGGAACCCTCCAAAGGCCCGCTGTTTGCCGTGGTCTCCCGGCTGGTTTACCAGAAGGGTCTGGACCTGACCATTGGTGTGGCCGAACACATCGTCGCCAACGGCGGGCAGATCGCAATCATCGGTCGTGGCGAGCCGGAAGAAGAACAGGCCATGCGTGATCTGGCGGCACGCTTCCCCGGCCGGGTCAGTGTCCGGGTGGGCTTTAACGAGACCGATGCACGGCGCATGTTTGCCGGTAGCGATTTCTTGCTGATGCCGTCGCGGTACGAACCTTGCGGCCTGAGCCAGATGTACGCGCAGCGCTTCGGTTCGCTGCCGGTGGCGCGTAACACCGGCGGCCTGGCTGACACCATCGAAGACGGTGTGACGGGCTTTCTGTTCAACGAATCCACGGTCGAGAGCTACACCGACGCCCTGACCCGGGCCTTCAAAGTCTTTGAAAACACCACCCTGCTCAACGCGATGCGCTGCCGCGCCATGGCCGCACCGTTCAACTGGCAGCAGGCGGTCGAACCCTACGCTGAGCTTTATCAGGACCTGTTGAAGAAAAATCTGGGCGTTGCCCTGCACTACTGAGAAATGAGGTCGCGGATGCCTTTGCGTACAGAACCTGCCTGGCGCCACGGCGCCGTTATGCAGGACCGGCAACACACACGATTCGCCCTCTGGGCACCGGATGCACAAAACGTTTCCCTGCTGCTGGACAACGCTCAGGCGCTGGCAATGCCGGCGCAGGGCGATGGCTGGTTCGTACTGGAGACGGCCTGTCCTGCCGGCACCGGTTACCACTACCTGATCGACAATCAACTGCAGGTGCCCGACCCGGCATCGCGCGCCCAGAACGGTGACGTGCACACCTCCAGCCGGGTCGTCGACCCGGCTGCCTATCATTGGCAACACGCCGGCTGGCAAGGCCGCCCGTGGCACGAGGCGGTCATCTATGAACTGCACGTGGGTGCACTCGGTGGCTATGCCGGCGTCGAAAAACACCTGCCACGCCTGGTAGAGCTGGGAGTGACCGCCATTGAACTGATGCCGCTGGCGCAGTTCCCCGGTGATCGCAACTGGGGCTACGACGGCGTGCTGCCGTATGCCCCGCAGACCTCCTACGGCACGCCCGAACAGCTCAAACGGCTGATCGATGCCGCCCACGGCTACGGCCTGATGGTCATCCTTGACGTGGTGTACAACCACTTTGGCCCGGACGGTAATTACCTGGGGCAATACGCCAAAGCATTCTTCCGCGAGGACGTGCACACACCGTGGGGCGCGGCCATCGATTTTCGTCGTCCCGAGGTGCGCAGCTTTTTCATCGACAATGCACTGATGTGGCTTAACGAGTACCGCTTCGACGGCCTGCGCATGGATGCAGTGCATGCCATCAACGACCCGGACTTTCTTCAAGACTTCGCTCGCCAGGTGCGCGCCGGTATCGAACCAGGCCGGCATGTCTGGCTGAATCTGGAAAACGAGTTCAACCAGGCCAGCCTGCTTGAACAGGGCTTTGATGCACAATGGAACGACGACGGGCACAACACCCTGCATGTGCTGCTGACCGGCGAGACCGATGCTTACTATCAGGATTTCGCCGAACAGCCGACCCACAAACTGGTACGCCTGCTCAGTGAGGGCTTTGTCTATCAGGGCCAGACCAACCGGCACGGTGCCGCGCGCGGCGAAGCCAGCGCGCACCTGCCGCCCAGCGCCTTCGTGCTGTTCTTGCAGAACCACGATCAGATCGGCAACCGCGCCCTGGGTGAGCGCCTGCCACGCCTGGCCCCTGCCCCGGCGCTGCGCGCCGCCACCGTGCTGTTGTTGCTGTCGCCGATGATTCCGCTGCTGTTCATGGGGGATGAGTGGGCCGCGCGCGAGCCGTTCCTGTTTTTCACCAGCCATCATGGCGAGCTGGCCGATGCGGTGCGTGAAGGCCGACGCAACGAGTTTGCTGACTTTGCCGCGTTTGCCGACCCGCATCAGCGCGAACGGATTCCGGACCCGAACGACGCGCAGACCTTCGAGGCCTCCAGACCGGCTCTGGCGGCCCTGGAGCTGGACACCGAGCAAGGGCTGGAACACCGCCAATGGCTGGCTTTCTATCAACAACTGCTGGAAACCCGCCACCGCGAGATCGTGCCACGCCTGCCCGGTGCCTTTGCTCTGGGCGCTGAAGTGCTGGCCGACGGGGTGGTCAGTGCACGCTGGAAAATGGCAGACGGTCAGATCCTGCGCATCGACCTGAACCTTGCTGAACAGCCGGTCGAGCTGCCACCGGCCAGCCCTGCCGAGCTGATTTTCGCCAGCACCCCAACGTCGATCGAACCTTGGCATAACGGCAGCCTCGAACCCTGGACAGCCATTGTCAGCCTGTCAGCCCATGACGTTGCGGAGATTCAGGATGAGCAATGAGCAACTGGAAAAATTGGCAACCGAAGTCGGCCTGTCGGTGCATTGGGTCGACGCCAATGCCAGGCCACAGACCGTCAGCCCCGAGGTGTTGCGCAAGGTACTCGACGCCCTTGGTTACCCGGCGCATAGCCGCGAGGCCATTGATGCCAGCCTGCTGCGGGTGCAGACCGAACACCATGGTCGTCAGGCACCGCCGTTATTGACGGTTGATGTCGACAGGCCGCTGGACCTCTCGGCCTGGTTCGAGCCCGAGACCCCTTTTACCCTGCATCTGGAAGATGGCACCTCGATCCAGTCCTGCCTGGACGCGGATGCCAACCTGCCGGCCATTACCCCGGTGGGCTATCAGCAGCTCGATATCGTCGGCCAACAGCTGACGATCGCGGTTGCGCCGTTGACCTGCTACAGCATGGCCATGGCCTGCCAGAATGAGGTGCCGCGCGCTTGGGGCCTGACCACTCAGGTGTACAGCCTGCGCCGCGAGGGTGATGGCGGTTTTGGTGACACCCAGGCGCTGGAAGGCCTGGCCCGCACCGCCGGCGAACGTGGCGCCGATGCGCTGGCGATCAGCCCGCTGCACGCCATGTTTGCCGATGACCCGCAGCGTTATAGCCCCTACTCGCCGTCCAGCCGGCTGTTTTTCAACAGCCTGTATGCCTCTCCCGCCTTGCTGTTGGGCGAGCGCGCCTGGCGCCAGGCCATTGAAGACAGCGGCCAGCGTGAAACCCTGGAGCAGCTTGAGCAACTCACGCTGATCGACTGGCCAGCGGCGGCGAAGGCCAAGTGGCAGGTGCTGCGCAAGCTCTTTGAAGGCTTCAGTGCCGGTGATCATCCGCTGCAGGAAGACTTCAACAGCTTTCGCCATGCCGGCGGTGAAGCGCTGGAGAATCACTGCCGCTTCGAGGCGATCCGCGAAGCATCCGCGCAACTGGGCATCAGCGCCAACTGGCACGAGTGGCCAGAAGATTTCAAGCAGCCGCGCAGCCAGGCAGTGGCCTTGTTTGCCGCGGCCCACGCCCATGACATCAGCTTTCATGCGTTCACCCAGTGGCTGGTGGCAAGGGGTCTGGAGCGTGCCCAGGTCGCGGCCAAAAGCGCAGGCATGCGCATCGGCCTGATTGCCGACCTGGCGGTCGGCGCCGATGGCGCGGGCAGCCAGGCCTGGAGCCGTCAGGATGAACTGCTGTCGGCGCTGACCGTGGGCGCACCACCCGACATTCTCAACCGTGCCGGCCAGAGCTGGGGCATTTCTGCCTTCTCGCCGGAGGGCCTCAAGCGCAACGGTTTTCGGGCCTTTATCGAAATGCTGCGTGCCAACTTTGCCCACGCAGGCGGCCTGCGCATCGACCACGTGATGGGCTTGCAACGCCTGTGGGTCATCCCGCTCGGCGCCTCGCCCAAAGAAGGTGCGTACCTCAACTTCCCGCTAGACGACCTGCTGCGCCTGCTGTGCCTGGAGTCGGTACGGCACCAGGCAATCGTGCTCGGTGAAGACCTGGGTACTGTCCCTGAGGGGCTGTCCGACAAGCTGTCAGCGCGGGCCATTCTGGGCATGCGGGTGCTGTTGTTCGAACAGCACAACGGCCAATTCAAGCCAATTCTCGATTGGTCGCCAGACGCGCTGGCCACCACCAGCACTCATGACCTGCCGACCCTGGCCGGCTGGATCAACGAGCTGGATATCGAATGGCACAGCCGCGTGGGCCATGTCGATGAGCAGGCAGAACATCACTGGCGCGAGGAGCGTGGCCGCGAATACGACGGTCTGCGCCAAGCCTTGAGCCAGAACAATCACAATTTTGCGCCAGACACTGACGACAGCGGCCTGATTATCGACGCCAGTATCCGTTACCTGGGCCATACCCGCGCACCACTGGTATTGCTTCCTGTGGAAGATGCGCTGGGCGTGCTCGAACAGGCCAACCTGCCTGGCACCATCGACAGCCACCCCAACTGGCGACGTCGGCTGGAGCCGCTCAGTAATCAATTGCTGGACCAGCAAGACGCTGCACGCCGCCTTGAACTGTTATCCCAGGCGCGTCAGCAAGCTGCGGAGCGTGACCGATGAACCACCCGATTCCCTTGCGTGCTACCCAACGCTTGCAGTTCCACAAAGATTTCACCCTTGATGACGCGATTGCCCTGGTGCCCTATTTCGCCCGCCTGGGCATCAGCCATATCTACGCATCACCGCTGCTCAAGGCCCGGGCAGGCTCGATGCACGGTTACGATGTGGTCGACCCGACTGTCATCAACCCCGAGCTGGGCGGTGAACCGGCCTTGCGGCGACTGGTTGCCACGTTACGTGAACACCAGATGGGCCTGATCCTCGACATCGTTTCCAACCACATGGCTGTCGGCGGCGCCGACAATCCCTGGTGGCTGGACCTGCTGGAATGGGGGCGCGGCAGCCCGTACGCGATTTTTTTCGATATTCAGTGGCATTCGCCAGACCCGCTGCTCAAGGGCCAGCTGTTGCTGCCATTTCTGGGCAATGACTACGGCCCAGCGCTGCAAGGTGGGGAAATTCCACTGCGCTTCGATGAAACTGATGGGCGCTTCTATATCGAGCATTACCAGCACCACTTCCCGATCTGCCCGACCAGCTATGACGCGATTTTGCAGCATGCCCAGGATCCGCGCCTGGAAGAACTCAGCGAGCGCTTCGCCAAACTTGCGCAGTACCCTCAGGCTTACGAGCGTGCCCGGCAACTGCGTACGCAACTGGTTGAGCTGGTGGCTGATCAGTCCCTGCTCAAAACCATCCACAAGGCGCTGAAAGCCTTCGACTCGACTCAGCCTGATGGTTTTGCGCGTTTGCACGCGCTGCTTGAAGACCAGCACTACCGGTTGGCCAGTTGGCGCACCGCCGGTGACGACATCAACTGGCGGCGCTTCTTCGACATCAATGAACTGGGCGGCCTGCGTGTTGAGCGCCCGGCGGTGTTCGAAGCCACCCATGGCAAGATTTTCCAGTTGATTGCCGAGGGGCTGGTAGACGGCCTGCGTATCGACCACGTCGACGGCCTGGCCGACCCACGCGGCTACTGCCGCAAGCTGCACCGCCGGGTACAGGGCTTGTTGGCGCAGCGGCCCGCCCATGCGCCCCTTGAACACCTGCCGATCTTTGTCGAGAAGATCCTGGGGGCCGATGAGCAACTGCGCCATGACTGGAGCGTCGACGGCACCACCGGCTATGAGTTCATGAACCAGGTGTCACTGCTGCAACATGATCCTGCCGGCGCGCAGCCGCTGGCCGAGCTCTGGAGCCGGATCAGCGAACGTAGCGCGGTATTTGCCGACGAAGAGCGCCTGGCCCGTGACCTGGTGCTGCACGGCAGCCTGGCCGGCGACTTTGAAAATCTCGCCCAAGGGCTGCTGCAACTGGCCCGCAGCGACCTGATGAGCCGTGACCTGACCCTGGGCGCGATCCGCCGCGCGCTGCTGGCGCTCATCTGCCACTTTCCGGTGTACCGCACCTACATCAGCGTTTGCGGGCGCAGTGCTGAAGACGAGCGCTTCTTCGAGCAAGCGATGCAAGGCGCACGCAGCAGCCTGAACGAAGGTGACTGGCCGGTGCTCGACTGGCTGCAACGCTGGCTGGGCGGCACCACATGGCGCTCGCTACCGCGCGGCAAGCTGCGCAAGCTGTACCGCAATGCCTGTGTACGCTTTCAGCAGTTGACCTCACCAGTGGCCGCCAAGTCTGTGGAGGACACCTCGTTTTATCGCTCGGCGGTGCTGCTGTCGCGCAATGATGTGGGCTTTCATCCGGGCCATTTCAGCGCGCCGCCGCAAGACTTCCACCAGGCCTGCCAGCAACGTCACCAATTCTTCCCTGACAACCTGCTGGCCACCGCCACCCACGACCATAAGCGCGGTGAAGACAGCCGGACCCGTCTGGCGGTCTTGAGCGAATGTTCCGGCTGGTACGCCGAACAGGTCGAGCGCTGGCGGCAACTGGCGCAGCCGCTCAAGGACGGCGAGAGCGTTATCAGTGGCGGCGACGAGTTGATGCTCTATCAAGCGCTGCTCGGCAGTTGGCCGCTGGATCTGGAAGGCGAAGAGGCAACCGCTCAGTACCTCGAACGGCTGATACGCTGGCAGGAAAAAGCCCTGCGCGAAGCCAAACTGCAAAGCAGCTGGGCTGCGCCCAACCAGGCGTATGAGAGTGCCTGCCGGAGCTTCCTCGAACGCCTGCTGCTGGCTGACGAGGCGCAGCCGCTGCGCCAGTCGCTGGGTGCCACTGCCCTGCGCATCGCCCCCGCCGGCGCGCTGAACAGCCTTGCCCAAGTGCTGCTGCGCCTGAGCGTTCCAGGTGTGCCTGATTTGTATCAAGGCGCCGAGTTCTGGGACTTCAGCCTGGTCGACCCCGACAACCGTCGTCCGGTGGACTACGCTGCACGAAGCCGGGCATTGACGCAGCAGCCTGGCATCAGTGATTTGCTGCTCAACTGGCGTGACGGTCGCCTCAAACAGGCACTGATCGCCAGGGTGCTGGAGGTTCGCCGCCAGCACTCGGCACTGTTTGCCAGAGGGACTTATCAAGCCTTGCCGGTCAGTGGCCAGCAGGCGGATCGGGTGGTGGCTTTTGTTCGCGAACTGGACGGGGTGCGTGCGATTGTCGTCGTGCCGCGCATCTTCTCTGAACTATTGGGGACCGCACCAACTCCATTCATACAAGCCGGTGATTGGAGCGACACGCGGATCACCCTGCCGTTTGCCGAGCCCGGTCAGACCTGGCAAGGCCTGTTTGGCGAAAGCCTGACACTGGATGGCAAGCAACTGCCAGTCAGTACAGCGCTCAAGGAATTTTCCGTAAATTTGTTTGTTCAAAATTAGTAAAAGCCGGGAGTGTCGAAGAATGAGTGCCGACGAAAAAAGAATCCGCGAGTTTGCCTACCAGATATGGGAGTCCGAGGGCCGGCCCAACGGCAATGACCAGCGCCATTGGGAAATGGCGCGCAAGCTGGCCGAAGCCGAAGCCCTGGCGCCTGACAAAACCGCTGCACGCAGTGCCAGCAAACCGAGGTTGCCCAAAATCGACGGTGCTCTGGATGCCAAGGCAGATGCCAAGCCGGCCGGCAAAGCGTCGGGCAAAGCAGCGCCAGCGAGCAAGCCGGCTGCTAAACCTGCGCCCAAGGCTGGCAAACCCGCTACTGCCAAGCCCGCAGCCAAACCAGCACCCAAGCCAGCACCCGCCGCTACTACGGCGACGCCGCAAAGCGAGCCTGCCAGCAAGCCCGCCGCCGTGAAAAAGCCGCGCAAGCCGGCCGCTTCATAAGCCCATGGCGCGCAGCGTCGAGCACCACCACGGTTGCTCGACGCCTGCGCAGCCTCGGCTACACCCGATAACCCCGACATTTTCACGCGTATCGCAGCTTCTGGTTGCGGTAGCGGCACTGATCGCCCGCAAATCAACGTTTTCAGGAAACAACCATGAGCACGTCGTCGAATAAATCCGCCCCTGACAGCAGCGAGTACAAACCACTGGGCCCACGCATCCGCGAAGGCCTGCCCTTCCCTCTGGGCGCCAACTGGGACGGCCTGGGGGTCAACTTTGCGCTGTTCTCGGCCAACGCCACCAAGGTCGAGCTGTGCCTGTTCGACTCCAGCGGCGAGGTCGAACTCGAACGCATCGAACTGCCCGAGTACACCGACGAGATCTACCACGGCTACCTGCCCGACGCGCACCCCGGGCTGGTCTATGGCTATCGGGTCTATGGTCCTTATGACCCAGGCAACGGTCATCGTTTCAACCACAACAAGCTGCTGATCGACCCCTACGCCAAGCAATTGGTCGGCGAACTGAAATGGTCTGAATCACTGTTTGGTTACACCATCGGCCATCCCGATGGCGACCTGAGCTTCGACGAGCGCGACAGCGCGCCGTTCGTGCCCAAGAGCAAGGTCATCGACCCGGCCTACACCTGGGGCCGCGACCAGCGGGTCAGCACCCCGTGGGACAAGACCATCCTCTATGAGACCCACGTGCGCGGCTACACCAAACTGCACCCGGCGGTCCCGGACGACCTCAAGGGCACCTTCCTGGGCCTCAAGGTCCCGGAGGTCATTGATCACGTGCGCAAGCTGGGCGTGACCTCCGTGGAGTTGCTGCCCATCCATGCGTTCGTCAACGACCAGCACCTGCTGCAAAAAGGCATGACCAACTACTGGGGCTACAACAGCATCGCCTTTTTCGCCCCGGACCCGCGCTACCTGGCCCACGGCAAGATTGCCGAGTTCAAGGAAATGGTCGCCCACTATCACAAAGCCGGCCTGGAAGTGATTCTTGACGTGGTCTACAACCACACCGCCGAAGGCAACGAACTTGGCCCGACCCTGTCGATGCGCGGCATCGACAACGCTTCGTACTACCGTCTGATGCCGGACGACAAGCGCTTCTACATCAACGACTCCGGCACCGGTAACACCCTGGATCTCAGCCACCCTTGCGTGCTGCAAATGGTCACCGATTCGCTGCGCTATTGGGCGTCGGACATGCATGTCGACGGCTTCCGCTTCGATCTGGCAACCATTCTGGGCCGTTACCACGACGGTTTCGACGAGCGTCACAGCTTCCTGGTCGCCTGCCGCCAGGACCCGGTGCTGCGCCAGGTCAAACTGATCGCCGAGCCTTGGGATTGCGGGCCGGGCGGCTATCAGGTCGGTGGTTTCCCGCCGGGCTGGATGGAATGGAACGACAAGTTCCGCGACACGGTACGGGCCTTCTGGAAAGGCGATGAAGGCCAGTTGGCAGACTTCGCCGCACGCCTGACCGCATCGGGCAACATGTTCAACCAGCGCGGTCGGCGGCCACAGGCGTCGGTAAACTTTATCACTGCCCACGATGGTTTCACTTTGCACGACCTGGTGTCGTACAACGACAAACACAACGAAGCCAACGACGAAAACAATCAGGACGGCAGCAACAACAACCTGTCCTGGAACCATGGCGTGGAAGGCCCGACTGACGATCAGGACATCAACACCCTGCGTCTGCGCCAGATGCGCAACTTCTTTGCCACCCTGCTGCTGGCCCAGGGCACGCCGATGATGGTCGCCGGTGACGAGTTCGCCCGGACCCAGCACGGCAACAACAATGCCTATTGCCAGGACAGCGAAATCGGCTGGGTAAACTGGAACCTCGACAGTGATGGCGAGGCCTTGCTCAAGTTCGTCAAGCGCCTGATCAAATTGCGCCAGAGCTATCCGATCCTGCGTCGTAGCCGGTTCCTGGTTGGTGATTACAACGAGGAGATCGGGGTCAAGGACGTCACTTGGCTGGCACCGGATGGCAGTGAGATGAGCATCGAGCAGTGGCATGACCGCCATGGTCGCTGCCTGGGCATGCTCATGGATGGTCGCGCCCAGGAGACCGGTATCCGCCGCCCCGGTGCCGACGACACCCTGCTGCTGGTGGTCAACGCCCATCACGAAGACGTGGACTTTACCCTGCCGGAAGTCCCGCAAGGCACCCACTACACCTGCCTGATCGATACCCGCCAGGACGATGCACCGCGCAAACAACGTCTGGAGTTCGGTACGCAGTATGGCGTCGCCGCGCGGTCGCTGTTGCTGTTCGGCCTGCAGCGTGAAGATCAGGAATGATCGACGCGCTGGAGCGTTTGCTCAGCCAGCATGAGCTCGCCCGGGCCGGCAGTGCCGGGCTGGGCGAGTGCCTGCGAGCGATGGTCAGCCAGGGGCTGGATCAACTGCCCTTGCCTGCCAGCGGCCAGACGCTGGCTCGCTGGCAGGCACTGGCCGAGGTGGCGGGCCATAGCCTGGGTCTGTGCAAGCTGTATGAAGGGCATACCGACGCGCTGGCAATTATCCAGGAGCTGGATGCCCCTGCGGTGCCTAACGGCAGCACTTGGGGCATGTGGGCGGCCGAGCCACCGCAGGCCCGCTTGCGGGTCAGCGCTGCCGGCGCCGGGTTGCGGGTCGACGGCCTGAAAGCCTGGTGCAGCGGCGCTGCGGTGCTCAGCCATGCACTGGTGACCGCCTGGGATGAACAGGATCGCCAGCAACTGGTGGCCGTACCGCTGGCGCAAACGGGTGTACAGGTCACTGAGGATGGCTGGCATGCGGTCGGCATGGCGGCAACAGCAAGTGTCGAGGTGCGCTTCGACCAGGCCAGCGGCTGGGCGGTTGGCGGGCCGGGTGATTATCTGCAACGCCCCGGTTTCTGGCAGGGTGCGATTGGCATCGCCGCGTGTTGGTATGGCGCGGCCAGTGCGCTGGCGTTGTCGCTGCCAGCGCAGTTGAGCAAGCGCCCCGAGCCCCACGGGTTGGCACATCTGGGCGCGGTAGATGCCGCATTGTCCAGTGCCAGCCTAGTTCTGCAAGACGCCGCCAAACAGCTTGACGACCGAACGGTCAATAATTGCGAACTGCTGGCCCGCCGCTGCCGGGCCAGTGTAGAAAACACGGTCGAGACCGTGATCCAGCATGTGGGCCGGGCGCTGGGTGCCGGCCCTTACTGCAAGGACGCCGGGTTTGCCCGGATGGCCGCCGATTTGCCGGTATTCATCCGCCAAAGCCATGCTGAACGTGATCTGGCAACACTGGGTGAACAGGTTGTACAGACCAGAGCGCACCGCGGGTGGCGGTTATGAACGACGGATTTGTGGTCAGCGATGACGCCCAGGGCCGTGGCACTGCGCTGCACGCCTGGCAAGCCTCGGAGAAACTGGCCGCCGTGGCGGCGATCAGTGCCGACCTGCTGGTGCCCTTCGCCCATCGCGCCGTGATCGTCGCGCCCCACCCGGATGACGAGGTGCTGGGCTGCGGCGGGCTGTTGAGCCAGCTACATCAATTGCAGCGTGACCTTTTGCTGGTCTCGGTCACCGACGGCACCGCCAGCCATCCCGGCTCCTCCAACTGGTCGGCCCAGCGCCTGGCCATTGAACGCCCTCAGGAAAGCGTCCAGGCCCTGGCTCGTCTGGACTTGCCCGCCGATCTGGATTGGCAGCGGCTGGGCATCAGCGACACCGCTGTGGCCGAGCAAGAAGCCGACCTGACGAGGTTTTTGACCGATCGGTTGCATACCACCGATGTGGTGTTCAGCACCTGGCGTGGCGACGGTCATGGCGACCATGAGGCAGTGGGTCGCGCCTGCGCAGCCGCCTGCCTGCAAAGTGGCGCCCGCTTGGTTGAAGTGCCGATCTGGGCCTGGCACTGGGCTGAACCGGACGATCAGCGCCTGCCCTGGGAGCGGGCCCGCAAGGTATTACTCGACCCGGCCACCCTGCAACGCAAACGCGATGCTGTCGGCGCGTTCGTCAGTCAACTGCAGGGCGATCCGGCCGTGGGACTTGCGCCCATCCTGCCGGACTGGGCCTTGCAGCGGCTGCTGCAACCTTTCGAACTGGTGTTTATATGAGCGTGACCGACGACTACTTTGAGCACCTGTTTGAAGACAATGACGACCCTTGGGCATTTCGCCAACGCTGGTACGAACAACGCAAGCGCGCCCTGACTCTCGCCGCATTGCCGCACCAGCACTACCGGTCGATCTTCGAGCCCGGCTGCGCCAATGGCGAGTTGAGCGCCCTGCTCGCGACCCGCTGTGACCGCTTGCTGGCCTGCGACACGTCGGCCCGTGCGGTCACCCTGGCTCGTCAGCGCCTGCAGGACAGCCCGCATGCGACTGTCATGCACGGTCGCCTGCCGCAAGACTGGCCATCAGAAAAATTCGATCTGATCGTGTTCAGCGAGGTGGGTTACTACCTTGATGAAGCCGACTTGCGCACCTGCATAAAACGCATGGACGACTCGCTCAGTGACAACGGCCACTTGCTCGCCTGCCACTGGCGCCCGGTTATCGATGGCTGCCCGCTGGATGCTGAGCAAGTCCACCGCCTGGTAGCTGAGCAACTGCCGTTGCAGCGCGTTTGCCTGCACCGCGAAACGGATTTTGTGCTGGAAGTGTTCGCTCGCCGGCAGGATTCAATTGCCCAACAGGAGTTTGACCGTGATCGGCGTGCTGATTCCCGTCCACAATGAAGAGCAGCATCTGGACCAGTGCCTGGCAACGATCCAGCAAGCGGCTCGCCATCCGGGGCTTGAGCATGAGCCGGTGAGCATCATTGTGGTGCTCGACAGCTGCACCGATGGCTCGGCACAGATCGCCCGTGACCGCGGGGTGATGATCCTTGAATTGCAAGCCCGTAATGTCGGCCAGGCCCGCGCTGCCGGTGCGCGGCAACTGATCGGCCTGGGCTCGCGCTGGCTGGCCTGCACCGACGGCGACAGCAATGTCGCCGAGGACTGGCTTTACCAGCAACTGGCGTTACAGGCCGATGCGGTCTGCGGCACGGTGACGCTGGGTCAGTGGTCTGAAGGCTATTGTGAAGCCGCCAGGATCGAGTACCACCGCCGCTATCAGCACCGTGAAGGTCACCGTCATGTACACGGCGCCAATCTGGGAGTCAGCGCGCAGGCCTATCAGCGGGCCGGTGGCTTTCCCGCGCTGGCCTGCCATGAAGATGTGCATCTGGTCCGCGAACTGGAGCTCAGCGGCGCCCGGATCGCCTGGAGCTGCCGCCCCAGAGTGACCACTAGCGCCCGCCTCGACCCCCGTGCCCAAGGCGGGTTCGGCGACTATCTGCGGTCATTGGAAACATCCGCGTAGGAGCAGCTTCAGCTGCGAAGCGGCGAATTCGCAGCTAAAGCTGCTCCTACGGGCATTTGATGATTATTGGTGCCGTGCGGTCTGCATTCCGGAGCTGTCACTGTTTGCCGCGCCCAGTACATCGCTGAAGAACTTCCCGGCCTCGGCACTCAGGGTGCGATGGATACCCTCGCGATCGACCCCGTCGGGGTCGTTGCACAGCACCGGCGTGGTCGCGCGTTGCTCATCGGTGCACGGCGCCATGAACACGAAATGCCCGGCACCGGCCAGGCGCTTGTAATCCGGCGCATTGGGCAGCTTGCGCGCCAGCGCTTCAGCGTTCTTGTCCAGCGGCAACAGGCGGTCCTCTTCGCCGGCATACATCAACACCGGCACATGGACGTCGCTGAGGGTCTGGCGGCCGAACATCAGGCTCAACGGCGCCATCAGCATCAACGCACCGACCCGCGGATCGGCCTCGGCTTGCAGGTCGTCACGGTCCGCCACCAGCCAGCCCTGGGTGCGGCAGGCATCCTGATCATCGGGGCGTTCGAGGCAATAGGTGCGCAAGCGCTGCGGGTCCGGGCGGGCACCGGCCAGAATCAGCGCGGTTTCACCACCGGCAGAATAGCCAATCACCCCAACCTGCTCGGCGCTCAGATAAGGCGACAGCAACGGGTCGTCGAGGGTGGCGGTAATCGCCGCAGAAATCTGCAACGGGCGACCGTACAGATTGCTCAGGCTGCCCAGGCGGCTATGGTCGCGGTCGTTGTCGCCAGGGTGCACCACCGCGACCACCACAAAGCCCTGGCGCGCCAGCGCTGTGGCCAGGTCATGCATCGCCAGTGGCGTGCCGGTATTGCCATGCGACAGCATCAGCAGCGGAAACCGCCCCATGGCGACCGGCGCATCCTTGCTGGCCTGAAGTTGGTAGCCACGCACCGGGCTGACCTGATCGTCCGCACTGGAGGGGTAAAACGCGATGGCCTGCATCGCCTGCTCGTCGAGCGGGTCAGCGATGGTCAGCACGTGAAAGCCCACACTCCAGTCGCTGTCAGCCCTGACCTGCACCGCAACGAGGCCATCGAGCAGACACAGCAGCATTACTGCACACAGACGCAGCATGGTGAACTCCCCCCCTCGTGGCACGTACCCGCCCTCAACGCCGATATAGACGGCAAAACGTGTCATTAAGACACTCAATAGCGAAGATAGTGCACAAGACGGGCCAGATCGGCTTGATCGCCAGCGACCTGGCCGCGACCAGCAGCGTCCGCTCAGCGCGATGCGGTCACAACGCAGGTCCTGAAGGTGCAACACGGTGGTTATCGCCCGGCACTGCTGGTTTGGTTTGCGGGGCCTTGAGTGAGCCGATGTACACCGCCAGCACCGTCAGCAGCGCGCCGCTGATCTGCAACAGCGTGCTTGCCTTGCCCAGCAGGGTAATGTCGATGAAGTAGGTGATCACCGGTTCCAGCAGCAGGATCAACCCGGCCAGCCCCAGGCTCAGCGCACCGATCGAGCGGTTGACCAGCAGCCAACCGATGAACTGCACCAGCACGCCATAGATGATCAGCATCACCAGAGTCTGGGTATCGACGATTGCCAGGCTTTCACCGTTGACCAGCGCATAGGCCAACAGCACCAGGGCCGCCCAGAGACTGAGATTGAGCACCTGCGCGATTGAATCACCGCCGCCGTCGGCCAGCTCCCGGCTGATTTTCAGGAAATACACGCATACGGCATAGGCAAGGCCCGAGAGCACGCCGTACACCACGCCTTTGACACCGGCAGCGCTGGCCATTTCCGGCAGCAACAACAGGTACAGTCCAGTGAAGGCCAGCAGCATCGACAGCACAAACAACCCCGACGGTTTTTCACGCAACAGCAAGAACCCCAACAGGGTCATGAAAAATACCTGACAGTTGGTCAGGATCGAGCCAATGCCTGGGCCGACGATGTAGATACTTTCGTGCCACAGGGCCAGGTCGATGGCCAGAAATATCCCGGCCAGCGCGGTATACAGACGCGCTCTGGGGTTGGCCAGGCGGGCCGGCATGCGCCGCCATTTGAGCAGGATGTAAAACAGTACCGAGGCAATCAGCATGCGGTAGAAGCCCGCCCCGCCGGCGCCGATATTGGCAAATGCGACGGCCAGGGCCGAAAGGCTGAGCATCAGCCCGCCAAGGGTAAGTTCGATAATGGCCCGGTTGCGGGTGCTGGACATGTGAAACCTCATGTTGATCAAAAGCCGAAAAGTCCGTATCAATGCCGGGCCAGCGTATCGCGCTGGCCTTGAGGCGTATTGGACAAAACTGGACTGTTGATGGATGACCTCTGCGCTCAGGCGCAACCGAGCGCCGCGAAGGATTTCATGCATTTCCAACGCCTCCCCGAGGGTGGCTGCGAATTGCTGTCGGCCCGTTTCAGCCGCCAGGCCTTTGGCCGGCACTCACACGACTATTACGCATTCGGGGTGATCAGCAGCGGTGCGGAAAAGCTGTTTTACCGGGGCGCTTATGCACTGGGCGGGCCCGGTAGCGTGGTAACCCTGAGCCCCGGCGAAATTCATGATGGGCTGCCGGGCCACGATAGCGGCTGGGCCTACCGGATGCTGTATCTGGACCCCGCCTGGGTCAGTCGGCACCTGTTGAATGACGCCGGATCCGGTCAAGCCATTCACCTGTTCACCAGCGCCATGCAACACGCGCCCGCACTGGCCCGGCATTTCGTCCAGCAGCACCGCCTGCTGGAGCAGTCAGACAACCCGCTTGAGCGCGAAACAGCCCTGCTCGACCTGCTCAGCCAGTTGTTCGAACGCAACGGCGTCCAGCCTGTTCGAGCAGCCGCCAACGCTGCCGAGCCTTGGGCGGTCAGCCAGGTCCGGCACAAGCTTGACGCCGACTTTGCCCAGGACATCAGCCTGGCGGATCTGGCTGCGCTGGTCGGGCTTGATCCGCTCTACCTGATTCGGGTATTCAAAAAACACACCGGCGTATCGCCGCACAGTTACCAGATCCAGAAGCGCGTGGGCCGGGTCCAGACGCTGCTACGGGCCGGCCTGAGTCTGGCGCAGGCCTCAGCGGCCTGCGGCTTCTGCGACCAGAGCCACATGAATCGGGCCTTTCGCAAGGTTGTCGGCCTGACGCCGGGCAAGTTTCGCTAGGCAGGCGCAACGACACCAATCCGGCCCTCGCGCCTGCTGCTTGGCTCAGTAGCCGGTCAGCAATCGAAGCGCTCGGCCAGACTGCGCAGGGCCAGCAGCTGTTGGCCGATCTGTTGGCTGATCCGCTGACCGTCGACGGCCTTGGCGGCGCTGTGGCGTGACAGTTCGGCCACGCTCATCACCTATTGGTTGAGAGCATCGGCCACCAGGCCCTGCTGCTCCATGGCACTGGCGATCTGCGCGCTCATCGCCGCGATCTGCTCCAGCGCGTGGTTGACACCGCTGAAGCTGTCGTTCACCGAACCCACCGCAGCGGTGCTCTGCGCGGCCAGCCGTTGCCCCTCATGGGCCAGACGGACGCTGAGTTCGGTGCTCTGCCGAAAGCTGTGCAGCAGCGGCTGGATATCTTCAGTGGCCCGCTGGGTGCGACTGGCCAGTTGCCGGACCTCATCGGCGACCACACTGAAACCGCGCCCGGCGTCACCGGCCCTTGCCGCCTCAATGGTAGCATTGAGCGCCAGCAGGTTAGTCTGCGCGGCGATCGAACTGATGGTCCCGGTCATCGCCCCAATGGCCTCGGTGGCCGCGGCCATCTGCCCGGCGGCCGCGCGGATATCCGCCACTGAGGTGACCAAGTGTTGCATCGACTGCAGGCTCTGAGCGGACAATTGCTGGCCCTGGGCAGAGAGCGTTGCCGCCGCAGAAGTCGCGGCGGCACTGTCATGCAGGTTGCGTGACACCTCCTGAATAGTCGCGGCCATCTCGGTCAGGGCCACCACCGACTGGTCCGACTCGCTGCGCTGTCATCGCTGCACTGGACGATATTGCCGGCAAGATCAACGCGGCAGATCAGCGCCGTTGCTGCGGGTTCGGTATTCATCACGGTGCTCCTCACAGTACTTCGCCTGAACAAAAAAGCCCGCCACGAAGGCGGGCAAACCAAGGGAGCGGTATAACGACTGATCGGTCAGAAGTGGTGCACGTAACGCACTTGCAGACGGCTGCCCTCGGGGCGGTTTTCCACGTCCTGCTCGAAATAGGCGTTGGCGAACAAATGGTCATGGGGCGAAAAGCTGTACATCACACCCGGCCCGATGGCCCAGACTTTCTCCCGCCGACCGGAGACGTCGTGGCCGTCGAAACGACTGTCGCTGATCTGCTTGAGCCAATAGCCGTTGATGCCCAGGCGCAGGTGCTCGGTGACCGCATACTCGGTAGTGAAGTTGGCGTGCAGCGCCTGGCCGGCCTGGACATCGTCGATATCCCCCAGCGAACGCACCGGGTCGCTGTTCTTGCCGTTGTACAGGTAGTGCGCCCGCAACGAGGCGGTCCACTTTGGGGTGAACCAGTAAGTGGCGGCCCAGTAGGGGTTGAACGACCAGGCGTTGTTGCCGGGGTTGATGTCGCGGTCGCGGTCATACTCGCCGGTGGGCAGGTTGACCTGCAGTTCGATGCGGTGCACGAAGCGCGGACCGTTGTCGCCCATGATCGGATCGAACTGAATGAACGGCCCGACCAGCAGGTCACCTACCCCGCTCTGGCCCTTGAGCGCCAGATTGTCCAGGCCGTCGTCGACCTTCATCCGGGTAATCACTGGCAGCACCAGGTTCAGGCCCAGATTGCCGTTGCCCAGGCGCAGATCAGACAGGTAACTCAGTTGGCTCAGCCACAGTTGGTAGTCCACGGCATGCTTGGGCAGGCCCAGGTCCTTGCCGTTCTGGTCGCGCAGGTGGTTGGCCGAATAGTTCTGGAAGTACTGCTGCAAGTACCAGCCACCGCCGGCCGGCAGGCCGCCGTCCATGAAGCTGGTCAGGCCCAGGTTGAGGGCCGGCAAGTCGTAGGCACCGGCCAGCGGAGCGCTGGCCAGGCCGACAGCCATTACACAGGTCGAAAGGGTTGTTCTGCTCATCATTGGCGTCCCCGTTACAGCTGAAAATGGAGGCAGTGCTTCACTGACCCAGCGCCGGATGCACTGAGGCGACCCGATACCTGCCAGCGTGAAAGACCAGCGGTTCTGCGCCGCTGTATCGGTATTGCTCGATTTCACCAATGAAAATCAGATGATCGCCGCCTTCATATTGGGTGACGTTACGGCACACCAGCACCGCGACCACGTCGTCGAGTACCGGCATGTCGGCCTTGCCCAGGGCGTAGGGCACGCCGGCGAACTTATCAGTGGCGGGCCTGGCGAACTGGCCGGATATCTCGTGCTGGTCGGCACCGAGGATGTTGATGGCGAAGTGGCTGGCGCCCAGAAAGTCATTCATGCTCAAGGCCGAACGCGCCAGGCTCCAGAGCACCAGCGGCGGGTCCAGCGACACCGAGGAAAACGAATTGGCGGTCATGCCGACGTTGCGCCCGTCGGCGGTGCGGGTGGTGATCACGGTCACGCCGGTGGCGAACTGGCCCAGCAGGTTGCGCAATTCGCGCACATCGCGGCCCTGCACTTCAGTGAGTTCAGCAGGGGTGGTGGCGGCTGCATTCATGGTCGGTGCTCCTCGTTGTTATCGTTGTATTGATCAAGCGGCCTGCTGGCTCATGCTCTGGATAAAGTGCTGGCACTGGCTGGCGTCGAACCACCAGGGCGCGAACCGGCGTGGGTCGTCAAAGCCGTTGGTGATGGCGCTGGCCAGCGGCTGCACCGCGCTGGCAGCGCCGAGCAGTTGCAGCAGGTGCGGCGCCGGCGGTTGCAGCATGCTGTTGGTCCACTCCACGACGTGGCGGGCGTAGCTCCAGTACTGCTCGAAGGTCTGTTCCATCCACTGGCCGCTGAACGGCTGGCTACCCTGGGCAAGAATTGCGTCCAGATAGACCTTGCTGCACTTGGCGGCGTTGTTGGCGCCCTGGCCGGTAATCGGGTCGTTGACCACCAGCGCATCGGCCATGCCGAACACCTGGCGACCGGACGGCAAGGTCAGCACCGGGCGGCGCACCATCGGCGTGAAGCGTCCGGCGAGAA
This sequence comes from Pseudomonas sp. LJDD11, assembly GCF_024584215.1. Classification (NCBI taxonomy): domain Bacteria; kingdom Pseudomonadati; phylum Pseudomonadota; class Gammaproteobacteria; order Pseudomonadales; family Pseudomonadaceae; genus Pseudomonas; species Pseudomonas sp. LJDD11. The sequence goes on from NZ_JANJFL010000003.1 coordinate 261,247, forward strand.
AGCCGTTGTCGTCGGTCAGGCGTAAGTTGGCGCAGCGTTCGGCTTCCCAGGGCAGGTAACGGCGCACCAGTTCCAGGCTCTTTTGCAGATGCTGGTCGGGGTCGTTGATGCCCTGCCAGCAATCCAGCGGGCCGCCGGGGATGCCTTCGAACACCATGATTTCGCAGGGGCCATTGACGGTCAGGGCCGGGAACACAAAGTATTCACCTACCCCCGGAATAAGGTTGAACGCCACCCGCGAGTACGGCGACACCGGGGTCATGCCTTGCACGTAGGTCAGTGCCAGCGCCCGCTGCGGGGTGCTGAATGCGGTGCGCTGCGGGTCCTTGGCGAACAGGTTGACCACCTCACCCTTGCCCGCCGCCAGCAGTACCAGGTCGTGGCTGGCCGACAGGCGCTCCAGCTCAGTGATGCCGACGTCTTCGATCAGCAACTCGCCGCCACGCTTGACGAACGTGTCCATCCACACCGGCATCTTCAGACGCTGGTCCACCGATTGCGCGTAGCGCTCCAGCCGCGCACTCCAGCTGAACAACGACTGGCCCGGCACCTCGGGGTTGAGCACGTTGAGGCCAATGCCTTCTACCGCAGGGCATTGCTCTTCCCAAAAGTTGATACCCAGGTCGCGCTCGGTCTGCAGCGCGGTGTTGAACATGCACTGGCTGGACATCACTTTGCCGGCCTGGATTTGCTCAGCCGTGCGATTGGTGGCCAGGGTTACCTGATATCCCTTGGCCAACAGACCCAAGGCAAGTTGCAGCCCGGCCTGGCCGGCTCCGACGATAGCGATTCGACGCATTGTTATTCTCCACGGCTTATTGGGACGGCGCTGACGGGCGCCGCTGTTGCTGTTTGCGGCTGCTGTTCGCGGCTCAAGCCGCTCCTACATAGCCAGGCGCGCGATGGCCGGGCGGTTCTGTTCCGGGCCCATCACCGAGTAACCACCATCGACGGCGTAATCGGCACCGGTGACGAAGCTGGCCGCAGGCGAACACAGGAACGCCACGACACTGGCGACCTCCTGCGGCTCGCCGAGCCGGCCCAGCAGGTGGTAGTCGGCCGCGACACGGTCGGCCTTGCTGCGCTCGCCACCACTGACCTCGGCGATGACTCGCGACCAGGTCCAGCCCGGCGACACCGAGTTGACCCGGATACCGTCCGCGGCAAAATCCATGGCCATGCTGCGGGTCAGCTGACGCATCGCGGCCTTGGACACCGGGTAGATCCAGCGCCCGGTCTGCGCGCAACTGGCCGAGATCGAGCTGAAGTTGACGATGGCACCGCGGCGCGCCTTGAGGTCCGGGTGCAGTGCCTGCGCCAGCGCCACGGCCGAAACCAGATTGACGTCCAGGGCGCGCAACCAGTCCTGACGCGGCGAAGCAAAGCCGTCGTCCAGATAGGTGCAGGCCAGATTGATCAGCAGGTCCACCGTGCCAAAGCGTTCACGGATATCTGCGGTGGCACGGGCCAGCGCAGCATCATCGGTGATGTCCAGGGCCACAAATGCGCCGCCCTCGCCCAACAGCTCGGCCGCTCGCTCACCGGCGCCGGCATCGATGTCCAGCAGTACCACTCTGGCACCGGCGTCGATCAGTGCGCGGGCCACGGCCATGCCGATCAGGGTTGCGCCGCCACTGACCAGTGCCAGCTTGCCGTTGAGGGCGTCGTTACGAATGAACTCGCTCATCTCAGGCCTCCACACTGGCGGCCCAATTGGGCATCAGGGTGTTGGACGGCAGGCGCTCGTCGCGCAATTTGTCGGCGGTCTCGCGTCCGGCCACCGGCAACCCGGCGGGGTCCAGCAGGCCAATCTGGACCAGCACGCTGGCCTGGTCCCAATAGATGTGCTCATGGCACAGTTTCGGCCCGCGAAACCGCACCACACCCAGCATCGGGATCTCGACCTTGCGCCCGGTGGGCGGCACGCCGGGCAGCATCCAGTCGATGACGCTGTCGTGGGTGAAGGTCATGATGAACTCATCGACGATCTGGGTCTGGCCGACGGTGCGCGAGATCGGCGTCAGGGCCATGTCGGCGGGGTTACCGTGCACAAAATGGTGCTGGTAGAAGCGGCTGAGCTGGGCGTAACCCACCCCGCCGGTCATGGTTGGAATATGGTTGACATAGGGTTCAGCAACCATGGTGGCCATGGTCGCGGGCACGTCGCGGGTATCGAACTCATGGCGAATGTGCTCTTCCCACAGCGCCGACAGGTCGTAATCCGGGCCGATGCTCAGGCGCAGCGCCGCCACGGTACGCTCGTGGGCGATCTGCGCCGCGCCCTTGTCGAAGTGATGACCGGCAGGCCGGGCAAACGCATGGTCGACGCCGGGGTACAGGTGGCAGGTCAGGCCGGTTGTCTGGGCAGCCGCGGCCTGGATCTGTGCCTGCGCCGCTGGCGGGCAAAACTGATCATTGCCGGCCAGGTGCAGCACCAGCCGCCGGCCTTGCAAGCCTTCGAGTTCAGCCAGGGCATTTTCGATGCCGACCCCGTAGTAACCCACTGCGCAGGCCACTTGCGGCAAGCGGCAGGCGGCCAGATAGGCCAGCTTGCCGCCCAGGCAGTAACCGACCACCGCTTGGGCGCCCGGCGTGCACTCCGGCAACTGCACCAGGGCCGCCAGGCTGCTGGCGATATCGTCAACACCAAGGTTTTCAGCAAAGCCCTGGTACAGCGAGTAGGCGATGGCGAAGTCTTTGTCGGTGTAACCCAGCTCGATGCCCGGCACCTGCCGCCAGTACAGATCCGGCACCAGCACCGTATAGCCCTCTTCGGCCAACTGATCGGCCACTTCACGCATGGCCAGGTTGACGCCGAAAATCTCCTGGCACAGCACCACACCCGGACCTTTACCGCCCACCGCAGGCGCCAGGTAACCACTGAACCTTTCGCCGCCTGATGCGCTGATCTCGATATAGCGACCTTTCATGTGCATGTCTCCAACATGGGGAAGTTGGAAACATTCTTGCGGCGGGCGGCTGCGGCTAACTATCCACCCAGCGCAGGGCTGTCCGCTGCGTGCAGGAAACTGAAAATCGACGAACCCCGGCAAAACTGGCGCAGCTATTGCTAATTCTGGTGTAAAGGCCGCTTCAAGTGGTCATAAGAAACAGCAGAAGTGCACCGCTGTCCGCTGGCTGCATGCAGTATCCGGATAGTGCAAAAGCCCGGTAACAGGGTTGCACACTCTGCTCGCAAACCGTGCGTGCGAGAGGTACCCCATGAACTCCGAGACCCGATTGGCGACCGGCAGCGATCGTTTTGCAGACACCCGGCTGTTCACCCCGGCGAACAGGCTGTTTCTGCTTAATGATGCCGACAGCATCCGCAATAACGTCAGCACCGTGTTCAAGGCCCATGAATTGCGCTCGGCCAGGGCGTCACAGGCAATCAGCGCCTCGATGCACCACCTGCGGCGCGGTAGCCTGTCGCTTAGCCGCCTGGAATACGGCGCGCAGGTCATCATCGACCCCGGTCGGCTGGAGAGCTTCTTTTTACTGCAGATGCCGATGCGTGGCAGCGCCGAGATTCACTGTGAAGGCCAGACCTTCACCTCATCGCCCGCCTGTGCTTCGCTGATATCGCCAGACAGCCCGGTGCAGATGCGCTGGGCAGCGGACTCACCGCAATTGACCTTGCGCCTGGAGCGCAGCGACCTGGAACGCCATTGCCGCCAGCACCTGGGCCACCACCTCGATCGCCCGCTGCAGTTTGCCCCGCAAATGTGCCTGGACACGCCTGGGGGCAGTTACTTTCTGCAATTGCTCGCGACCCTGATCGAGGCGCTCAGTTGTGACGCCCACCCGATCCACCAGCCACTGGTGCTCAAGCAGTTCGAGTCGACCCTGCTCAATGCCCTGATCTATGGTCAGCCAAACAACCTGCGCAGCCTGGAGACGCCGGGCGACCGGCGCCGGGTGTCGCCCTGGTTCGTCAAGCGCACCGAGGAGTTCATCCGCGCCCATGCCCACGAGCCGTTGAGCATCGAGCAACTGGCCGAACAGGCGCAGGTCAGTGTGCGCAGCCTGTTCGCCGGTTTTCGCGAGTTCACCGGCACCAGCCCCATGGCGTACCTGCGCGATGTGCGCATGGAGCGGGTGCACAGTGAACTGTGCGCCAACCATGAGGCATCAGTGACCGATATTGCGATGAAATGGGGCTTCGCCCATCTGGGACGCTTCTCGCAGGAGTACCGCAAGCGCTACGGTGAGTTGCCGTCAGCGACCCTGCGTTTTCGCGCCCAGTGACATCAGGCCAGCAGCGTCTCTTCAATGTCTTGCTGCGCCGCGTGCAACGCCTGCGCGCGCGGTTCATCACCGTAAGCCAGGCCATGGGCACGGACGAACTTCACCTCTGTAATGCCAATGAAGCCAAACAGCGCCTTGAGCAGTTCTTCATGACCGACGCCGGTGGGTTGGCCGACATGCAGACCACCGGCGGTAGAAACCACGATCACCTTTTTGCCGGTGCACAGACCTTCAGGCCCGCTCTCGCTGTAACGAAAGGTCTTGCCCGCCACCATGATGCGGTCGAACCAGGCCTTGAGCTGGCTGGGAATGGTGAAGTTGTACATCGGCGCACCGACCACCAGCACGTCGGCGCCGAGGAACTCGTCAAGAATGGCCTGATTGTGCGCGGCCTCTTGTTGCTGCGCCGCGCTACGGCTTTGCTCAGGGGTACCGGCGGCTGCCAGGCTGGCAGCGGAGAAATGCCCCAGTTCATCACGGGCCAGATCGCGGTACACCAGCTGGCTGTCAGGCTCAGCGGCCTGAATTGCCTGGGCGACACGCAGGCTGAGCTGGCGAGAAGCCGAGTGCTCGCCGAGGATGCTCGAATCGATGTGCAGAATAGTCATGATGCCTCCGAAATGAAATTCGCCTGATGGCGATACGTGGGCAGCATCCTAGCGGCAGTAACAATAATTGATTAGTCGGGGTAAATGCGACGCTTCGTTCTACTGCCGGAACAATCAACCTGGATATCGGCAAACACTTGGGCAAAGGCATCCAGCAGCCCCCGAACGGCTGGCAGCAAGCCGCGTCGGGAAGCGAATACGGCATGCACGACGCCGCAGGCAGGTGGATGATCGGCAAACAACTCCACCAAGCGCCCTTGCTCAATGTCTTGTTCGATCATGACTTGCGGCAACTGGGCGATGCCCACCCCCTGCAAAGCCGCATCGCGCAGGATATTCAGGTCCGAGCTGACCAGCCGCGGGCTATGCCGCACCTCGCGGTACCGGCCTGGTCCGGTCTGCAGCCGCCAGCAATACTCATGGCTGGCTGCGCCCTGACTGACACTGGGTAACCCGGACAACGCCTCAATGCCCGCATCGGCCGCCAGCAGGGCGGCCAGATCCGGATGAGCGACCAGCGCCTGGCCGCTGTGGCCGAGGGTCTTGACCACCAGCCCGTCGTCCTCCAATGGCGGGAAGCGCACGCGCAGCGCGATATCCACCTGCTCAGCGAGCAGATCGACGCGCCGGTTAGTGCTTTCGACATGGACCTCGACTTTGGGATGTTCGGCCATAAAGCGCGCAATCGCCTGATTGACCCCGATGGTTGCAAGCATTGGCGGGCAACTGATGTTTACCCGCCCCTGTGGCTCGGCGCGCGAGCGCATGATCGACTCTTCGGCCGCCTCGGCTTCGACCAGCATCGCCAGGCAATGGGCGTGATAACTGCGGCCACTCTCGGTGACCGCGAACTTGCGCGTGGAGCGCTGGATCAGACGTACACCCAAGCGCTCTTCCAGCCCGGCAATGCGCCGGCTAAGCCTGGATTTGGGAATGCCCAGCTTGCGGCTGGCAGCGGCAAAGCCCTGGCAGTCGACCACCTGGACGAAATAGTAGAGATCGTTGAGATCGAACACCGCAGCACCTTGAACAGGTCGAAGCGGCCATTATGCCAGCGGCCTGCCCGGACAGGCAGGCCTGGCGCGCGCGTTCACTGCGCGGTGAGGAACGCCAGCACCGGCTCACTGAATGCCGCACCGGCTTCGACGCTGGACAGGTGCGCGGCATGCAGGTCGACCTGCTGCGCACCGACGATGCGCTCGCTCATGAAGCGGCCATGTTCAGGGGTGGTCACTGCATCCTGAGTGCCACAGACCACCAGCACCGGCAACCTGATCGAGGCGATCTGCTCACGGTAATCGGCGTCGCGTACCGCCGCGCAGTTGGCGGCGTAACCCTGCGGCGAGGTCTGGGCCAGCATGCCGACCACCGGTTCGACCTTGCCCGGCTCACGGCTGGCAAATTGCGCAGTGAACCAGCGGGCAATCGAGGCATCACGTAGCGCAACCATGGCCGCCGGCCCGTCGCGCAACACTGTCTCGATACGCGGATCCCAGATCTCGGCACTGCCGATCTTCGCTGCGGTGTTGCACAGCACCACCCGGTGCAGGCGCTGCGGGGCGTTGATCGCCAGCCATTGGCCGATCAGGCCGCCCATCGACAGGCCACAGAAATACACCTGGCGGATATCCAGCGCGTCAAGCAAGGCCAGTACGTCACGGCCGTTCTGCTCGATGCTGTACGGGCCTTCGGTGACCAGCGAACGGCCGTGCCCACGAGTGTCGTAGCGCAACACGCGAAAGTGCTCGGTGAACGCCGCGATCTGGTTGTCCCACATGTGCAGGTCAGTGCCCAGTGAATTGGACAGCACCAGCACCGGGGCATTGGCCGGGCCTTCGAGCAGGTAGTTGAGTTCGCCATCGGCAAGTTGCACGGCAGACATTCGCGGCTCCAGATCAGTCAAAAGCTGCACACTAGCGAGGGCACCGGGCTGAGACAATCCACGGGGCGATTATTCGTGCGACTATCGAACAGCTTCGACGCCTGGCAGGTCAATCGGCTTCAGACCAGCAAAAACGCCGACAGCTGCCGCTCCAGCAATACCCAGTCAACCCAGAAGATCTGGTGCGCGATCACGATCAGCCAGAATACGATCTGGAAGGACAGTTTGCGGGTCTTGTGTCGATACAGCTGCTGGGCCAGCAACGCACCGGGCCAGCCACCGAGCAGTTCAATGAGGTGCAAGGTATTTTCGGCAACGCGCTGACCGCCCTGCCCGGCCTGACGCTTGTCGTGCCGATACAGCAGCAAGGCAAGCAGGCTCATCAGCAGGTACAGCGCCGCGCAGACCAGCATGGCACTTTGCGGCCACCTGCCGGCGATGCCTACCACCGGCAGCGCACACAACCCCAGCCCCACCAGCAGTTTGATGCGTAGCGCACGCACTGGCTGGTGGGGCTGTTGGCGTGGTTGCTGACGCGCAGGCGCCGGGCTGCGTGTGCGGCTCATCAGCCTTGCGCCGTGGACCAGTCGACCCAGCCGAACAGCCAGGTGGCCAGGATCAGCAGACCAAAGGCGATCCGGTACCAGGCGAACAGCGCGTAGCTGTGAGTGGCGATGAACTTCAACAGACCGCGCACGGCGATCATGGCGAAGATGAACGACACCACGAAACCGATGGCGAACACCGGAAAATCAGCCGGCTGGAACAGGTCACGGTACTTGTAGCCTGAATACACCGCCGCACCGACCATGGTCGGCATGGCCAGGAAGAACGAGAACTCGGTGGCAGCCTTGCGCGACAGGCCAAACAGCAGGCCGCCGATGATGGTCGAGCCGGACCGCGAGGTGCCCGGAATCATCGCCAGGCACTGGGCACAGCCGATCTTCAGTGCGTCGGTCCATTTCATGTCATCGACCTGCTCGACCTTGATCACATGCTCACGGCGTTCGGCCCAAAGCATGACGATCCCGCCAAGCACCAGCGCCACGGCCACGGTAATCGGGTTGAACAGGTAGTGATGGATCAGGTCGGCAAACAGCACGCCCAGCACCACCGCTGGCATGAAAGCAATCAGCAGGTTGCCGGTGAAGCGCTGCGCCTGGCGCTGACGCGGCAGGCCGAGAACCACCTCGAAGATCTTGCTGCGAAACTCCCAGACCACCGCCAGAATCGCACCGAGCTGGATGATGATGTTGAACGCCATGGCCCGTTCACCACCGAAGCCGATCAGGTCAGCCACAATGATCTGGTGACCGGTACTTGAGATCGGCAAAAATTCCGTCAAACCTTCCACAATGCCCAGAATCAACGCCTGGACGGCGGCCCATACATCCATCATTCCCCCATAGCGGCGCCGCCTGTCGGCACGCCGGTCAGTCTTGTGGTTGGTAAGCAATAGGCGAGCGCCGGACTGCCATGGCCGGCGGCGCGCAAAGCGGGCAAATCCTAGCAGAGGCTGAATCAGTTCGCCTGTCGGCTGGCTGTACGACTGTTACCACACATTTGGGTGCGGCAGGCTCCCTCAAAGTCTGACAACGGCTTACAATCGCCGCCCGTTTCCATTTACCCGCCTTCTGCAAGGAGCCTGCATGTCCGGGATTGAACTGTTCGCTGCCGCACTGGGCGCGCTTGCGGTCTGGCTGACCGTGCGGCAAAACCCGCTGTGCTGGCCGATCGGCCTGGTGATGGTGCTTATCTACAGCTGGATCTTTTTCGATGTGAAGCTGTACTCGGACATGCTTTTGCAACTGGTGTACGCCGTACTTCAGGTGTATGGGTTCTGGCAATGGACCCGGCATGGCGAGGGGCTGCCGGTGCGTGCAGTCACTGCGCTGGGTAATGGCGCCGTGTGGACGGGCTTGGCAATCGGGGCGTTGATCAGCGCCGCACTCGGCGCCGGCATGGCCCACTTTACCGACGCTGCCCAGCCGTGGCTGGACGCTGCGCTCACCGGCTTCAGCCTGGTGGCACAAGTGTGGATGGCCCAGAAGCGCCTGCAATGCTGGCCATTGTGGATCGTCCTTGATGTCATTTTCGTTGGTTTGTTCCTTTATAAAGCGCTGTACCTGACCGCAGCGCTGTACGCACTGTTTACCTTGCTGGCCATCCAGGGCTGGCGTGAGTGGCGCATTGCGATGGTGCCGGCGCGATGAAGGTTCTGGTATTGGCAGGCCCCGAGTCCAGCGGCAAAAGCTGGCTGGCCGGTGAAATTCACGCGCGTTTCGGCGGTGTACAGGTGGGCGAGTACGTGCGCCACTTCATCGACCGCGAAGGCCGTGACACGGTTTATGCCGACATCACGCCCATCGCGCAAGGCCAGCTGGCCTGGGAGGATGCCGCCCGCGCCAGTGCCCCGGCGCTGTTGATTCTCGACACCCACCTGCTGAGCAACATGCTCTGGAGCCGCACGATCTTCAATGACTGCCCGGCCTGGCTGGAAGCTCAGTTGCTGGCCCGCCAGTACGATCTGCACCTGCTGCTCAGCCCCAAGGATGTGCCCTGGTGTGACGATGGTCAGCGCTGCCAGCCCGACCTGAACGAGCGCCTGGCATTCTTCGAGGCCAGCCGCCAGTGGCTGCACGCCAACGACCAGCGTTATCAAGTGATTGAAGGTGACTGGCAACTGCGCCATGAGCGGGTCATGCAGGCCGTCAGCGAACTGCTGGGACGCTGATCAGCGAATCTGGTGCTTGTGCAGCAACCGGTAGAAGGTCGGTCGCGAAATGCCCAACACCTTGGCCGCCACGCTGAGATTGTCACTGTGGCGGGTCAGCACATCGCACAGCGCCTGACGCTCGGCCCGTGACTTGTAATCATCAAGGGTGCCCATGGTGCTGGAGATCTCTTCCTCGCCCAGCAGCCCCAGGTCGCTGGCCTCTACCTGCCGCCCTTCGGCCAGCACCAGACCCCGTCGCACCCGGTTGGCCAGCTCACGAACATTGCCCGGCCAGTCATGCTTACCCATTGCGATCAATGCGTCCTGACTGAAGTTACGCGCCCGACGCCCGGTTTCCTGGCTGTAGAAGTGCGCAAAGTAGTTGGCCAGCATCGCCAGATCGCCATGCCGCTCGCGCAACGGCGCGGTGCCGACCTGCAGCACATTGAGCCGGTAGTAGAGATCTTCGCGAAAGCGCTTCTTGCGAATCGCGGCTTCCAGGTCGACATGGGTAGCGGCAATCACTCGGACATCCACCGCGACCGGTTCGCTGGCACCTATCCGCTCGATCTGCCGGTCCTGAAGAAAACGCAGCAACTGCCCCTGCGCCTCAAGCGGCAGGTCGCCAATTTCATCCAGAAACAGCGTGCCGCCATTGGCCGACTCGATCTTGCCGATCTTGCGCTCTTGAGCGCCGTTGAAGGCGCCCTTCTCGTGGCCGAACAGTTCGGCATGCACCAGATGCTCGGCAATCGCCCCGCAATGCACGGCCACAAACGGCTGGTTACGGCGTTGTGACTGGTTGTGCAGGGTTCGCGCCACCAGCTCCTTGCCGGTCCCGCGCTCACCGCGCACCAGCACCGGAGAGTCGGTCGGTGCCAGCTTGCCGAGCAGCCGCCGCAACTCGCGAATCGGCCGGCTTTCGCCAAGCATTTCCTGGTCAGAAACCTGAACCTGCGCCGCGCCCTGCGCACGCAAGCGGGCCATCCCGTATGCCCGCCCCAAGGTAACCTGCATCCGGGTAATGTCGAACGGCAAGGTGTGGAAGTCGAAAAACCATTCGCAGACGAAATCACCGACCTTCTCGCGGCGCAGATCTTCGGCGGTCAGCACCGCGATCCATTCGGTATTGCTGCGGGTAATCAGCTCCCGCACGGCTTCAGGATGTTCAAAGTGATATGGCATCAGGCGGATCAGGCCGACATCACAACCCAGGTTCAGCGCAGACTCCAGTGAACTGCTGTCAACCGCCCAGCCCGCCGCGTGCAGCACTGGAATCAGCTGATGACAATCGTCACAGGGATCTACGATCAACAGACGTCGCGTAGGGGCCGGTTCATTCATGGGGTGTATTCCTTGGCGCACGGCGTCGCTGAGATTTATCAAAATTCGCTTTGTAAACAGGATGTTGAAGCTTTGGATTGTTACATTAGCAAAAATTTGACAGTGCCTTGTACCGTTTGGATCTAAGCCTCATAACCAGCGACTGTTTGTGCGCTTATACACTTGTGCGGCGGGGAACCTTGCGCGATAGCCACAGTCTTAGTTGCGCCAGCACAAGCGATAAAATTGCGTAGGATTACTACATGACGCTACTCACGTAAAAAATCTGAAAATAAATCGCGAGATGTGTGACTTGTGATGTTCGACAGACATCAACATCAATAAGCAGCCGATTGGTGAGCCCACCGACGAGACTGCATTGGACTGATTGGGCTCTTTTGAGGAATAGACCATGAACGCCCCACTGCGCTTTAATGATGCACTGTTGATTGCTGGCAAAGCCTTCCATCCCTTCAAATGCGTGGCCTGGGGCCCGCAAGATGGCAGCGGCGAAATCAGCCTGACCGTGCTCGACCGCTTCAGCGCACGTATCGGACGCCAACAACTTCCACGCGGCACCTACTCCGATCCCGTGCAACTGGCCAATGCCTTGCAACAGGCTCGTGAAGAACTAAGCCGCGATGGCCACGCACTTCAGCCTTGGACCATGCCAGCCTGAAGTTCAAGTAACTGACGACTCGGTTACTTTAAAAGTGGCGTTTGGCAATGATCAAACGCCACTTTTAGTGCCACGTTTACGCGCCATCAAACAGCACATTGCTGGACAAAAAGTACCCCCCCCATCATCGACAGCACTTATACCTGAGGCGAACCACGCAGCGCGACGGTGAGTCTGCGTTACGATTTCTGATCACGACTGCCTGTGTGCAACAACGTAAAACAGGGCGAACTTGAATCGCATCACCCAAGACGCCTTATCTGCCAGCGCACCATCAAAGGTGCGCTGCAATCATTGCGTATCCTCGGATCTCATCCCATCCAGCAACAGCCAGCTTTTGCAAGACAATCCACTGCCAACACTCAAAACCTGTTGGATCGCGCATTGGCGGCTTGATTGACCTGCTTATCCCTGAGCCCTACAGTGAGAAGCACCTTATGAAGGTCCTCACCGTCAGAGCACGGCGATGATGCAGAAGCCGACTGAAAAACCACTTGCCCGACTGGCACAGTTTTACAAATACACCTCTCATGCCGAGCGCGAAGCGTTTTATGCCGAGGTGCAGCGTCGTGCCGCGGCTGAGCAGCAGCAAATCATCGATAAGGCTAACGCTATCCGCGCAGCACACAACACCAACTCGCCGGTCTGACGCCCTTGTTACATACCCTCGCCATCGAAAACTATCGCTCCCTGCACAGCCTGCAACTCTCGCTGGGCAAATTGACGGTGGTCACCGGAGCCAACGGCAGCGGCAAGTCCAACCTGTATCGCGCCCTGCGCCTGCTGGCAGAGACCGCCCAGGACGGGGTGGTGCAAGGTATTGCTCGCGAGGGTGGGCTGGATTCATGTTTCTGGGCGGGACCGGAGACGTTTTCCAAGGCCGTGTTACGCGGTGAGGCTCCGGTGCAAGGCCTGCACCGCCGTACGCCACAACGCATGCGCCTGGGGTTTGCCGGTGAGGACTTCAGTTACGCGCTAAGCCTGGGTCTGCCGGAGTCCAATTCCGGCGAGGGCCGTCTCAGCCCGTCACTGTTCAGCCGCGACCCACAGATCAAGCGCGAGGTGATCTGGGCAGGTCCCGTGTATCGCCCGGCCGCCGTACTGGTGGAGCGCAAAGGCCCGAACGTGCGGATGCGTGACAACCGCGAATGGCGCAGCTTGAGCAACCGCCTGCCAGAGTTTTACAGCCTGTTCGATACCGGTGGCAGCCTGGACTGCCCGGAGATCGAAGCCCTGCGCAATCAGCTGCGCGACTGGCGTTTCTACGATCATTTCCGCACCGACAACGCGGCGCCGGCACGCCAGCCACAGGTGGGCACCCGCACCCCGGTGTTGCACCACAGTGGCCGCGATCTGGCCGCCGCGCTGCAGACCATTCGTGAGATTGGCGATCCGCAAGCGCTGGATGCCGCCATCAACGATGCGTTTCCCGGCTCCACGATGCAGATCCAGGTGCGCGATGGTCTGTTCATCCTCGCGTTGCAACAACCGGGCATGCTGCGCCCGCTGCTGGTCAGCGAGCTTTCCGACGGCACCCTGCGTTATCTGCTGCTGGTCGCCGCCCTGCTCACCCCGCGAGCGCCCGCGCTAATGGTGCTCAACGAACCGGAAAGCAGCCTGCATCCGGACTTGCTTCCAGCATTGGCCCGGCTGATCGCTCAAGCGGCGACGCGCAGTCAGGTCTGGGTGGTGTCGCACTCCAGCCGCCTGGTAGAGGCGCTGGAGCAATCGCCGGATTGCGTCAGCCTGGTGCTGGAAAAGGAGCTGGGCCAGACCCGAGTGCAAGGGCAGCATGGTTTGCTGGATGGGCCGGCGTGGCTGTGGCCGACCTGAACGCCGGAATGGACCTTGGTGTGGCGGCACTCCGACGCAAAAGCCAGTAAAACCAGGACATTTGCTGTGAATGTCATGCCCCCTTCGCGACCAGGGACGCTCCCACATGTGCACTATCTGATATACGAGGACGCGGTATCAGGCATATCGCAGATCCTCTACGTGCCGGTACTCGACCCTCAATCCATCCGCCAGCGCCCTTGCCCGCCCCAGCCGGATCGGCCCGGTTTCGATATCCACCAGCAACCCCGGGCAATCGAACACCGGCAAGGCTGGCAACTGCGCGAGACGTCCATCGGTCAGCACCAACAACCGTTGCTGCTCTGCAGGATGACGCTTGCGCCGTTGGCTCAGCCACTGCGCCGCTTGGTGTAGCGCTTCAGCCAGCGGGGTACCGCCGCCCGCGCCCAGGCTGTCGAGCCAGGGTTGCAAAGCGCGTGAAGCCTTGAGCCCTTGATGCTGCCAGCGTGGCTGACTGCCGCTGGCGGTAAGCAATGCCAGGCGAGCCCGGCGGCGGTAGGCATCGTCGAAGGTCTGTGCCAGGACGCCTTTGGCCAGGCTCAGCCCCTGATTGCGCCGGGTCGAGGCGGAGGCGTCGACCACCACCAGCAGCAGTTCTTGCGGGCGCTGGCTGCGCGGCTGGCGGATCAGGTCGCGGGCGGCTTTGGGCCGGCCGCGCAGCAACGTCGGCAGCCAGGCAATTGGCCCATGCTGCCCTGCCCGTGCGGCGCCAAGTCGACCACCGGCCAGTGTGCCGCGCCTGGGGCTGGCATCCGCCCCCTTGGCCTGGCGGGGACGAATGCCTAGGGCTTTTTTGGCCAGCTCGGCACTTGCCGGCGCTGCGCGGTGGGCACATTCTGCGCCGGTAATTCACCCCAACTGCCCTGGCCTGAATCCTGCTGTTCTGGCTGATTACCGGGGTTGGAATGCGATCTGGACTCGGTAGCAGAATCTTCGATGGGGGTGGTATTACGACGACGATGACGCAAGGCGAACTCGGCCACTGCGTCGATATCTTCCTCGCTAATCGCCTCGCCGCCGCGCCAGGCGGCGTGAGCGCGGGCAGCGCGCAGCCAGACCAGGTCGGCCCGCAAGCCATCGACCCCGGCGGCAAAACACCGTTGGTTAATCTGGTTCAGGCTCTGTTCGTCCAGCTCAATGCGGTTGAGCCGCTCACGGGCCGTTGCACAGCGTTGTTGCAGCGCCTGTTGCTCGCCTTGCCATTGAGCGCAGAAAGCCTGCGGGTCGCTGTCGAACTGCAAACGGCGGCGGATGATCTGCCCACGCTCGGTCGGTGGCGTCTGGCCACTGAGGGCTACGTTAAGGCCAAAGCGGTCGAGCAGTTGCGGACGTAACTCGCCCTCCTCCGGGTTCATCGTACCGATCAGGATAAAGCGCGCTGCGTGGCGATGGGAAATGCCGTCACGCTCCACCAGGTTAGTGCCACTGGCCGCGACGTCGAGCAGCAAATCCACCAGGTGATCGGCCAGCAGGTTGACCTCATCGACATACAGCACCCCGCCATCGGCCTTGGCCAATACACCGGCAGAGAACTGCGCCCTGCCCTGGCCCAGCGCCGCGTCCAGGTCGAGGGTGCCGACCAGACGCTCTTCACTGGCGCCCAGCGGCAGCGTGACAAACGCACCGCCTGCCAGCAGGTCGGCCAGGCCACGGGCCAGGGTCGATTTGGCCATGCCCCGTGGGCCTTCGATGAGGACCCCGCCGATTTTCGGGTCGATGGCGGTCAGACACAACGCCAGCTTTAGCTGATCGGCCCCAACCACCGCCGCCAGCGGGAAGTGTGGGGCGACATCGGCCAGATCAGTAGGGGTGGTATTAAGCACGATTCAATTCTCTTCAATATCCAGCAGCAAGGTTTCCAGCGCTTCACGATAGTCGCCCGGCGCCTGCCACAGGCCGCGCTGCTGGGCTTCGAGCATGCGCTCGGTCATGTCGCGCAGCGCGTCAGGGTTGTGTTGCTGAATGAACTCACGGGTTGCGCCGTCCAGCAGATAAGCGTCGGCCAGCAACTCGTACTGGTGGTCGTCGATCAGTTCAGTGGTGGCATCGAAACCGAACAGGAAATCCAGGGTCGCAGCCATCTCGAAGGCGCCTTTATAACCGTGGCGCTTCACGCCGTCGATCCACTTCGGGTTAGCCGCCCGAGAACGGATCACCCGGTTCAGCTCCTCTTTGAGGGTACGGATCTTCGGCAAGTCGGGCTGGCTATGATCGCCGTGGTAGCTGGCAGTCTTGGCGCCGCGCAGGGTGTCGGCGGCGGCGAGCATGCCGCCCTGAAACTGGTAATAGTCATTGGAATCGAGCAAGTCATGCTCGCGATTGTCCTGATTTTGCAGCACCGCCTCGACCTGCGACAGGCGTCGGGCAAAATCCTGGCGGGCCGGCGTGCCGTCATCACTGGCGCCGTAGGCGTAACCGCCCCAGTTCAGGTATACCTCGGCCAGGTCGTCACGGCTCTGCCACAGGCGACCGTCAATAGCACCCTGCACGCCTGCCCCATAAGCGCCGGGCTTGGCGCCGAAAATCCGCCAGCCGGCCTGACGTGCAGCCTGCTCGGCATCCATGCCGCTGGCTTGCAGCTCAAGACGCTCCTGGCGCACCCGGGCAGCGAGCGGGTTCATGTCGTCAGGCTCATCCAGCGCCGCCACCGCCTGCACGGCGGCATCGAACAGCTTGATCAGGCTGGCGAACGCATCGCGAAAGAACCCCGATACCCGCAGGGTCACATCCACCCGCGGCCGATCAAGCAAGCTCAGCGGCAGGATTTCGAAGTCATCGACCCGCTGGCTGCCGGTCGCCCACACCGGACGTACGCCCATCAGGGCCATGGCCTGGGCGATGTCGTCGCCACCGGTGCGCATGGTCGCCGTGCCCCATACCGACAGGCCCAGTTGGCGCAGGTAGTCGCCATGGTCTTGCAGATGCCGCTCCAGCAACAGGCTGGCGGACTGAAAGCCGATGCGCCAGGCGGTCGGGGTCGGCAGATTGCGCACGTCGACACTGAAGAAATTGCGCCCGGTCGGCAGCACGTCCAGCCGCCCGCGACTCGGCGCACCGCTGGGGCCGGCCGGCACGAAACGCCCGGCCAGGGCGTCGAGCAGCCCTTGCATCTCGGCAGGCCCGCACGCATCCAGGCGCGGCGCCACCAGCTCGCGCAGGTGCTCCAGAATCAACTGCAGATCTTCGTGCTGCGGCACATCAAGCAGCGCCTGGCCGGCGCTGACCCGCTCGATCAGGCCGGCGGCGTACAATTCGAGCCGCTCGCGACTGTCACCCAAGGTGCGCCATGGATCATCACTGAGCGTCAGCAAGGCGGCCGGGCGCGGATGCTCGCACGGTTCGGCCAACGCACAGTCGAGCGGGTCAAAGCCCAGGCCGAAGGCCTTGGCCAAGGCGCGCAACAGGCTCGAGCGTGCGCCGCGACCGTCACCCCGCGGGATGCGCAGCAAAGCCAGTAAAGTGTCAGTCCGCAGGCGGCCACTGGGCGACTCGCCAAACACATGCAGGCCGTCGCGGATCTGCGACTCCTTCAAGTCACACAGATAAGTGTCCAGCCGCGGCAACCACAGCGCGGCATCCTCTTCGGCGTTGCTCGACGCCTCCAGCCCCAATTCCTGATCCAGACGGGTGTCACGCACCCGTTGCAGAATCTGCTTTTGCAGCTCGCGGGCACGGCGCGGGTCGAGCAGTTGCGCTTCGTAGTATTCGTCAGCCAGCAGCTCAAGGTCGCGCAACGGCCCGTAGGTCTCGGCGCGGGTCAATGGCGGCATCAGGTGATCGATGATCACCGCCTGGGTACGCCGCTTGGCCTGGGCGCCCTCGCCCGGGTCATTGACGATGAACGGATAGATATTGGGCGTAGGGCCAAGAATCGCATCAGGCCAACACTCGGCCGACAGCCCTACGCCTTTACCCGGCAGCCATTCCAGGTTGCCGTGTTTGCCGACATGAATGACCGCATGCATGCCATAGGCCTTGCGCAGCCAGAAGTAGAACGCCAGATAACCATGCGGCGGTGTCAGGTCGGGGTCGTGGTAAACGGCGCTCGGATCGACCTGATAACCCCGCGCCGGCTGAATACCGACGAAGGTCAGGCCCAAGCGGATGCCGGCGATCATCATACGCCCGCTGCGAAACATCGGGTCAGCCTGCGGCGCGCCCCAGCGCTCAGTCACGGCCGCCTGATTGGCGCTCGACAGTTGCGCAAAGGCCTGCAGGTACTCGTCCAGCGCCATGCTTTGCTGGCAGGGGCGCAGGTCCAGGGTTTCCAGGTCGTTGGTCACGCCACCGAGCAACTGCTGGATCAGTTCGGTACCGCTGGCGGGCAGGTCCTGCACCGGATAGCCCTGCTGCTGCATGGCGCGCAAAATATTCAGCGCCGCCGCCGGGGTATCCAGACCGACACCGTTGCCGATACGCCCATCGCGGGTCGGGTAGTTGGCCAGAATCAGTGCAACACGCTTGTCGGCATTGGCCAGCCGGGCCAGTTGCGCCCAGTTGTGCGCCAGGGCAGCGACAAAGTCCATGCGCTCTGGCTGGGCGCGGTAGCAGACCACATCAGACTGGCTGCGCTCACTGCGCCAGGCCAGGTCCTTGAAACTGATCGGTCGGCTGATGATGCGCCCGTCCAGTTCCGGCAAGGCGATGTGCATGGCCAGGTCACGGGACCCCAGGCCCAGCTCGCTGGCCTGCCAGGCCGGCTCGTTGTCTTGTGCGCAAATGGCCTGGATCACCGGGATATTGCGGCGAAACGGGCGCAGATGCGGCGCTTCCGGGCTGGACTGGGCAAACCCGGTGGTGTTGAGGATCAGTGCTGTATTGCTCTCATCGAGCCAGTCTTCGACCACACTCAGGCAGCCAGGCTCCTTCAGGCTGGCGACGGCAATCGGCAGCGGATTCAGGCCCTGGGCCTGTAAACGGGCGCAAAACAGGTCGATAAAACCGGTATTGGCTGCCTGCAAGTGCGAGCGGTAGAACAGCAGCGCCGCCACCGGCGCGTCGCTGTCCCAGTCGGCTTGCCAACCGGCAAGCTCGGTGGTGCCGTGCTGCGGATGATAAATCGCGGTGCGCGGCAAGGCCTGCGGTTCCTGCCAAGGGTAACGGCGCTGCAACCAGTGGCTGGCCACGCAATGGAACAGGTTCAGCGCGTTATCCAGCCCGCCTTGACGCAGGTACTGCCAGAGTCGGTCACGCTCGGCGGCCGGCACCGTGGAAAGATCGGCAAGCTCAGGGTCCGGGCGATCATCACCGGGCACCAGGATCACCTGCACGCCGCGCCCGGCCAGCTCCATCAGCCGCTCGACGCCGTAGCGCCAGTAGCCAATGCCGCCGTGCAGCGAGATCAGGATCAACCGTGCATGCTGCAGCACGTCTTCGACATACAGATCGACCGACGCATGGTTCTGGACCTGCATCGGGTTGGCCAGGCGCAGGCTTGGGTAGTCATCCGGCAGTTGCCGGGCGGCTTCGGCCAGCAGCGCGAGGCTGGAGTCGCCGCTGCAGAGAATCACCAGCTCGGCGGGGGTCTGGCCGAGATCGGCAATGCTGTCGTCGGGTACAAAGCCGCCGGGCTGGGTTCGCAGCAGGTGCATGGGTCAGCCGGCCAGTGCCGCGTTCAGACGCGCTTCAAGCTGAGCGGCGTCCAGTTCCTGACCGATCAGCACCAGTTGCGTGGCGCGCTCTTCATCGGCTCGCCAGGCGCGGTCGAAGTGTTTGTCAAAGCGCGTACCCACGCCCTGAATCAGCAAGCGCATCGGTTTGCCAGGGATGGCCGCGAAGCCCTTGACGCGCAGGATGCCGTATTCGACCACCAGTTGATTAAGGGCACTGAGCAACACAGCCTCTTCGGCTTGCGGCAGCTTGATGGAGATCGAATCGAAAGCGTCGTGATCGTGATCGTCATCCTCCTCACCGTCATGGTGAGAATCATGGTGAGTCTTGCGCCCGTCAATGTGCAGTTCAGACTCGGCGCCAACCCCCAGCAGAACGTTGAGCGGCAGGCGGCCGTTGCTGGCTTCGATGACCTTGACCGCCGGCGGCAGTTCTTCAGCCACTTCGGCGCGCACGGCGGCCAGACCGTCAGCGTCGATCATGTCGGCCTTGTTGAGGATGACCAGATCAGCGCTGGCCAGTTGGTCGGCAAACAGCTCGTGCAGCGGCGACTCATGGTCCAGGTTAGGGTCGAGCTTGCGCTGCGCATCGACCTGATCGGGGTAGGCGGCAAAAGTGCCGGCCTTGACCGCCGGGCTGTCGACCACGGTGATCACCGCGTCAACGGTGCAGGCGTTGCGGATTTCCGGCCACTGGAAAGCTTGTACCAACGGCTTGGGCAGCGCCAGGCCGCTGGTTTCGATCAGGATATGGTCCAGATCGCCACGCCGCTCGACCAGTTCGCGCATCACCGGGAAGAACTCTTCCTGCACGGTGCAGCACAGGCAGCCATTGGCCAGTTCGTAAACCCGACCGCTGGCTTCTTCTTCGGTACAACCGATGGTGCACTGCTTGAGGATTTCACCGTCGATGCCCAACTCGCCAAATTCGTTGACGATCACCGCGATACGGCGCCCTTCGGCGTTGTCGAGCATATGCCGCAGCAAGGTGGTTTTACCCGAGCCGAGAAAGCCGGTAACGATGGTGACGGGGAGCTTGGCCAGTGTTTTCATCGGATGCCCTTTGGCAATACGGCGGGCAAGCAGGACGACAGCGGCGCATGGCTCGCTGGAGATCGCCACCGGATCACCCCGCCCGGTTGTAGTGAGAATGCTTAGAGGCAGGTCTCCTGGCTTGCGGGGAGCCTTGAACTTCAAGGCATTCACTGCGCCTTCCCGCTCGTTGAGCAGTGGCACGGCAGCGAACATGACCGCTTACAGTTGCGGGGGCAGCTGCGGACTTTCCAGATCTGGGACCGCATTCCCGTCTTAGCCTCACTCGCGTAAGGAACCTCAAGGCCGCAAGGCTACGCAGTGGGCACCGACAGGTCAACGCCGAGATTGACGTTACTGAACGCCCATGCTCTGCTACACACCTTGTTACGGGTGCCCCTCACGGGGTGAAACGGGAAACCGGTGCTGCTCAGGTCCATTGACCAGACAAAGTCCGGTGCTGCCCCCGCAACGGTAAGCGAGCGAAAGGTCTATCCACTGTGCATACGCGCGGGAAGGCGATCTTTGTCAGACACCCTGTGTGTCCCTCGCAAGCCCGGAGACCGGCCCGCAATCACTTTATTGGACAACCCCGCGGTGGGCGGGCGCCGTCGATGCCTGCCATTTTCATGGTGGGGTTGGTGCGCATGCCTGCCCGTTTCACAACAAGAGGCCAGTGTCATGTCGAGCATCAGCAGCAGCCAGTCGGTCACCACCCCCGCCACTCTCAGCCAGCGCCTGACAGCCGCCATCGGCGCTGTCGTCATCGGTTGCAGCCTGGTGTATTTCGCCGGTTTCTCGCATATCGATGCGGTGCACAACGCCGCCCACGATACGCGCCACAGCGCCGCCTTCCCGTGCCATTGATCGAGAGCCCGTCATGTTCAAGCGCATCCTGCACACCGCAGGTTTCAGCGGCCTGCTCGCCGCCCTGCTGCTGACCCTGGTGCAAAGCCTGTGGGTCACGCCGCTGATTCTTGAGGCAGAAACCTTCGAGCAAGCCCCAGCCGCCCAAGAGCACAGCCATGCGGGCGAACCAGTGGCGGCCCATAGCCACGAACACGACGCCGAAGCCTGGGAGCCTGAAGACGGCTGGCAGCGGCTGCTGTCGACCACCGGCGGTAATCTGGTGGTGGCGGTCGGGTTTGCCCTGATGCTGGCAGGCCTGTATACCCTGCGCGCGCCGAACAGCACGGCGCAGGGCGCGTTCTGGGGACTGGCCGGCTTTGCCGTGTTCGTCCTGGCCCCGACCCTCGGCCTGCCGCCTGAATTGCCGGGGACCGCGGCGGCCGAACTGGGCCAGCGCCAGACCTGGTGGATCTCCACCGCTGCCGCCACGGCCGCGGGTCTGGCACTGATGGTGTTTGGCCAAAGCCTATGGCTGAAACTGCTGGGCGCTGCCTGGCTGATCGCCCCGCATCTGTTCGGTGCGCCGCAGCCGGTCGAGCATTCGAGCCTGGCACCCGAGGCGCTGGAATCGCAGTTCATCATTGCCTCGCTGGTGACCAACGTAGTGTTCTGGGTTGCCCTGGGCACCGTCAGTGCCTGGCTGTTCCGCCGCGGCCATGCCCGCCAGTCCTGACAGCTGCATGGCGATCGGGCTGGGCTGTCATCAGGACTGCCCGGCCGAGGCGCTGCTGGCGTTGATTGAAGCCAGCCTGGCGCAACACGGCCTGACCCTGGACGCCGTCAGCGGCCTGGCTTCAATCGACAAACGCCGCCAGACCCCAGGCTTATTGCAATTGGCCGGGCAGTTGCAGTTGCCTCTGGTATTTTTCAGCGCTGCGCAATTGCAGGTGTTCGAGCCGCAACTGACTCATCGTTCTGCACTGACCTTGACCCATACCGGCTGTTATGGGGTGGCTGAAAGCGCGGCGCTGGCCCTTGCCAGCCAGCTGGGCAATGCCCCTGCGCGGCTGTTGATCGAGTACCGCAAGACTCGCCAGGCGACATTTGCCTTGGCGATTAGCGCCTTTGACCAGCACCCTTGAATTTCTATAGCCTGTGAGGGCCCTTTCGCGAGCAGAGCTCGCTCCCACAAAGCACTCGCCGTCTTGTTCTGGAGTAACGATTGACTGTCTATTTCATCGGCGCCGGCCCCGGCGATCCGGAGCTGATTACCGTCAAAGGCCAGCGTCTGATTCGTAGCTGCCCGGTCATTATTTATGCCGGCTCACTGGTGCCGGTGGCGGTCCTGGAGGGGCATGGCGCCAGCCAAGTGGTCAACAGCGCCGAATTACACCTCGAACAGATCATTGCCTTGATGAAATCTGCTCATGCACAGGGCCAGGATGTGGCCCGCGTGCACTCCGGCGACCCGAGCCTGTATGGCGCGATCGGCGAGCAGATTCGTTGCCTGCGCGAACTGCAGATTCCATTCGAAATCATCCCCGGCGTCACCGCCACCGCCGCCTGCGCGGCGTTGCTGGAAACCGAGCTGACGCTGCCGGACATTGCCCAAAGCGTGATCCTGACCCGCTACGCCGACACCTCACCGATGCCGGCCGGCGAAGCGTTGGCCGACCTGGCACGCCACGGCACGACCATGGCGATCCACCTGGGGATCAAGAATATCGGGCGGATTGTTGAAGAGCTATTACCGCATTATGGCGTCGACTGCCCGATTGCAGTGGTGCACCGTGCCAGCTGGCCGGACCAGGACTGGGTGCGCGGCACGCTGGCCGATATCGAGGCAAAGGTGCAGGCCAAAGGCTTTCGGCGCACCGCATTGATCGTTGTGGGGCGGGTGCTGGCGGCAGACAACTTTGCCGAATCGGCGCTGTATCGGGCCGGGCATGCGCATCTGTACCGGCCTTGAGGGCACGGAAGTAACGTCAATACTGTTTATTTGGACCGGTGGGACCAGCCGGGGGCATTCAGTGCTTAAGCGAACTGTATTGAGGCTGACGTAGGAGCTGCTTTAGCAGCGAAAACATGCTTAATGCTTCGCGGCTGAAGCCGCTCCTACGAGCATGGGAAACACCAGACAACAATCAGTAGTAGGCGTTTTCTTTCTGGGTGTGGTCGGTCACGTCGCGCACGCCGTGCAGCTCGGGAATGCGCTCGAGCAAGGTGCGCTCGATACCTTCCTTGAGGGTTACGTCCGCCTGGCCACAGCCCTGGCAGCCACCGCCGAATTGCAGCACGGCAATGTTCTGCTCGCCCTCTTCCACCACGTCGATCAGGCTGACCTGGCCGCCGTGGCTGGCGAGCCCCGGGTTGATCTCGGTTTGCAGGTAGTAGTTGATGCGCTCGTTGATCGGGCTGTCGGCATTGACCATCGGCACCTTGGCGTTGGGCGCCTTGATGGTCAGCTGGCCGCCCATGCGGTCGGTGGCGTAATCGACCACCGCATCGTCCAGAAAGGCTTCGCTGAAGCCGTCAATCCAGGCGGTGAAGCGCTTGAGGCCCAGAGCCTTGTCTTCTGGCTTCTCTTCGCCGGGCTTGCAGTAGGCGATGCAGGTCTCGGCATATTGAGTGCCGGGCTGGGTGATGAAAACACGGATGCCTATACCGGGGGTATTCTGCTTTTCCAGCAGATCAGCCAGGTAGTCGTGGGCAGCATCAGTTATGGTTATGGCGGTCATGAACATTCCTCGCAGACTTGCCGGGAGTTTACGCCAATCGAGGGCGGCGCACAAAACCTAGTGCTGTTGTCAGGAAAGCACCGATTCATCAAACGGCCTGCGCCTGGCGCCCGCTGCGCCGTGCATCCAGCCTGGCGCGCATGCGCTGATACAGGCCCTTCTCGACCCACTCGTAGCTCAGCCAGGCCCCCACCGCAATCACCGGCACGCAGCAGGCAAACACCACGTACGGGTTGAGGCTGTAACGCTGGGCCAACAGCAGCCCGCCATACAGCACCAACACGTGCAGCAAGTAGACCGAATAGGAACAGTCGCCCAGGCTCTTGAGCAGCTTGCTGCCGCGAAACAGCGGTTCGAGCGATACGCAACACAGTACGATCAAGGCACTCGGCAGCCCCCAGTGCAGCAGGCGCTGGCTATTGTCGAGGTTCTGGATCAGCAACAGCCCCAGCGCCACACCGGCCAGCGGCAGCCACACCGCCTGGCGAATCCAGCCACGCTGATAGGCCATGCCAATACCGATACCCAGCAGAAATTCATAAACGATGTCGTTGCCGTAGAAGCGGCTGATCAGACCGCTGCGCGCCAGCACCTCGGTCACCACGAACAACGCACTGGCAATGATCAGTGGCCGATGGCGACGCTCGAACAGGAACACCATCGAGAACAACAGGTAGAACAGCATCTCGTAATTCAGCGTCCAGCCGACATTGAGGGTCGGATACAGGCCGTAGCCGCCGGGGTTTTCCGAAGGAATGAAAAACAGCGACAGCAGAAAGTTCTGCCAGCCGATCACCTGATGCGGCAGCCACGGCGCAGCGAACAGCAATAACAGGCCCATGGCCAGGGTGTACAACCAATAGGCCGGCACGATACGTAACAGGCGCAAGGCAATGAAGCGCGAGGCAGGCATGTCCCGCTCGTGGGTCGACAGGTAGATGACCAAGCCGCTGATGACAAAAAAGATATCGACGCCTACCGCGCCCTTGGCGACGAAAAACTCGCCGATCGGCCCGCTGGCCTTGAAATCAAAAAAGATCTGCATGAAGTGATGACATACCACTACCCATGCCGCGACTGCCCGCAGGGCCTGAACCGAAATCAGCATTCCTGAACCTCGTGTGTGCGCTGTGCTCTCACTGAATCGTCCGCACCGGGTTGGCGGGACACGCAGGTTTACTGACAGCCGCAAATCACAAAAGGTCTTGAAAAACCCGTACCGCCGGTCAATCGATAATGGCTGCAGGCCATGTCTGGCAAGGCCTGCAGCTGAAAACCAGCGATCAGAACCGGACCTCAGAGGTTCTCGTAACGATTCATATCCAGCACCCCGAACTCTCGCGGGTCATGCTCCTGAATGTAGCGGCTCAGGTCATGGAACAGGCTCCAGAACTGCGGGTGGGTACGCCTGACACCCCAACGCTCGACCAGCCTCTCGAAGCCTGACTGATCGCTGACCTGGCGCATCGCCTCGACAAAGGCCTCAACCTCGCCGGCCGGCACGTTGAACATGAAGTTCGGGTAGCTGCTCAGTACCCCGGGGTAGATCGTCAGGGTGTCGAGCCTGGGTTGATAGCGATACGATTCCCCCAGCAGGAACGCCACATTACTGTGGGCGCGGTTACGCAGTACGCTGTACACCTCGCGCTGGCCGCTGCTGTCGGCCACCCGCAGCATGGTGGCCTCGGGCATCCACTCGATGACCTTCAGTTGCCCCGCAGGTTTTGCCGCCAGCCGGCTCAGCACCTGCTCGGCATGGGCCAGTTGCGGTGCCAGCCCGGCACGCACACAGGCACCGGAAGCCGGGCAACGGTTGATCGGGTCCGCAGCCGCATTCAGCGGCCCCATGCGCTGGATCAATTGCCGGGCAAAGTCGCGCACCGTGTGCTTTTCATCGAGTTGCAGACGGCTCGGCGTGTCGTCATCGATGCGCTGGTAATCGAGCCACATCTTGATCTTGCCCGAATCCTGATACAGGTCGCTGAGCAACGCTTCACGCCGGTTGGCCGGCATCAGGCGCAGGAAGTTGATTTCCGCGCCGTTGCGGATCAGATCGAAATACAGCCGGGTCTGGGCCTGATGGGCGATATTGCCGTACACATCGAAGTTGACCACCAACTGGTAATAGGTGCGCTCCAGCAGCGGATAGTCGAACAGCCAGGTGGATTTCGGCACATCGCCAATCAGGCCCTTGCTTACCGTGGCACTGTCGAAGTGGCGAAACACCGTCAACAAGGCATTGTCGTTGCCCTTCCACAGCGTCGACCAATCGGCCGGCGGCGCATCGGCGTAGTGATCGCGCCGCAGGTTTTCATAGTCGTTACGCCGATCCTTGTAGGACAGCCACAGACTCAGAACACTGCCGACGTCATCGTTCTGCCCCGGCATGGCCAGCAGCGGTGTAGCTTGCCCCTGATAACGGGCATCGTCGACGTACAGGTCGCTGGCCGGCTCCTGGAACAGCACCCAGAAGTGGTCGCGGATCACATCGGTGGCGATCTGCCCCCGGCATACTGGCCCGCGAATGAAGCTGTTCACAAAGTATTGGGCGTTATCGAGCATGAACTGATAGCGCGCCCTGGCCGGAATTGCCTCGAAGGTCAGGAACGGATTGGCCCGATGCCCTGGGCCGTAACCCGGCACAGCGCTGGCGTGCCAGTCGTTGTTATAGAACAGCTCCTGCACACGCTTGAGCTTCTGCGCACTCAGCGCGTAGGTGATGTGGGTCTTGTGGACGATCACACCCTGCACCGGCACCAGACGGTAGTAGAACTCGGTGCGACCAGGATCGTCGTTGGGCCGCCGGGTAGCGATGATGTCCACCGGTTTGCCGCTTGGGGTGCGCGAGCGCACCCACTGAAAGAAATGTCCGGGGTCGCCATTGTCGAAGTAAATGTGCGCCAGAAACAGATGCTCATACAGCCAGCGGCCGACCAGCGCCTGGCTGGCACCGGGGCGGTTGAGCAGCGCTTCCCACTCTTTGATCTGCGCCGCTTCCACGGCATTGGCCTGCAGCGGCTGCTGGTCTATCGGCGCGCCGGCCGCCAGCCAGCGTTGCAGGGTCTGGTGCTCAGTGGCGGTCAGGCCGGTCACCGCCAGGGGCATGCCCTGGGTCGGGTGCGCGCCAGCGTAGCCGTTGAACTCCTCCGGCGACGGGCAAAGGTTTTCGCGGTTCAGGCCCAACACGATGTCATCCGGAATCTTGCTGTTGGGCGGCAACGGCTTTTGTTGACCCAACTCCAGCATCCGGGTCATCAACGCCGCTTGCCCGCCGTGTGCCTCAAGCACCGAATAAAAGCCCTTGCGCTGCCAGGCCGCCGTGCCATTGGCATCGTAAAACAGCCGGGTCGGGTCAACCGCCCGAGAGCGCTCGCCCTGATACACCGGCACTTTATTGGCCCCGCGCAACACGCCCTCGCCGCTGCCCAGATTAAGCTGGCACGGCGCATCGTTGCAGGCGTGGCAGGCCACACACTTGTCGGTGAGGATCGGCTGGATATCACGGGTGTAGGAAACAGGTGAGGCAGCAGGTGCAGGCAAATCACGCGCCTGGAGCGTGCAGCATGACAGCAACAAGGCAAGTCCTGCCAGCAGACGGTACGGCATATCCGGTTGATTCCCCAAGGCCAATGGCCATCAGTCTATAACGGTTCAAGGTCGCCAAGATGAGCAATTTTCATGTAAATGCCCGAGCAACGCTAAAACGGTCGTGCTTTGGTATTATTTCGGCCTTTCTTTATACGGCCTTTTCATCTGTGGCCTTTGCTAGGTAGCCCTCAATGTCTGATCGCAGCGCCCGCCATCAAGCTCTCCTGAATGCTCTGCAACAGAGGATCCTGATCCTCGATGGCGGCATGGGCACCATGATCCAGAGCTACCGGCTCGAAGAGCAGGATTATCGCGGCGCGCGCTTTGCCGACTGGCCCAGCGACGTCAAAGGTAACAACGACCTGCTGCTTCTGACCCGCCCGGACGTGATTGGTGCCATCGAGAAGGCTTATCTGGATGCCGGTGCCGACATCCTTGAAACCAACACCTTCAACGCCACCAAAGTGTCCCAGGCCGACTACGGCATGGAAGCGCTGGTCTACGAGATCAACGTAGAAGGCGCACGTATCGCCCGCCAGGTGGCCGATGCGAAAACCCTCGAAACCCCGGACCGCCCGCGCTTCGTCGCCGGCGTCCTCGGCCCGACCAGCCGCACCTGCTCGATTTCACCGGACGTCAACGACCCCGGCTATCGCAACGTCACCTTCGACGAACTGGTCGATAACTACACCGAGGCCACCCGTGGCCTGATCGAAGGCGGCGCCGACCTGATTCTGATCGAGACCATCTTCGACACCCTCAACGCCAAGGCGGCGATCTTCGCCGTGCAGCAGGTGTTCGAAGAAGACGGCGTTGAACTGCCGATCATGATTTCCGGCACCATCACCGACGCCTCGGGCCGCACCCTGTCAGGCCAGACCACTGAAGCATTCTGGAACTCGGTGCGCCATGCCAACCCGATCAGTGTCGGCCTGAACTGCGCGCTGGGCGCCAAGGACCTGCGTCCGTACCTCGAAGAGCTGTCGAACAAAGCCGACACCCACGTCTCGGCGCACCCTAACGCCGGCTTGCCAAACGCGTTCGGTGAATACGACGAAACCCCGGCACAGATGGCCGAAGTGGTCGAAGAGTTCGCCGCCAGCGGCTTTTTGAACATCATCGGCGGTTGCTGTGGCAGTACGCCTGCGCACATCAAGGCGATCGCCGAGGCCGTGGCCAAGCATGCGCCGCGCGTGATCCCCGAGATTCCCAAAGCCTGCCGCCTTTCGGGCCTTGAGCCGTTCACCATCGATCGCCAGTCGTTGTTCGTCAACGTCGGTGAGCGGACCAACATCACCGGCTCGGCCAAGTTCGCCCGGCTGATCCGTGAAGAGAACTACACCGAAGCGCTGGAAGTGGCCCTGCAACAGGTCGAAGCCGGTGCCCAGGTGATCGACATCAACATGGACGAAGGGATGCTCGACTCCCAGGCGGCCATGGTCCGGTTCCTCAACCTGATCGCAGGTGAGCCGGATATCTCGCGAGTGCCGATCATGATCGACTCCTCGAAATGGGAAGTCATCGAGGCCGGCCTCAAATGCATCCAGGGCAAGGGCATCGTCAACTCGATTTCGATGAAAGAAGGCGTCGAGGCATTCAAGCATCACGCCCGGCTGTGCAAGCGCTACGGCGCTGCCGTGGTGGTGATGGCCTTCGACGAAGTCGGCCAGGCCGATACCGCCGCACGCAAGCGCGAGATCTGCCAGCGCAGCTACGACATTCTGGTCAATGAAGTGGGCTTCCCGCCGGAAGACATCATTTTCGACCCGAACATCTTTGCCGTGGCCACCGGCATCGAAGAACACAACAACTACGCCGTTGACTTCATCGAAGCCTGCGCCTACATCCGCGACCATCTGCCATTCGCCCTGTCGAGTGGCGGGGTCTCCAACGTGTCGTTCTCGTTCCGCGGCAATAACCCGGTGCGCGAAGCCATCCACTCGGTGTTTTTGTATCACGCCATCCAGAACGGCCTGACCATGGGCATCGTCAATGCCGGCCAGTTGGAGATCTATGACGAGATCCCGGCGGCGTTGCGTGAGAAGGTCGAAGACGTGGTGCTCAACCGCACCCCGGAAGGCACCGACGCGCTACTGGCCATCGCCGATGACTACCGTGGCGACGGCAGCACCAAAGAAGCTGAAACCGAAGAGTGGCGCGGCTGGCCGGTCAACCAGCGCCTGGAGCACGCCTTGGTCAAAGGCATCACCGCGTTTATCGTGGAAGACACCGAAGAGTCGCGGCTGTCGTTCAATCGGCCGATCGAGGTGATCGAAGGCCCGTTGATGGCCGGCATGAACACCGTCGGTGACCTGTTCGGCTCAGGCAAGATGTTCCTGCCCCAAGTGGTGAAATCCGCCCGGGTAATGAAACAGGCCGTGGCCCACCTGATCCCCTTTATCGAAGCCGAGAAAGGCGACAAGCCCGAAGCCAAGGGCAAAATCCTGATGGCCACGGTCAAGGGTGACGTGCATGACATCGGCAAGAATATTGTCGGCGTGGTGCTGGGCTGTAACGGCTACGACATCGTCGACCTTGGGGTGATGGTGCCGGCCGAGAAGATCCTGCAGGTCGCCAAAGAGCAGAAGTGCGACATCATCGGCCTGTCCGGGCTGATCACCCCGTCGCTGGACGAGATGGTCCACGTCGCCCGTGAAATGCAACGCCAGGACTTCCACCTGCCGCTGCTGATCGGCGGCGCCACCACCTCCAAGGCGCACACCGCGGTGAAGATCGAGCCGCGTTACAGTAACGACGCGGTGATCTACGTCACCGACGCCTCACGCGCCGTCGGCGTGGCCACCCAGTTGCTGTCCAAAGAGCTGAAGCCGGGCTTTGTCGAGAAAACCCGCGAAGAATATGTCCAGGTGCGTGAGCGCACCGCAGCGCGCAGCAGCCGCACCGAGCGCCTGCCCTACGCCGCCGCCGTGGCCAAGAAGCCGAAGTTTGACTGGGCCGGCTACACCCCGGCAGTGCCGACGTTCACCGGCACCCGGGTGCTGGAAAACATCGACCTCAATGTGCTGGCCGAGTACATCGACTGGACGCCGTTCTTCATTTCCTGGGACCTGGCCGGCAAGTACCCGCGCATCCTCACCGACGAAGTGGTCGGCGAAGCGGCCACCGTTCTGTTCGACGATGCGCAGCAACTGCTGCGTAAACTGATCGACGAACAGCTGATCAGCGCGCGCGCGGTGTTCGGCTTCTGGCCGGCCAACCAGATCAACGATGACGACCTGGAAGTCTACGCTGACGATGGCCGGACTCTGGCGACCCTGCATCACCTGCGCCAGCAAACCATCAAGCCCGATGACAAACCGAACCTCTCGCTGGCTGACTACGTGGCACCGAAAAGCAGCGGCGTGACCGATTACATGGGCGGGTTCATCACCACCGCCGGCATCGGTGCCGAAGAAGTGGCCAAGGCCTATCAGGACAATGGCGACGACTACAACGCGATCATGGTCAAGGCCCTGGCCGACCGACTGGCCGAGGCCTGCGCCGAGTGGCTGCACGAGCGGGTGCGTAAAGAGTACTGGGGCTATGCCGCCGACGAGCAACTCGATAACGAAGCGCTGATCCGCGAGCAGTACCGCGGTATCCGCCCTGCCCCCGGCTACCCGGCCTGCCCGGACCACACCGAGAAGAGCAGCCTGTTCAACCTGCTCGACCCGTTGCCGGCCGGCACGCCGATCCACACGGCTGGCAAAAGCGGGGTGTTCCTCACCGAACACTACGCCATGTTCCCGGCCGCGGCGGTCAGCGGCTGGTACTTCGCCCATCCGGATGCGCAATATTTTGCCGTGGGCAAGGTCGACAAGGATCAGGTCGAAAGCTACACCGCCCGCAAGCAGCAATCGCTGGAAGTCACCGAGCGCTGGCTGGCACCGAACCTTGGCTATGACGAATAACCCGTAGGAGCGGCCGGGCGGCGATCCGCTTTAGCCGCGAAGGCTTCCCGGCTAAAGCCGGTCCTACGGGGGTTGCGGGTTTGTTGCACGACAGCGTGGCGCCGGGGCGGCGGATCAAACCGCCTGGACCCTGGCCAGTTGCTCGCCGTCAAGCCAGGCGCCGATGTCGCTGGCGCGCATGGGTCTGGAGAACAGGTAGCCTTGGGCCCAGGCGCAGCCAAGGTTTTTCAGGGCATCAAGTTCTGCGGCGGTTTCCACGCCTTCGACGATGCATTCGAGCTGCATGTCCTGGCACAGGGCAATCAGCGACTTGACGATCTTGAAGCTGGCCGGGTCGAGGTGGATGTTGGTGACGAAGGTGCGGTCCACCTTCAGTTTGGTCAGCGACAGCGCGTGGATCTGGCTCAGGCTGGAATAACCAGTGCCGAAGTCGTCGAGAGAAATACCGCAGCCCAGTTCACGAAACCGGCTGATCGCTCGCTGGGTCTGCGCCAGGTCCTGGATGACCGCGGTTTCGGTGATTTCCAGATCGAGACAGGCCGGGTCGAAGCCGCTGTTGCTGATCAGCTCGACGATCTGCTGGGCGGCGTCCTCGGAACCACAGTCGTGGGCGGACAGGTTAAATGACAGGCGCATGCCCGCAGGCCAGCTCGCGGCCGCCTCCAGCGCCTTGCTGAGCAACGGCAGCGTGAGGCGATTGACCATGCCGACGCGCTCGGCAATCGGGATGAAATCACCGGGCGGCACGTTACCCAACTCCGGGCTTTCCCAGCGTGCCAGGGCCTCGAACGCGACGGTTTGCTGACGGCGAATGTCCA
The DNA here is from genome assembly GCF_024584215.1 of Pseudomonas sp. LJDD11. Taxonomy (NCBI): domain Bacteria; kingdom Pseudomonadati; phylum Pseudomonadota; class Gammaproteobacteria; order Pseudomonadales; family Pseudomonadaceae; genus Pseudomonas; species Pseudomonas sp. LJDD11. Next base: position 293,102 of record NZ_JANJFL010000003.1, read on the forward strand.
CGATGGGCTGAAACACCACGTAAAACTCACCCTCCAGATCGGCCCTGCGCAGGGCCTGTTCGGTCAGCCCTTCGCGATTGAGCTGCTGGCGATGGGCTGCGCTGAACAGGCAGACCGTGCCGGGGCGGTGGCGCTTACTCTGATACAGGGCGTAGTCGGCGTACTCATACACTTGCGTGGCGCAGGTTGCGTGATCCGGGAACGTCGCAATGCCCAGTGAAGCACTGATCTGAATCGGAATGTCGACCAGCAGAAACGGCTCGCGCATGCTGGCGCAAATGTTCTCGCCAACCCCAAGTAACTGATCGTCGCTCATGGCCTGAGTGAAGATCAGACCGAACTCGTCACCGCCCAGCCGGGCCAGGTGCACCTCTTCATCAAGCAGCCCGGTCAGGCGCTGGCCAACCTGATAGAGCAGCTTGTCACCGATGCTATGGCCATATAGATCATTGACCGGCTTGAAGCCATCCAGGTCGATCAGCCCCACGGCCAGGCGAATCTCCTGCTCGCGAGCGCGGGACAGCAGCGTATCGAGGCGGGAAAAGAACTGCCGCCGGTTGGCCAGCCCGGTCAGGCTGTCCTGATTGGCCAAGTGAAGGTTTTCCTCGCTGAGTTTTGCCGTATGCGCCTGCATGTTCACCAGCCGGGTGAAGTCGGCGTACTGCGCCTTGAGAATGACCAGCATGGCGATCGACACCAGCAGGACGTCAATCGCAGTGGCAACGAAGGTAATGATATTGGTGGACGCGAAGAACACCACGAACGCTGTGTTGACCACTGCTGTGGTGGCCAGCGCGGCTGGCAGCAGGTGCATCATGCAAAAAATGCAGCCGATGACGGTGATCGCCATATAAAAGGCGACATGCGCCTGGGTATAGCTGTCGCCATAGGGAAACAGCGCCAGCGACCAGGCGGTAAACGCCACGGCGACAAACGGCGCGAGCATATTGGTGCGCTTGAGCGCCGTCAGCATCTGCGCCGGGCTGCAGGTGCGCTTGCGCGTACATATCCATTGCGCCGCACGAACCACGCCGAACAAGGTCATGATCAACGGGCAATACACCACCAACCAGCGCGGCGCGACCGCAAAGTGAGTGCCGGCCAGCATCAGGGTGTTGATCAGCAGGATGAAATACATCATGGGCAACTGGCGAGACAGCGCGATGTACTGCGCCTTGACCAGACCAGGGTTGTCCTTGGGTACGGACATCAACGCTCGCACGCCCAGCAGTGTTTTTTTCATCAGGCGACGCTCTGAAAATACAGCCAGATAAATAACCGAGCGGATGATCCTTTCCAGCCTGGATCGAGCAGGACTGAACTCTGCCCTCATGGGATCGTATCGGCCGATCCTGTGGTTTCTGCAACCCTTAAGACTAGTGGCACTTTGATTTCGTTCCATTCCTGCCCGCATCGCAGGTATCGAAGTGGTACGGTTTGTTACCGTCGGGCATCCGGCAGCGGTTGTACGTCGCCTGCCCCAGCAATACCTCCTCTGCGCGACTACCCTGCCTGACACATGCCTGCGCAGGGCAATCCCATGTACCTCTCTATGCACCTCCAGACTCCGCCACCTGAAAAACCCGACCCGCCCGGCTTCTGGCAGATGCTGCAAAGCGTTCTGGCCGCGGCCTTCGGCGTGCAAAGCAACCGCAACCGCGAGCGCGACTTCGCCCACGACAAGCCCTGGCACTTTATCGTGCTGGGTGCAGGCTTCACGCTGGTGTTTGTCTTGGGGTTGTTGTTGATTGCGCGGCTGGTGCTTTATTTCGTCGGGGCCTGACTGGCAGGCAGCATATGCCGCAAGGCGAATGGCGAATCGCCGGGCGTGGCGGGCCTGGTAAACGCCTGCGGGTCGACCCGGTAACTGTCGCGTCTGGCCGCCTCCAGCAGACGCACGGTTTCGCCTGGCTCCACCAGTTGCAGGACATCGATCTCACGCTCACCCAGTGGCATTGGCCCGCCCACCCGCTGGCGGTCATAGTCACTGAGCAACACCAGCGCCCAACCCCCCAGAGTGAAATGCCCGCTGGCCACTGCCGACAGGCGACCATCGAGCAACGCCTGCAACGATTCGGGAGTGCCGTTGATCGCACTGAACAACACGTCTCGACCGGCGACGCCGCCGATTTCTGCCAAAGCGTCCATGGCGCCATAGGCCATTTGCTCGTTGGCGGCCCACACCAGCCGGGTGTCCGGATAGCGCTTGAACAGCATGCGCGCCTGCTCCAGCGCCCGCTCGCGGCGCCAGACACCCAGCACCACCTGACGCAGGTTCACTTCAGGGTGTTCAGCCACTGCCCGACGCATGCCTTTTTCCCGCAACAGCGACACCGGGGTGGCGTTGGTGCCGGAGAAGGCCAGCATGTCGACACTCTGCCCTGGCGCCAGCGGGCCAAGTTGCTTGATCAGGCGCTTGGCGGTCAGATACCCGCCTTGCTCGTCGTTACCGAGCAGGCTGCCGAGCAGGTCCGGGTAACGCTGCGACAAATCACCGAGAATCCGCCGCTGATCGAGGCTCAGGGTGTTGTTGACCAGCAACAACTTCACCCCGCTGCCTTCGGCCAGACGCAGGATTTCCGGGGCCACGTTCAATTCGTTGGAAAACACCAGATAATCGGGGCGCTGATCGCCTTTGAGGGTCTGCCGCGCCAGATCGACCTGGGTGCGTGTGTCGCGGTCGGAGAACTCCACGCGCAATGCCATACCGGTTGCATCCGCAGCGGCCTGCATGACTCGCGCGTAGCTGTTCCAATAGCCATCTGACGCAGGGCCGGGGCTTAGAAATACCACTGACGCCGCCCAGCCAGAGCCACAGCCCAGCGCGCACAGCATCGCCAGTGAGCGGGCCAGCCAGCCCGCTCTCGCTGTTGAAACCTTGACCGCCGATAAATCCTTTACCAAGGGTGGCCGTCCGCTCCACGGGGGGTTGAACCCTGGTTATCGGCGGGGCGCGGCAAAAGCTGAGAGCGGCGGTAGCAGAGCCGGCGCGCTACTGACCACTGACCCAGAAGACTCCCGCCCCCGCTACCAGCAATATAAGAAAGAAGATCGCCCAGGCATCGACTGAACTGTCGGATTTTCCAGCTTTGTGTGGGTTGCTCATCGCATCGCCTTTTATCGGTCTTGTGGAGGAATGCAGATGGAAAAATAAGAGATAGGTGCAGTTAAGACGTCCTTTAACCATACTTCAAGTGCGGGCATGACCGATGGCGTGATGCATATCGCTTTTAGCGATTTGCATATATATAAACATCACTTTTACCGATATCAGCAAGCTGGTATCTTCGCCACCGCTCCGCATGGAGTGCGCGACCGTGCGCGCAGAAGCAGAATTGTCCAGATGGTGCCGGACCCGGAGCAGCCCCACCCGAATGGGACGTGACCGGCCACCGCGCAGCATTATTGAAGCCTGAGAGCAGGACCTATATGTACGTATACGATGAGTACGATCAGCGAATCGTCGAGGACCGCGTCAAGCAGTTCCGTGACCAGACCCGCCGCTACCTGGCCGGTGAGCTGAGCGAAGAAGAGTTTCGGCCACTGCGGCTGCAGAACGGCCTGTATGTCCAGCGTTTCGCGCCGATGCTGCGCGTGGCGGTTCCTTATGGTCAGCTGAACTCGCGCCAGGCGCGCATGCTGGCCAAGATCGCCCGTGACTACGACAAGGGCTACGCCCACATCAGCACCCGCCAGAACGTCCAGTACAACTGGCCGGCACTGGAAGACATCCCGGATATTCTCGAAGAGCTGGCCACCGTGCAGATGCACGCCATCCAGACCAGCGGTAACTGCCTGCGCAACGTGACCACCGACCAGTTCGCCGGTGTGGCGGCCGATGAAGTCATCGACCCGCGCCCCTGGTGTGAGATCGTGCGCCAGTGGACCACCTTCCACCCTGAGTTCGCCTACCTGCCGCGCAAATTCAAAATTGCCATCAATGGCGCAGCCAGCGACCGCGCCGTGATCGAGATGCACGACATCGGCCTGGAGCCGGTGCGCAACGAAGCCGGTGAGCTGGGCTTCCGGGTACTGGTGGGTGGCGGCCTGGGCCGTACCCCGGTGATCGGCGCGTTCATCAACGAATTCCTGCCGTGGCAGGACCTGTTGAGTTACCTGGACGCCATCCTGCGGGTCTACAACCGCTATGGCCGTCGCGACAACAAGTACAAGGCGCGGATCAAGATCCTGGTCAAGGCGCTGACGCCTGAAGTGTTCGCCGAGAAGGTCGAGGCCGAAATGGCCCACTTGCGTGGTGGTTCGACCACCCTGACCGAAGCCGAACTGCAGCGCGTTGCCAAACATTTCGTCGACCCGGCCTATAAAACGCTGAGCAACCAGGATGCGGAACTGGCCGCACTGGAAGCCGAGCATCCGGGCTTTGCCCGCTGGCGCGTGCGCAACACCCTCGCGCACAAGAAACCCGGCTATGTGGCTGTTACACTGTCGCTCAAGCCTACCGGCGTAGCGCCAGGTGATGTCACCGACAAGCAGCTCGACACCATCGCCGACCTGGCCGACCAGTACAGCTTCGGTTTCCTGCGCACCTCCCACGAGCAGAACATCATTCTCGCTGACGTTGAACAATCGCGCCTGTTCGAGCTGTGGAACGTGCTGCGCGAAAACGGCTTCGCAACGCCGAACATCGGCTTGCTCACCGACATGATCTGCTGCCCGGGCGGTGATTTCTGCTCGTTGGCCAACGCCAAGTCGATCCCGATCGCCGAATCGATCCAGAGCCGTTTCGACAATCTGGACTACCTGTTCGACATCGGCGAACTGGACCTGAACATCTCCGGCTGCATGAACGCCTGTGGTCACCACCACGTGGGTCATATCGGCATCCTGGGCGTGGACAAAAAAGGCGAAGAGTTCTACCAGGTGTCGCTCGGCGGCAGCGCCAGCCGTGACGCCAGCCTGGGCAAGATCCTTGGCCCGTCTTTCGCCCAGGAAGTCATGCCTGACGTGATCGAGAAGCTGATCAACGTGTACATCGAAAAACGTACCGAAGACGAGCGCTTTATCGACACTTACAACCGTATTGGCATCGACCCTTTCAAGGAGCGCGTCTATGCAGCGAATCATTAAGAACAACGAAGTCGTCGATGAAACCTGGCACCTGCTGCCCAAGGACACGACCTTTGACAGCCTGTCGAACTGCGACGATCTGATCGTACCGCTGGTGCTGTGGCGTGAGCACGGCCATGCCCTCAAAGCCCGCGACGGCGGCCTGGGCGTGTGGCTGGACAGCGATGAAGAAGCCGAGGAAATCGGTGATGACGTGCAGCACTTCCAGGTCATCGCCCTGAACTTCCCGGCCTTTACCGACGGGCGCAGCTATTCCAATGCCCGACTGTTGCGCGATCGCTATGGTTTCAAGGGTGAACTGCGCGCCATCGGCGATGTGCTGCGTGACCAGTTGTTCTACCTGCGACGCTGCGGCTTCGATGCCTTTGCCATTCGCCCGGACAAAGACCCCTATGAGGCGCTGGAGAGTCTGAAGGACTTCTCGGTGACTTATCAGGCCGCCACCGACGAGCCGCTGCCGCTGTTCCGTCGTCGCTGATCGCTGTTGCTGTACTGCAAAAGCCCGGCCCCTGTTGAAGAGGCCGGGCTTTTTTGTTGGATGTTTTGCTGTTGTGGGAGGCAGCTCTGCTGGCGAAGCACTCTTGCCATTTCGAGCGATGGAAAATCCCTTTTCGCGGCGTCTGGGCGGCAGGTTTCGCCCTGCTGGGCGACCTACTTTTTTCTTGGAAAAAGTAGGCAAAACCGCCTGCTCCTGGCTTGGCCCTTCGGGTTCCCTCGCTCCGGTGCCGATTTGGCGGTCGGCACGATGGGCATCCCTGCCCAGCGCGCCTAAAACCGGCTTCCCTGCCGGTTTTCCCACCAAATCGACACCTCCACTCGGCCAGCGCCCAAGTCGCGATTGGCGTCGTCTGTGCCATCTGTGCTCAAAGAAACCAAAAGTGACCCGCTGTAAAAGTGGAAAGCTGACTAAAGACCAACATCAATGTGGAGGATGTACACCAACACCAACACCAACACCATCCACCTATAAGTCAGGACCAAAACCGCTGCTGGCTCAACCGCTCCCACCAGCGCAGCGCAATGCCATCCAGCGAAACCGCCGCCGCCATGCCGACCCGCTCTTGCAGGCTCTTGCGCTGGGCGTAATGCAGGTGGAAGACCTCGGCATCCTTGGCCTTGTCGGCCAGGTACTCGTCGCTGGTCTTGAGTTCGTCGACCAGTTGTTTGTCCAGCGCCGCCATCCCCAGCCAGACCTCGCCGGTGGCCACTTCATCGATGTCCAGTTGCGGGCGGTAGCTGGCGACAAAGCCCTTGAACAGTTCGTGGGTGGTTTCCAGGTCCTGCTGGAACTTCTCCCGGCCCTTTTCGGTGTTTTCGCCAAACACGGTCAGGGTGCGCTTGTATTCACCAGCGGTCAGCACCTCGAAGTCGATGTCGTGTTTTTTCAGCAGGCGGTTGACGTTGGGCAGTTGCGCCACCACACCGATGGAGCCGAGGATAGCGAAGGGCGCGCTGATGATCCGGGTGCCGATGCAGGCCATCATATAGCCGCCGCTGGCCGCGACCTTATCGATGCAGATAGTCAGTGGGATGCCGGCCTGACGCACCCGAGCCAGTTGCGAAGATGCCAGACCGTAGCTGTGCACCAGACCGCCGCCGCTTTCCAGACGCAGGACAACTTCATCCTTGTCAGTGGCCAGGCTCAGCAGTGCGGTGATTTCATGACGCAGGCTCTCGGTGGCCGAGGCCTTGATATCGCCATTGAAGTCCAGCACATAGACCCGCGACTTGGCCTCGGGCTGCTTCTTTTCCTTCTTCAGCGCTTTGCTCTGCTCTTTGCGCAATGCCTTGAGCCGGGCCTTGTCGAGCAGCGAATGCTCCAGACGCTCACGCAGCCCCTTGTAAAAATCATTGAGCCGGGTGACCTGCAACTGCCCGGCCGTCTTGCCACGCCCTTTACTGCGCAGCGAAGCGATGGCAACCAGTACCACCACAATGGCAACCACCAACGTGACGGTCTTGGCCAGAAAGCTGGCGTAATCGGCAAAAAAATCCACGGCGACTCCTTGATTGCTGGCGCGCTCTCTATAGCGGGCACGCGATGAACAAGCATACCGAGCAGGCCGATCAACCACCAGCCGACAAAGGTGTGCAAACATTGAAACAGCTAATTCAAACAGCTGTATGATTTCAGGTTGACAGGCCCGTGCCATGCCCCTAACCTCGCCTGCACCTGCACATTGCGGGACGATACCGATGGCAGCCGCTCGCACGAGCGCAGCCCACTTCCAATAAGGATCGACACATGACCTCAGTAGCCGATGCAGTCCAGAAAATGCACGCCAAGTTCAATCCTGACGCCGCCAAAGGCCTGGATCTGATCTTCGGTTTCAACGTCACCGACGAAGACAAACACTTTGCCCTGATCATCAAGGACAGCACCTGCCAATTGCAGGAAGGCGAAAACCCTGACGCCAACGTCACCCTGATCATGGACAGCGAAACCCTCAAAGGCATCGTCAGCGGCGAGACCGACGGCATGCAGGCGTTCATGGGCGGCAAGCTGCGCATTGAAGGCGACATGATGCTGTCGATGAAGCTCAGCGAGCTGTTCCCGCAGTAATTTGGCCGGGAAAACAAAAAACCGAAGCCTGCGTGCTTCGGTTTTTTTATGCCTGCTTAACGGGCATGAAGAGCAGTTCGCCCGTAGGAGCGGCTTCAGCCGCGAAGGATGCGCAAATGGTGGTTCGCGACTAAAGTCGCTCCTACGCACTATTACGCGCATCCACACAATCGCTGAAATCCGGGAGTAACCATGGCCAGAACCACCCTGTTCGATCTCGACGGCAAGATTGCTCTGGTCTCCGGGGCCAGCCGGGGTATCGGTGAGGCGATCGCCCGGCTGCTGGCCAGCCAGGGCGCTCATGTCATTGTCAGCAGCCGGCGCCTGGAAGGCTGTCAGCAGGTAGCCGCGAGCATCATCGCCGACGGCGGCATGGCTACTGCGCTGGCCTGCCACATTGGCGAACCGGAGCAGATCGAGCAACTGTTCGCCATGATTCGCGAACGCTTCGGGCGGCTGGACATCCTGGTCAACAACGCCGCCACCAACCCGCAGTTCTGCCATGTACTGGACACTGACCCTGCTGCCTTTCAGAAAACCGTCGACGTCAACATTCGCGGCTATTTCTTCATGTCGGTGCAGGCCGGCAAGCTGATGCGCGAGCACGGCGGCGGCAGCATTATCAACGTGGCCTCAATCAATGGTGTTTCGCCCGGTGAGTTCCAGGGTATCTATTCGATCACCAAGGCGGCGGTGATCAATATGACCAAGGTGTTCGCCAAAGAGTGTGCGGCGTTTGGCATCCGCTGCAATGCCCTGCTACCAGGCCTGACTGACACCCGCTTCGCCTCGGCATTGGTCAGCAACCCGGCGATTCTCGACCAGGCGCTGGGTCATATCCCGCTCAAGCGTGTGGCCGCGCCTGATGAAATGGCCGGTGCGGTGCTGTATCTGGCCAGCGCCGGGTCAAGCTATACCACTGGCGCGATACTGAATGTCGATGGTGGGTTTCTGTCCTGATCGGGGTGCAATAACTGACGTCAATCTGACAGCGGCCGGTGATGAGAGGTAGAATGTTGGCCCTTCAGGGCAGCCATTGCGCCCTTCTGCCGACAAGTCCTTGCCATGCCTTTTGAACTCAGTGTTGACCCCCTCACGCTTGCCGTGCTCGCCGTCGTGGCTTTTGTGGCCGGTTTCATCGATGCCATTGCCGGCGGCGGCGGATTGCTTACCACGCCTGCGTTAATGACCGCCGGCCTGCCGCCGCATATGGTGCTTGGCACCAATAAGCTGTGTGCCACCTTCGGCTCGGCCACCGCCAGCTTCACCTATTTCCGGCGCAAGCTGTTCGATCCCTCGCAATGGAAGCTGGCGTTGATCAGCACCGCCATCGGCGCACTGCTGGGTGCGGTCATCGCCCATTACCTGCCTGCCGAGTGGATCAACCAGATGCTGCCGCTGATCGTCTTCGGCTGTGGCCTGTACCTGCTGTTCGGCGGTACGCCCAAGGCGCCGACCGACAGCAACGCGCCGATCAAACAACTGCGCCAGATCCCGCAAGGGCTGGGCCTGGGCTTTTACGATGGCGTGGCCGGCCCCGGCACCGGTGCGTTCTGGACGGTCAGTACGCTGATGGCATACCCCATCGACCTGGTCAAGGCCAGTGGCGTGGCGCGCAGCATGAACTTCGTCAGCAACGCCATGGCCCTGACAGTGTTTGCCGTCTCGGGTCAGGTGGATGTGATTCTTGGTGTGCTGATGGGCCTGGCGGTCATGGCCGGCGCTTACTTCGGCGCCGGCACGGCAATCAAGGGCGGTGCCAAATTTATCCGCCCGGTGTTCATCATCATGGTCCTGGCGCTGACCGTGCGGCTAGCCTGGCAGCACTGGTTCGGCGGCGCCTGAGCGGCGCGCCAGGTACAGCTCGATCAGGTGGCGGGCAATCGAGCGGCTGGCCGGTAGCGGCGGCAGATCAAAGATGCTGAACCAGCGGGCATCTTCGATCTCGTCGGGCTGCGGGACAATCTCGCCGCTCTCGTACTCGGCATGAAAGCCAAGCATCATCGAGTGCGGAAACGGCCAGCACTGGCTGCCCACGTACTGAATGTCACGCACCTTGAGCTGCACCTCCTCCATCACCTCACGGCGCACGCAGTCTTCTGCAGACTCGCCCGGCTCGGCAAACCCGGCCAGGGTGCTGTACACGCCGCTGACGAAACGCGGCGAGCGCGCCAGCAGCACTTCATCGCCGCGGGTGATCAGCACGATCATGCTCGGCGCAATACGCGGATAGAAGCGCAGCTCATCATCGGCGCAGTACATCGCGCGCTCGCCCGGCACCTGCACGGTGGGCTTGCCACAGGCGCCGCAGAAGCGGTGCTCGCGAGCCCAGGTGGCGATCTGCGCGGCGTAACCCAGCTTCTGGTAGACCGCAAGATCGCCCTCCAGCATGAACTGGCGCAGACCTTGCCAGGCCAGCCCTTCGAGCTCTACGGCGCGCTGCAGCACCCAGACATACACCGGCTCACCATCGAAATGGCCGATGCCATGCTCACTGAGCAGCGGCAATTGCAGGCCGGCCAGCCATTGCCTGGAAAACAGCACGCCCTCTTCACTCAGTAAAAAGCCCTGCGGGCTGCATACCACGGCACGTCCGTCAGGCAATTGCGGGTCGAGCACGGCGGTGGTCCAACGGCGGGTCATCAACACACTCCTTTCCAGGCCGGGTTCAATCGTCGAACACCGGCTTTTGCTTGTTCATCTGTGCCAGCATGGCCAGCTTGAGATCGGGCGATTGCAGCATGGACGCGTTCCAGATGGCAACGTGTTCCAGGCCATCATTGATCCGGTGATCGCGCATGTAATCGATCATGCGCTTGGTGCCCTCAATGGCCAGCGGCGATTTTTGCGCAATCTGCCGGGCCAGGGCCATGACTTCTTCAAGCAATTGCGCTGGGTCGGTAAAAACCCGGTTCACCAGGCCAATACGCTCGGCCTCGGTAGCATCGACGGTGCGCCCGGTGTAAGCCAGCTCGCGCAACAGGCCATCGCCGATGATGCGCGGCAAACGCTGCAAGGTGCCGACGTCGGCGGCCATGCCCATGTCGATCTCGCGGATGGCAAATTGCGCGTCCTGGGCGGCATAACGCATGTCACAGGCAGCGATCAGGTCGATGGCACCGCCCAGGCAATAGCCCTGAATAGCCGCCAGTACCGGTTTGCGGCATTCGGCCACAGCCGTGAAAGACGCCTGCAACTGCTCGATCTTGCGCCGCAGCAGCCGCGCGTTACGCCCGGCGTCAGCGCCCAGCTCGCCCGCCACTGCGCCCAACAGCGCCAGATCGATACCGGAAGAAAAGTGCTTGCCGGCGCCACTGATCACCACGGCGCGGATTTCATCGTGTTCATCGACCCAGTGGAAGATCTCGACGATCTCGCGCCAGAACGCCGCATTCATCGCATTGAGCTTGTCTGGCCGATTGATCTGCAGATGAGCGACCTTATCAACGAGCTGGACATTGAAAGCTTGATAGTCAGACATGAATGAACCTCTGGCGGGCTAGGCAACGTCGCCGGACTATAACAAGGCAGCCATGACCGTCGTAAGGCGACGCTTGTGCCATTTGCCGGACCGCTTCAAGCGCCTCACCCAAAACAACCTGGCGACTGCCCGGAACCCGTACCCGCGCCCGGTGTCCAGAGACTACGCAGCTAAACTGGCCAGGTAGTGGCTGATCGCGCCGAGTATCGAGAGGGCATTCATTGAGTACATCCAAGGCAGCAACCGGCATTGATGGTCTGGACAACATCCTCAGCGGCGGACTTTCCCGCGGGCATGTGTTTCTGCTCGAAGGCGAACCCGGCACCGGCAAGACCACCGTGGCGTTGCAGTTTCTGCTGGCCGGTGCGCAGGCTGGCGAGACCTCACTGTACATCACGCTCTCTGAAACCGAGGGTGAGCTGCGCGACAGCGCCCGCTCCCATGGCTGGGAGCTGGACGGATCGATCGCAGTCTTCGAGCTGACCCCGCCAGAAAGCCTGCTCAGTGCCGAGCAACATCAAAGCCTGTTGTATTCCTCGGACCTGGAGCTGGGTGAAACCGTGGCTCAGGTATTTGCAGCCGTCGAGCGGATAAAGCCGTCGCGGGTGGTGATCGACAGCCTCTCTGAAATCCGCCTGCTGGCCCAGAGCTCGCTGCGCTACCGGCGCCAGGTACTGGCCATGAAGCATTATTTTGCCCGTTTCGATACCACGGTGCTGCTGCTTGACGACCTGACCACTGATGCACTGGACAAGACCGTGCACAGTGTTGCCCATGGCGTGATTCGCCTGCAGGAACTGACCCCGGCCTACGGTGCCGAGCGGCGCCGACTCAAAGTGATCAAATACCGCGGCCAGAAATACCGTGGCGGCTTTCATGACTTCACCATTGCCCAGGGCGGCATCCAGGTGTTTCCACGCCTGGTGGCGGCCGAACACCGCAGCAATTATCAGCGCCAGCAGTACACCAGCGGCATTCAGGAACTTGACGACTTGCTCGGTGGCGGCATCGACAGCGGATCCAGCACCCTGATTCTGGGGCCGGCCGGCACCGGCAAGTCGCTGACCGCGCTGGTATTCGCCGTGCAGGCCATGGCCCGTGGCGAGCGCGTCGGCCTGTTCGTTTTCGATGAAGAGCTGGGTTTGTTGTACGAACGCATGCGCGCCATGGGCATCGACCTGCAGGCGTTTCAGGATCAGAACCGGCTTTGGGTCGAACAGGTGGATGCTGCAGAGCTGTCGCCCGGTGAATTCTCCCATCGGGTACGCCGCTGCGTTGACCAGCAGCAGATCAAGACGGTCATCATCGACAGCCTCAATGGCTATCAGGCCGCGATGCCGGAAGAGAACGCGCTGGTGCTGCACATGCACGAGCTGTTGCTCTACCTCAATCGCCAGGGCGCTTCGACGTTCATGACCATTGCCCAGCATGGCCTGGTCGGCGATATGCGCACCCCCGTTGATATCACCTATCTGGCCGATACGGTCATCCTGCTGCGTTACTTCGAAGCCATGGGCGAAGTACGCCGGGCGATTTCCATTATCAAAAAACGTACCGGCACCCATGAGTCAACGATCCGTGAATACAAGATCGGCCAGGCCGGCCTGCGCATCGGCACTCCCCTGCATGCGTTTCAAGGCGTATTACGCGGGGTACCCAGCTACTTTGGCGACAACCATCCGCTGTTGCAGGATGACCAGACGTGATCCCGGCCTTTTCCGAACGTGCGATCATCCTGGCCCCTAACGGGCGCGACAGCCAGATAGCGATCAACATCCTCAGCGAGGCGGGTTTACGCGCCAAAGCCGTGCAGGACCTTAATGAACTGGCCACTGAACTGAGCCTTGGTGCGGGGCTGGCGATCATTGCCGACGAGGCGCTGCGCGGCGCCGACCTCAACCCGTTGCTTGAGCTGCTGGCCAGACAACCGCCCTGGTCGGACCTGCCGGTGGTCTTGCTGACCCGCCATGGCGGCCCGGAGCAAAACCCCTCGACCCGGCTGGGTACGCAACTGGGCAACGTCAGCTTCCTCGAACGGCCCTTTCACCCCATGACCCTGGTCAGCCTGGTGACCACCGCCGTACGCGGGCGCCGCCGCCAATACGAGGCCAGGGGGCGTATGGATGATCTGCTGGAAAGCGAAAAGCGCTTGCAGAACGCTTTGACCGCAGGCCGTCTGGGGTCCTGGCAACTGGAGACCGAATTTCTGCAACTCAGTTGCTCGGCGATCACCCTGGCGCATTACGGTCGTCACGAGCATACCCTGTTCAGCTATGACGACTGGCTCGATGCGGTCTATGCCGAAGACCAGCCACGCATGCAATCAGCCTTGCAGCGCAGTCTCGATACCGGCGCCGATTTCATTATCGAGTATCGCAACCTGTGGCCAGACGGCTCGCTGAATTGGGTGGATGTGCGGGCCCGGGCGATCCGCGGCGAGAACGGCCAGATCACCGCGCTGGTCGGCGTCACCTCCGATATCAGCGAACGCAAGCAGGCCGAAGTACAACTGCGGCGCCTTAACGAGACCCTTGAACAACAGATCGAAGAACGCACCGTCCAGCTTCGCCAGAATGAAGAAGCCTTGCGCCAGTCGCAGAAAATGGAAGCGGTCGGCCAGCTTACCGGCGGCATCGCCCATGATTTCAATAACATGCTCACCGGCATCATCGGCAGCCTGGAACTGCTGCGTCGGCGTATTGCTCGCGGGCGCACCGATGATCTCGGCGGCCTGATCGATCTGGGGGTGACGTCGGCCAATCGCGCCGCCGCCCTCACGCACCGCTTACTGGCATTCTCAAGGCGCCAGTCGCTGGACGCCAAACCGGTTGAGATGAATCATCTGATCAAGGCCATGGATGAATTGATCCAGCGCAGCGTCAGCGAAAGCATTCAGCTCGATATGCAGTTTGAACCCCGGTTATGGACCGCCGAGGCCGACCCGAATCAGCTGGAAAGTGCACTGCTCAATCTGGTGCTCAATGCCCGCGATGCCATGCCGAACGGCGGCCGGTTGCGCATTGAAACGCGCAACCAACGCCTGGAGCGGCGCTTCACCGATGCCCATGAAAACCTGTTGCCCGGTGACTATGTATTACTCAGCGTCAGTGACAGCGGCAGTGGCATGCCCGAGCACATCGTCAACCGCGCCTTCGACCCGTTTTTCACCACCAAGCCCATCGGCCAAGGCACCGGCCTGGGCTTGTCGATGATCTATGGCTTCTGCAAGCAATCACGCGGCCATGTTGCCATCGACAGCGAAGTTGGCCGTGGCACCACGGTGAAACTGTTCCTGCCGCGCTACAGAGGCCAGCAAGAGGACGATCAACTGACATTCCAAAGCGCCGCCAGCTATGCCAGGGCCGGCGAAACCGTGCTGATTGTCGAGGACGACCCGGCCGTACGGCGGCTGGTCAGCGAGGTACTCAGCGAATTGGGCTATGCCTTCGTCGAGGCCGCAGACGCACCTTCAGCACTGCCGCTGCTGGAGTCAGAGACGCGTATTGATCTGTTGATCAGTGATGTCGGCTTGCCAGGCATGAACGGCCGCCAACTGGCGGAAGTTGCCCGCCAGCTACGCCCTGGCCTGAAGGTGCTGTTTATTACCGGTTATGCCGAACATGCGGCAGTCAGAGGCGAGTTTCTTGGCAGTGATATGCAGATGATCAGTAAGCCCTTCGCCTTCGACCACCTGACCGCCAAAGTGCGCGAGATGATCGAGGCCTGACCCCACGCCAGCCCGAGACCGTCGCCGGTCTCTGCTGGCCGGCTCAGGCCAGCAGCTTCTCGATCTGCGTATGCAGGGTTTCCATCGTGAACGGCTTGGCCAGAATCGGCGCCCGGGTAGCAATCGGGCTGCCGGACTCGGCGATTTCCGCCGGGTAGCCACTAATGAAAATGACCTTCAGATCCGGGCGCAGCTTGACCGCTGGCTCAGCAATCATCACCCCGGAAATACCGCCCGGCAGGCGGTAGTCAGTGATCATCAGGTCAAGGTGTGGCCGGGTAGCGAGAATCTCGAACGCCTGCTCGCCATTCTCGGCCTGTAACACACGATAGCCCTCGCCGGACAGATAATCGGCCAGCAGCATCATGATCAGGGGTTCGTCTTCGACGATCAGTACAACGTCTTGCGCATCAACGCTCATGGAACGGCCTTCAATCTTCAAATAGCTGCCAATACGACCACGGTGCACGGCGGAGGTTGCGCAGATTGCCTGACAATTTGCGATTGTCGTGCAAAAACCGGCCCCCAGCCTGTTACGCCTGCGGCAGGGCTATGACCCTGCGCACCACCAAGGCATATAACCGCCTGTTAAACGACCGGCTGCAACGGCAGGCAGAGGCTGAACGTCGAGCCCTTGCCCTCTTCGCTCTCCACCAGTAGCTCACCGCCGTGGGCCATGACGATCTGTTCGGAGATAAATAGTCCAAGCCCCAGCCCGGCGACTGCATGGCCGGCGTTGACGCGTTCGAATTGCTGGAAGATCCGCGCCTGATTCTCGGCGGAAATACCAATGCCCTGGTCCGTCACATCGACCCGCGCCTGGTTGCGGCGGCTGTCGACGTAGACCCTGACGACAATCGGCTTGCCGGCGCCATAACGCAACGCATTGGTCAGCAGGTTGGCCAGCACTTGTTCAATACGAAACTCGTCCCACACGCCGATGACCGCCTCACAGGTGGTCAACTGCAGGCTGCAGCCGGCTGCCGCCACTTGCGCGGCAAAACTTTCCAGCAAGTTACCGACCAGTTCACCGAGATCAAACGCGCTGGTGCGGATCGACAATTTGCCGGTGCGGATCCGCGAGACATCGAGCATGTCTTCGATCAGCCGGATCAGGCTCTGAATCTGCCGCTCATCACGTTCGACCATGCCGCGCAGCTTGTCCATGCTGAACGCCGCTTCGTTGTTCTTGGCCAGATGCAGTTTGCGCAGCTGGGTTTCCAGAATCAGCCCGTTGAGCGGCGTACGCACTTCGTGAGAGACAATCGACATGAAATCGTCGCGCATGCTCACGGCGCGCTGCAGCTCGGCCTGGGCGCTCTGCAGTTGCTCCAGCAGCACCTGCTGTTCCTGGCGGGCCTGTTCGAGCGCCTCGACTTGTTGCTTCATGGCCTTGCGCTGGCGGTACAGCTCGACGAACACATTAACCTTGCTCTTGACCGCATGGATGTCCAGCGGTTTGTGCAGGAAGTCCACCGCACCACTTTCATAGCCCTTGAACGCATAGTTCATCTCGCGACCGGCAGCGGTGACGAACACGATGGGAATACTCTTGGTCTTTTCTGTGCCGCGCATCATCTCGGCCAGCTCGAAACCGTTCATGCCGGGCATCTGTACATCCAGAATCGCCAGCGCAAACTCATGCTGCAACAGCAGCGACAACGCGGCATCGGCCGACAGCGCCTTATAAACGATGCGGTCTTCACGGCGGATCAACGCTTCGAGGGCCAGCAAGTTCTCCGGCAGGTCGTCGACGATCAGCAGTTTTGCCTGGATCTGACTCAGCATGCAATTCGTTCCAATTGGGTCAGCAAGGCCCTGATCTCGGACAAGGGCAACAGGTAATCGGGGGTCTGCAAACGCAGCCCGGCTTCAGGCATGGCCCGCGCTACAGCGGTCTGCGGGTTCTGGATCACGGTCAGGCCGCCAAACGTCTTGATCCGCGCCAGGCCACGGGCACCATCATCATTGGCACCGGTCAGCAACACACCGGCAAGCCCTGGGCCATAGGCGTCGGCTGCCGACTCGAACAGGATGTCGATACTGGGGCGCGAGTGAAACACTTTGTCTTCCTGACTCAACGATAGACTCAGATCATCCTCCACCGACAGGTGATAGCCCGCCGGCGCGAAATACAGAGTGCCGGCAAGGATAGCTTCCTTGTCCCGCGCCTCACGGACCGCAATCGGCAACCGGCTCTGGAATACCTGAGCCAGCTGACTATTGCGTTGTTCCGGCAAATGCAGCACCACCAGAATCGGCAGGCGAAAGCCGGCCGCGATGCCTTGGGTCAGTGTGAGCAAGGCCTCGACCCCACCCGCTGACGCACCAATCACCACCGCCTGCACAACCGGCAGCCCGCCAGCAGCGTGCTCATCGAAGTGGGTTTTCATGACTTGCGGTAGATCCGTTCCGGCTTGATCAGCGTCTCGAACACGTCGCTGTAGGCCGAGAAGTCCAGTGTTTCCTTACTGCCCAGCGACAGGAAACCGCGATGACACAGCGATTCATGGAACAGCCCGAAAGCCCGATCCTGGAGCTTCTTGTTGAAATAAATCAGCACATTGCGACAAGAGATCAGGTGCGTTTCGGAAAATACGCTGTCGGTCGCCAGGCTATGGTCAGCGAAGGTGACGTTCTCGCGCAGGCTCTTGTCGAAGATCGCGTAATCGTAGGCCGAGGTGTAGTAGTCCGACAGCTCGCCCTGACCGCCGGCCAGCCGGTAGCTCTGCGCCCAGCCGCGTACGCTGTCCAGCGAGAAGATGCCTTGCTTGGCCTTGTCCAGCGAATAGGGATTGATATCGGTGGCGTAAATAATGGTGCGCTCCAACAGGCCTTCTTCACGCAGCAAAATGGCCATGGAGTACACCTCCTCACCCGTGCTGCAACCGGCAATCCAGATTTTCAGCGATGGGTAAGTGCGCAGCAGCGGCACCACTTCCTGACGGATCGCCAGAAAGTGTGACGGGTCACGAAACATCTCACTGACCGGGATGGTCAGCCATTGCAGCAGTTGCATGAACGCGGCCGGGTCGTGCAGCACACGCTCTTGCAAGGCCGAGATGGTGCCGCACTCGAACTGACGCAGGGCATGTTGCACCCTGCGTTTGATCGAAGCACCGGAATACTCGCGAAAATCGTAGCTGTATTTGAGGTAAATCGCCTCAATCAACAAGCGCAGCTCGATATCGACGTTTTTGTCATAGGACATGTACAAACCTGAGCAGGTAAATCAGCGTGCTGCTTTGGCCGCACGCACTCAAATACGTTCCATTTTCGGCAGCCATACCCTGATCAGCGAAAACAGCCGGTCCAGATCGATAGGTTTGGCCAGATAATCATTGGCCCCGGCCTGCAAGCAACGCTCCTGATCGTCCTTCATTGCCTTGGCGGTGACTGCAATGACCGGCAGTTTGCGCCAGCGCGGATCCTTGCGAATCTGCGCAGTGGCTTCGAAGCCGTCCATCTCGGGCATCATCACATCCATCAGCACCAGGTCGATATCCGGGACCTCGTTAAGGCGGTCGATGGCTTCCAGGCCATTGCGCGCCACTTCCACCACCGCGCCTTTGTGCTCCAGGGCGCTGGTCAGGGCGAAGATATTGCGCACGTCGTCATCGACCACCAGGATGCGTCGCGCCTCGAACACCTTGTCGCGGCTGCGGGCGGTCAGCAGCATCTTCTGCCGTTCGTTGGACAACTGCGACTCGACCTTGTGCAGAAACAACGTCACTTCATCGAGCAGCCGCTCCGGCGAGCGTGCGCCCTTGATGATGATTGAGCGCGAATACTTCATCAGCTCGGCTTCTTCATCACGGGTCATATTGCGCCCGGTGTAGACAATCACCGGCGGGAACGAACGAATGCCTTCGCCGGCCATGCGCTTGAGCAGTTCGTTGCCGAGCATGTCCGGCAGCTTCAGGTCGATGATCATGCAGTCGTAGACGTGCTCGCGCAGCAGGTCCAGCGCCTCCTGGGCAAAGCCCACCGCGGTGATCTCCACGTCGTCGTCACCGATCAGCCGGGCAATGCTGTCGCGCTGCAACGCATCGTCCTCGACCAGCAGCACACGCTTGAGCTTCTGGGTCAGCTTGGCTTCAAGCTTGGCAAACACATCCTTGAGTTCTTCACGAGTGGTGGGTTTGACCGCATAGCCAATGGCGCCCATATGCAGCGCCGCTTCCTGACGGTCCTCGACAGAAATCACATGAACCGGAATATGCCGGGTGCCGGGCTGTTCCTTGAGGCGCTGCAACACGGTCAGGCCGGAGTGATCCGGCAGGCGCATGTCGAGCAGGATCGCATCGGGCGAGTATTGCACCGCCAGATCAAACCCCTCATCGGCCGCATGGGCGACCAGGCAGCGGTAACCCAGTTCGTGCGCCAGATCAAAGAGGATCTGCGCGAACCTCACGTCGTCCTCGATCACCAGAATGCAACGCCCCACAAAGGGCGCCAGCTCACGATCATCCGCGAATGTTTGCAGCGCTGGCTCGCTCGGTTTTGGCGTTGCCAGCGCCGGTTGCGGGGTGCTGACCGGCAAGGCGGCGGCGCTTAAACTCGCCACTGGCGTGCTGACCACCGGGCTAATGACGTGCTCGCTGCCCTCGCCGGAGGCGACCCAGACCTGGGGCATCAACAGGGTGAACACGCTGCCTTTGCCCAACGTACTCGAGACGCTGATCGAACCACCCAACAGGGCGGCCAGGTCGCGGGAAATCGACAGCCCCAGCCCGGTGCCGCCATATTTACGATTGGTGGTGCCATCAGCCTGATGGAACGCCTCGAAGACACTGAGTTGCTGATCAGCGGCGATCCCGATTCCGGAATCACAGACAGCGAACGCCACGCCGCCCTCAGGCCGCGCCGAAGCGATCAGGCTGACGCTGCCTCGCTCGGTGAACTTGACTGCGTTGGACAGCAAGTTCTTGAGAATCTGCTCCAGGCGCAACGCATCGGTGTGCAGCAGCGCAGGCGTACCGGGTTGCAGCTCGACACTCAATTGCAACTGCTTCTGGCGGGCCAGTGGCTGGAACATTCGTTCAAGCCCTTCGAGCAGTCGCTCCAGGCTGCAGTTTTCCGGCCGCACTTCAAGTTTGCCGGCCTCGACCTTGGCGATATCGAGGATATCGTTGATCAGGTTGAGCAAATCGTTGCCCGCCGAATAGATCGACTCGGCAAATTTGACCTGTTCGTCACTAAGGTTGCGAGTCGGATTCTCCGCCAGCAGCTTGGCGAGAATCAGCGAACTGTTGAGCGGCGTACGCAGCTCATGGGACATATTGGCCAGGAACTCTGACTTGTAACGGCTGGAGCGCTGCAATTGGTCGGCACGGGCCTGCAATTCGATCTGCGCATTGCTCAGTTCGTCATTGTTGCGGTCCAGCGCATCACGCTGCTCGGCCAGCGCCTGGGCCTGCTCGGCCAACTGCACATTGGTCTGCTCCAGTTCTGCCTGCTGGGTTTCCAGATGTGCCTGGGATTCCTTGAGGATCCGTGATTGCTCTTCAAGCTCCTCATTGGCGGTGCGCAATTCTTCCTGCTGCACCTGCAGCTCTTCGTTGAGCTGCTGGGTTTCGCTCAGCACCTCTTGCAGCCGCTGACGATAACGCGCCGCTTCGATGGAGGTACCGACATTGCCGGCCACCAACTCAAGAAACTCGATGTCACGCTCAGCCAGAGGACGCAGAAAGCCCAGCTCAATGACGCCGTTGACCTGCTCGTCATTGCGGGTCGGCACAATCACCACGCTGGACGGGTTGCCAGTACCCAGCCCGGAGCTGATCTTGAAATAATCGGTGGGCAGCGAATCGAGGGTCAGGATTCGTTGTTCATCGACCGCCTGACCAATAACTCCTTCACCGGCGTACAGCGATTGCTCGTGTTGTTCCTGCTCGCGAGAAAAACCGTAAGCGGCCACCCGGACCAGGCCGCCGTGCTCCTGGCGTACGTAAACTGCCGCCACCGCAGCGCCCATGTAGCGAGCAAAAAACTGCAGCACGTTGCGACCGACCAGATTGAGGGTCAACTGACCGATCACCTGCTCGGCCAGCTCACTTTGACCATTACGCAGCCAGGCGACCTTCTCCAGACGCTCGGCATTGTCTTGCTGCAGCTTCAGGTTGGCGCCGTAAGTGTTTGACAAGGTGAGCAAATCGCGACGCCCCATCCAGGCCAGGATGGCACTGACACTGAGCACAAAGACCAGGTACAGGCTCACCGACAAAATGGTAATGCGGGTGACGTCGGCGTTGCGATTCAGACGCAGCTGCTGTTCCATGGCCACGGCCTGGTCGTACTCGCCACGGATCTGATCGGTGATGCGCTTGCCGCGCCCGGCGCGGGTCGGTGTCAGGAAGTCACCGCTGCTGCGGCGCAACTGGATCATTTCCTGGGCAAAGCCCTCCCACTCATCCTGCAGGGTCGACAGACGGCGGAAACGGTCCAGTTGCGTCGGGTTGTCGGTAACCAGCGTCTGCAAACCTTGCAGCTCGGCCTTGAGCAGCGGCCGGGCGACCTCATAGGGGTCGAGAAACTGCGCATCGCCAGTGAGCAGATAACCACGCAGGCCGGTTTCCATGTCAATCGACAGTTTCAACGAGCGGTTGGTGTTGTTGATCACCCGATCGGTGTGCTCGACCCACTGGATCGCGGCCAGCAGGTAGTTGATCAGAATGATGAAAAACACCGCGCTGAGCACGCCCACACCCAGTGGCAGGCTGACGTTACGTCCCAGTAATTTGCGAAAACGCTGTTCATCGACGTTGGACGGACGATTCATGAAAAATCCCTGATGGCCCGGTGAAATGACACAGTGTGACGCAAACTTAACAAAAAGATTCCGTTTTCGCTCATACGGGATTGAAATTTCAGACATAAATTGGCAATAAGTCGCCTGCATCACACAATGGTGACGATTAACGGGAGCAGCACTATGGCGCAGAGCCATTAAGGGAACTTCTGACGGTGTTTTACTTACAGACATAGGGAGTCACAGCAATGTGGCTTTCAATGCCATTTTTTAGGGAGTTACCCATGCCAGCCCAAACCAGCACCATTCTCGTGGTCGAAGATGACGACATCGTGCGCATGCTGATTGTCGATGTTCTGGAAGAACTCGAGTACGCCGTGCTGGAGGCCGAAGACGGCGCTGCCGCCCTGAAAATGCTCACTGACAGCGCAGTGCATATTGATCTGCTGATGACCGACCAAGGCCTGCCTGATATGAAAGGCACCGACCTGGCCGGCCAGGCGCGCCAGATCCGCCCGCAGGTGCCGGTATTGTTCGCCAGCGGCTATGCAGAAATCATCGATATTCCCGAAGGCATGCATTCAATTGGCAAGCCCTTCTCCATCGACCAATTACGCGACAAGGTAAAACACATTCTTGGCAACCCATGATCCACACCACCACGCCGGGCAACTGACCCGCCTGTTGTTTATCGGTTACGTCTGGCCGGAACCACGCTCTTCTGCCGCCAGCGGTCACGTGATGCAACTGCTGCAGTGCTTCATCGAACAAGGCTGGCAGATCACGTTCGCCAGCCCGGCCACTGAAGGACCGCACAAGGCCGACTTGCGCAGCCTGGGTATTGATGAATGCAGCATCGAGCTCAATAACAGCAGTTTCGACACCTTTGTCAGCGAACTTGACCCACATATTGTGGTGTTCGATCAATTCATGATCGAGGAGCAGTTTGGCTGGCGAGTCGAAAAACAGTGCCCTGGTGCACTGCGCATCCTTGAAACCTCGGATTTGCAGAGCCTGCGCCATGCGCGCCAGGCAATCTTGCGCGATATCCTCAAGGCTGATGCGCAAGGCGCTGATTTAACCGAGCTTTTCAAGCCGGATCACGACGGTTTATTTACCCGCATGGCCGCCAGCGACCTGGCTCAGCGCGAAATCGCCGCGCTCTACCGTTGCGACCTGAACCTGATGACCTCTGACGTTGAAATGCAGTTGCTCAACGAGCGCTTCGGCGTTGCGGCGCAGCTTCTGCACTGGTGCCCATTGATGCTCGAAGGCAGCCCGGCCAGCACAACCGGCTTTGCCGAGCGAGCGCACTTTCTGAGCATCGGCAACTTTCGCCACGCGCCGAACTGGGACGCGGTGCTATGGATGAAAAATGCCGTATGGCCGCTGATCCGCAAACAATTGCCTCACGCGCAGTTGCATGTGTATGGCGCCTACACGCCGCCCAAAGCCACCTCGCTGCACAATGCGGCGCAGGGCTTTCTTGTCAAAGACTGGGCCGAAGATGCCCTGCAGGTCATGGCGGCGGCCCGTGTGTGCCTGGCGCCACTGCGCTTCGGTGCTGGCATCAAGGGCAAGCTGATCGACGCCATGCTGTGTGGCACCCCCTCAGTAACCACACCGATCGGCAGCGAAGCCATGCAGGGCACCCTGCCCTGGCCCGGCATGATCGCTGAAACGGCGCAAGCCATTGCTGACGCTGCCGTGCAGCTGTATCAGGATCAACCGAGCTGGGAGCAGGCGCAGCGCGACGGCTGGCAGTTGCTGCAAACACGCTATGGCTACTCGACCCACTGCGCGAGCCTGATCGGACGCATTGAGCAGTTGCGCAATGACTTGCCACGCCATCGCCTGAACAATTTCACCGGGGCCATGCTGCGTCACCATCAGCACAAAAGTACCCAGTACATGGCGCAGTGGATCGAGGCCAAGAACCGCCTGGCGTGAATCAGCGGGAATTTTGCCCGCAGCGGCAAATCGAACCTTAGACATTCCCCTGCCAGGAGAGCCCGATGAACATTCCAATCCCGCCTGAAGCACCGGATCCGAATATCGACGATCCGCTCATTCCTGTTCCGCCAACCGAAGAGGAACCACCGCCCATTGCCCCGCCTGCCGACAAGGGCACACCGATGGGCGATCCACCCAGCGAAGAAGCACCGGCGAAACTATGAACCGGCCGGAGGCTGACGGTCAGCCTCCGTCTCGAGCCACCGGTGCGGCCGGTTGCGATCGCGCTCACACGCTCAGGACACTTCCTGGCGGTCGGTATGCTCGTTATCTGCCTCAGCCCCGTCGCCATGATTCTTCGATTTAGGCTCTTGACGGTCCACGACATGCGGCACCAGGCTGAGAATGCCCAGAGCCAGCAAGGTGCTGAGGATCGCCATCACTTCACGGCCCATGCCTGCGGCCACGCCGATGGCGGCGGTCATCCAGAGTCCTGCGGCGGTGGTCAGGCCCTTGACCTGGGAGATATTTTTGGCGTGCTCCTTGAGGATGGTGCCGGCGCCAAGAAAGCCGATGCCGGCGACGATACCCTGAATGACCCGGCTCAAGGCAGTGTCGTCGGCGCCGGCCATGTCCGGGGCGAGGACGAACAAGGCGGCGCCCATGCTGACCAGCATGTGGGTGCGAACACCGGCGGCCTTGCCGCGATGCTCACGTTCGAAACCGAGGATGCCGCCAAGGATCGCGGCAGTGGCCAGGCGCAGCGTCACGCGGGTCAGTTGCTCGATATCGCCAATATCGGCGAACTCCGATTGTACGGTTGCCAGTACCTGTTGCCACCACGAATTCATGACCGCTCCTTGGCGTGGGTTTATCGCGGTCACATTAGGGGTTGTCGGCCAGCCATGCAAATCTGCCAAACCTGCGTGGCCGGTTATTGATCCTCTCGTAGGAGCAGCTTCAGCTGCGAAGCCTTCGCAGCTAAAGCCAATACTGTTCAGTTAAGTCCACAAATCTCGGTGGGAGGCAGCTCTGCTGGCGAAGACGGCGGCGCATTCGCAGCAGATGCTGTGACTTTACTGGCCTCTTCGCGAGCAGACCGGGGCGCCGGCCGGCTCTTCCCACCGGGTCCGCAGTGCTTATTTGAACAGTATTGCGGCCAAAGCCGGTCCTACGTGGCTCCATGTGTGCTGCGCGACAGCGCGGCACCGAGACGGCGGGCAATCTCCTACGCGATACCCATTAAAAATCAGTGGCTTTCAATTCAGCGCCCGCCGCCGACATCAATAAACGTGCCGGTCGCATAGGACGCCTTGTCCGAGAGCAGCCATATGATCGCCTCAGCCACTTCCTGTGCGGTTCCGCCCCGGCGCATCGGCAGGTCGCCTTCGAGCTTGCTGACCCGGAACGGGTCGCCCGAGTGAACGTGAAAATCGGTAAAGATATAGCCTGGACGCACCGCGTTGACGCGGATGCCCTGCCCGGCAACCTCTTTGGCCAGGCCAATGGTAAAGGTATCCAGCGCGCCCTTGGACGCCGCATAGTCGACGTACTCGTTCGCCGCACCCAGCCGTGAGGCCACGGAACTGATGTTGACGATACTGCCACCCTGCCCGCCGTGCTGCGGTGACATGCGCAGCAGTGCATGTTTGCTGCACAGGATCGGGCCGACCACGTTGCTCATCATGATCTTGAGCAGACGAAACTCCGACATATCTTCGACCCGTGACGCGTGGGAGATGCTCGCCGCATTGTTGACCAGGTGGGTGACCGGCCCCAGTTCGGCATCGATCCGGGAATAGAGGCGAATGATCTCGTCCTCGTTACTGACATCGGCCTGCACGGCAATCGCCTGCGCGCCCAGTGCGCGGACCTGGCTACAGACCTGCTCGGCAGCACTGTGATCAGAGAGATAGTTGATACAGATTCGATAGCCTTCAGTGGCAGCCAGCAATGCGGTGGCGGCGCCGATGCCACGAGAACCGCCAGTAACGAGAAGCACTTTTTCCATATTTTTTTCTTGTGATCCGATAGGAAACGGGAGTATCCGACTGCCTGAGCGGTATTGGCAATCGGCGGGTATCAAATTGCCGGTAGCTCTGCAGCCCGCACGCGTTGCTCAGACGCCTGGACTTCTTCGAGAAAGCGCTGGGCCGGCAACGGTTGGCCCAGCAGGTAGCCTTGCAGCGAATCACACCCCAGGCGGGTCAGGAAACTCTGCTGGACATCGGTCTCGACCCCCTCGGCGACGATCCGCAGGTCCAGCGCCTGGCCCAACGCCACAATCGCCGACACAATGGCCGCGTCGTCACTGTCGTGCTCAAGGTCATGAACAAAGCCCCGGTCGATCTTGATCTCGTTGGCCGGCAGACGCTTGAGGTACATCAGGCTGGAATAACCGGTGCCAAAATCGTCGATCGACAGGTCCACGCCCATTTCAGACAGCTTGTTGAGCACGGTCATGCTCGCATCGGCGTCATTCATGGCCGTGCTCTCGGTGATTTCCAGGGTCAGGCAGTTGGCCGGCAGCCGATGCCGCGCCAGCGTATCGCTGACCACATCCACCAGCCCGGCATGACAGAACTGCAAGGCCGACAGGTTCACCGCGATCCGCCAATGCTGGTAACCGCGTGCCAGCCACAGGCTCATTTGCTGGCAGGCCTCATCCAGCACCCATTCACCAAGAGGAATGATCAACCCGGTCTTTTCCGCCAGGCCGATAAAACGATCCGGGGCCAGCAAGCCGTGCTGCGGATGGTTCCAGCGCAGCAACGCCTCGGCGCCCACCGGCAGGCCGCTCAGCGCGTCGAATTTGGGCTGGTAATACAGACAGAATTGCCGCTCTCTGATCGCCACCCGCAGCTCCTGAAGCAACTGCAACTGGTTGCGGGCGTCGGTGTTCATCGACGCCTCGAAAAAGCTGTAACCGTTCTTGCCATTGGCCTTGGCGTGATACATGGCGGCATCGGCGTTCATCAACAGCTCGTGCTGATCGGCGCCATTACCAGGATAAAGGCAGATACCGATGCTCACCGAGACGTGCAAGGTGTGCGCATTGACATCGAACGGCTGGGAAATGACCTCGACCAGACGCGAGGCCACGGCCACCGCTTCGCCAACATCATCCAGTTCCATGAGCAACACAAACTCGTCACCGCCGATGCGCGCCAGGGTGTCCTGGCGATGCAGATTGGCGCGCAGGCGCTGGGCAACATCGCGCAGCAGTTGATCACCAATATAATGGCCAAAGGCATCGTTTACCGGCTTGAAGCCATCCAGGTCCATGAACATCAGGGCAAAACTGCTGTGGTTTTTCTGCGCGGCGCGCATGGCCTGATCGATACGGTCGGTGAGCAGCACCCGGTTCGGCAGCCCGGTCAGATTGTCGTGCAACGCCAGGTGGGTCAGTTCCTGATTGGCCCTGGACAGTGAATTGGCAAGGATGGCCGTGCGTGCTTCAAGCCGGGCATCCAGTACCGAGGTCAGCAAAGCAATGCTCAGCACCGCCAGAGTGGTGACCAGCACCAGCTTGTCCAGGCCATCGGTCTTCAGGCCGTCAGTCAGCGCAGCGCAGAAACTGCCGTCGGCAAAGCTGGCTGCCGCCATGCCGGTGTAGTGCATGCCGACGATCGCCAGGCCCATGACCAGCGCGGCCGCGCAACGTGCCAGGTAAACATACGGGGTGTTTTGCCGCAGACTGAACGCGATCCACAACGCCGCGGCTGAAGCGGCCACGGCAATCACCAGCGACAGGCCGAACAGCAGCGGATCGTAGTTGATCATCGGCTGCATGTGCAGCGCGGCCATGCCCAGGTAATGCATGCAACTGATGCCTGCCCCCATCAGCAAAGCACCGAGGGCCAGGTGCGAGAATGGCAACGTTGGCTGGCTGACCAGCCACAGCGCAAAGCCCGATGAAAGCATGGCGATCAGCAGCGAACCCAGTGTCAGCAGCAGGTCATAACCCAGCTCGATGGGCAGCACGAAGGCCAGCATGCCGATGAAGTGCATCGACCAGATACCGATGCCCATCGCGAACGCGCCGCCGATCATCCACAGGTAGGCACTACGGCCTTTGGCAGTGGCCACACGACCGGCCAGATCCAGCGCCGTATAGGACGCCAGGACTGCGACCAGGATGGAGATAATGACCAGCGAGGGAACGTAGCTGCCAATCACGGGGAATGCCTCATGACGTAGACCGGGTAAGCGCATCCATGCCAATCACAATGGGGATGATTCTACCCGCTTCCACGCCAACCGATAGGCTCGCCCCGACAAAAAGTGGCAAATAGCCAGAAAAAATGCCGTTTCTCGGTCAAGCCGTGATCATTGCGCCTGGGAAGACTCCAGGCCCTGCCAGCCGCCGCCCAGCGCCGCGATCAGTTGCACGCTGGCCACCAGTCGGCTTTGCAGGACATTCAGCACACTGCGCTCGTTGCTCAGCGCCGTAGCCTGGACATTGACCACGTCCAGATAGCCGATCAGGCCGGCCTTGTACTGGTTGTCGGTCAGGCGCAGCGACTCACGCGCAGCCGCCAGTGCTTCGTCACGCACGCCCGCCTCCTGCTCATAAACCTTGAGCTGGACCATGTAGTTCTCGACCTCCTGAAAGCCGGTCAGCACGGTCTGGCGATACTGGGCGACGGTCTGATCATAGACCGCTTCGACCCGGTCGACTTCCGCCGAACGCTTGCCGGCATCGAACAGGGTCAGGGCCAGTTGCGGCCCCACCGACCAGAAGCGGTTGGGCAGGCTGATCCAGTTGGAGAACGAGCTGCTGCTGTAACCGCCACTGAGGCTCAGGGTCAGGTCGGGAAAATAAGCGGCCTTGGCAACGCCGATATTGGCGTTGGCCGCCATCACCGAACGCTCGGCGGCAGCGATGTCGGGACGTCGCTCCAGCAGCGTCGAGGGCACCCCCACCGGAATGGCCGGCAATGGCGGGATGTCATCGGTCGCCGCCAGATTGAACTCGGCCGGGGCCATGCCCATCAGCACGGCAATGGCATTTTCAAACTGAGCACGCTGCCAGACCAGATCGATCAGGTCTGCCTCAGTGCTCTTGAGCTGGGTGCGTGCCTGCGCCACCGCGTCGGGTCCGGAAACCCCGGCGCGGTACTGGTTTTCGGTGAGTTTCAGCGAGCGCTGGTAGGCCTGGACCGTCGCTTCGAGCAGACGCTTTTGCTCATCGATCACCCGCAGTTGCAGGTAATTCTGTACCAGCTCCGACTGTTGGCTCAGGCGCATCGCGGCCAGATCCGCCTCGCTGGCCTCGGCGTTGGCCTCACCCGCCTCCAGGCCGCGACGCAACTTGCCCCATACATCGGCCTCCCAGCTCACTCCCAGTTGCGCGTTGTAAGTGTCGCGGATGCCGCTGCTGTTGTTCGACAGGCTTGAGCTGCTGCTACCGGTGCCCTGCGCCGAGCGGTTCTTGCCGGTGGTCAGGTTCAGGGTCGGAAACAGCGAAGCCCGGGAACTGCGCACCAGCGCCTGAGCCTGGCGGTACTGAGCCTCGTACTGGGCGACGGTCTGGTTGGAGGCATTAAGGCGCTCGACCAGTTGGTTGAGCTGCGGGTCCTGGTAGATTTCCCACCAGGCGCCACGCGCCAGCGCGTCGCTCGGCGCCGCCTGACGCCAGCCGTCGGCAGCCTTGAACTGCGCCGTGGCGATGACCTGCGGTACCTGGTAATCGGGGCCGACGGCACAGCCACTGAGCAACAGCGCGCACAGGCAGGCCGCCAGCGGACGCAGGCGCAAGGATGGAGTGGCCGGGCAATGAGTCATAGCGGAGTTTCCAGGGCAGCATCAGTACGCACGCCGCGCCAGTCGTTGAAACGATGGCGCAGACGATCGAGATAGAGGTAAACCACCGGAGTGGTGTAAAGGGTCAGGACCTGACTGAACACCAGGCCGCCGATGATGGTCAGCGCCAGTGGCTGGCGCATTTCCGAACCTTCGGCGGTGCTCAGCAGCAGCGGCAGTGCGCCAAGGATGGCCGCGATGGTGGTCATCAGGATCGGCCGCAAACGCTGCAGGCACGCCTGATGGATCGACTCCTGCGGACTCATGCCGTTGTCACGCTCAAGTTGCAGCGCCAGGTCGATCATCATGATCGCGTTCTTCTTGACGATGCCGATCAGCAGGAACAGACCGAGCAAGGAAATCAGGCTGAACTGCGAACCGACCACATAGATACTCAACAAGGCACCTACTCCCGCCGACGGCAAGGTCGAGAGGATGGTCAATGGGTGTATGTAACTCTCGTAGAGGATGCCCAGCACCAGATAGACCAGCACCAGCGCACCGAGAATCATGAACGGCTGGTTCTTCTGGGCCTTGGCGAAGGCATCGCCGGTGCCGCCCATTTTCGAGATCACATCGGTGGGCAGACCCAGACCGGCCACAGCACGCTCGATGGCCATGGTGGCAGTGTCCAGGCTAACGCCTTCGGCCAGATCGAACGAGATATCTTCCGAAGCAAACAGCCCTTCGTGAGAGACCCGGTCATTTTCCAGGCTGCGCTCGTAATGGGCAATGGTCGACAGCGGCACGCGCTGACCGTCGGCGGTGATCACCCGGATCTGCTCAAGCGTACTGGGGTCCTGGGCGTACTTTGGATTGACCTCCATGACCACCTTGTACTGGTTGAGGGTGTCATAGATGGTCGAAACCTGGCGCTGGCTGTAGGCGTTGTTCAACACCGCAGTGACCATTTCCATATCGATGCCCAGACTTTTGGCCCGATCACGGTCGACGATCAGCGTGGTCTGTTGTGCACCCCGGCCTTCCCGGGCATCGATGGCCGTCAACTCCGGCAGGCCGCGAAACGCCGCGACCACTTTCGGATACCACTCACGCAGCAGGGCCAGATTGCCGCTCTGCAACACGTACTGGTACTGGGAGCTGGCCTGTTCGCGCACACCACCGACCTGGATGTCCTGCTCGGCCTGCAAAAACAGCCGCCCGCCCGGTACTGGCGGCAGGTTCTTGCGAATCCGCTCGACCACTTTGTCTGCCGAGAGCTTGCGCTCGCTGATGGGCTTGAGGCGCACGATCATGAACGCGTTGTTGATCCCGCCTTCACCGCCAATAAAACCGGCCACGCTCTGCACCGCAGGGTCAGCCAGCACAGCGCGCCGAAAGATTTCCATCTTCGGCTGCATGACCCGGAACGACAGGCCGTCATCACCCCGGATGAACGCCATGATCTGGCCGGTATCCTGCTGCGGCAGGAAAGTCTTGGGCACGATCACGAATAACGCGACATTACCGGCGATGGTCAGCAACAGGCTGGCCAGGGTCAGTCGCGGATGGCGCAGCACCCAGCTCAGGCTGCGATCATAGGCCACCACCATGCGGGCGTTGACCCGGTCGCTCCAGCGCTGGAACCCGGTGCGCTCATGTTCGACTTCAGGCTTGAGCCAGCGCGCACAGAGCATCGGAGTCAACGTCAGCGACACCACCAACGACACCAGGATCGCCACCGAGAGGGTGATGGAAAACTCACGGAACAGGTTCTCGATCATCCCGCCCATGAACAGAATCGAGATGAACACCGCCACCAGCGACACGTTCATCGCCAGCAGGGTGAAGCCCACCTCTTTGGCGCCGACAAACGCGGCTTGTAGCGGCGACTTGCCTTCGTGGATATGTCGGGAAATATTCTCCAGCACCACAATAGCGTCGTCCACCACCAGACCGGTGGCGAGAATCAGCGCCATCAGCGACAGGTTGTTCAGGGAAAACCCGCACAGATACATGATCGAGAACGAACCGACCAGCGAGATCGGCACCGCCAGGGTCGGGATCAGCGAGGCCCGCAGGTTACCGAGAAACAGGAACACCACCATGATCACCAGCACCACCGCGATCAGCAAGGTCAGCTCCGCTTCATGCAGGGTGGCCTTGATCACCAGCGAGCGGTCCTGGGCCACCCCCAGTTTGACACTGGCCGGCATGACCGCCCGCAGTGACGGCAGGCGGTCCTGGATCTGCTGCACGGTTTCGATGATATTGGCCCCTGCCTGGCGATTGATCACCAGCAGTACCGCCTTCTCATCGTTGAAGAAACCGCTGTTGTAACGGCTCTCGACGTCGTCGCGAACTTTGGCGACATCCGCCAGGCGCAATACCGAACCATCCTGGTAACGGATGATCAGCGGTGCGTAATCCTTGGCCTTGCTCAGTTGATCGTTGGCCTGTACCTGCCAGTTGTGCTGGTCGTTTTCGACAAAGCCTTTGGGACGGCGTACGTTGGCCGCAGTAATGGTGTTGCGCACATCGTCCAGCGACACCCCGTACTGCTCAAGCAGATGCGGTTCGACTTCGACCCGCACCGCCGGCAGCGAACTGCCACCGATGCGCACCTCACCGACGCCCTGCACCTGGGACAGGCTCTGGGACAGGATGGTCGAGGCCAGGTCGTAGAGCTGGCCCTTGCTCAGCACCTCGCTGGTCAGTGACAGCACCATGATCGGCATCTGTGACGGGTTGACCTTCTTGTAGGTCGGCATGCTGCGCATCCCGCTGGGCAGCAGATTGCGCGAGGCATTGATACCCGCCTGAACCTCGCGGGCCGCGGCATTGATGTCAGTGCCCTGGTCGAAAGCCAGCACCACTCGGGTCGAACCCTGGCTGGAATTGCTGCTCATCGAGCTGACCCCGGCAATCGTACCCAGGGTGCGCTCCAGCGGCGTGGCGACGCTCGACGCCATGATTTCCGGGCTGGCGCCGGCCAGGCTGGCCGATACCACGATCACCGGAAAGTCCATGTTCGGCAGCGGCGCGACCGGCATCAGGCGAAAGGCAAACCCGCCGATCAGCATGATCGCCAGGCTCAGCAGCATGGTCGCGACCGGTCGTTTTATAAAAGGCGCCGACAGGTTCATGCGTCAGCCTGTGGCGCAGCGTGCGCGGTGTCAGGCTTACGGCCCCAGCGACGCCCCAGACGGTCGAAGTACAGGTAGATCACCGGGGTGGTGAACAGGGTCAGGATCTGGCTGACCAGCAACCCGCCGACCATCACCAGCCCCAGTGGCTGGCGCAGTTCGGCACCTGAACCGGTGGCCAGCATCAGCGGCAAGGCACCGAACAATGCCGCCAGGGTGGTCATCAGGATCGGTCGAAACCGCAGCAGCGCCGCTTCATAGATTGCCGTGCGGCTGTCCAGCCCGCGGTTGCGTTCGGCATCCAGGGCGAAGTCGATCATCATGATCGCGTTCTTTTTCACAATGCCGATCAGCAAAATGATGCCGATGATCGCGATCATGCCCAGGTCGTTGCCACTGAGGATCAACGCCAGCAACGCGCCTACCGCCGCCGACGGCAAGGTCGAGAGGATGGTGATCGGGTGAATGTAACTCTCGTAAAGCACCCCGAGCACGATGTACATGGTCACCACCGCCGCCAGGATCAGCAACAGGGTACTCGACAGCGAGGCCTGGAAGGCTTCGGCAGCGCCCTGGAAGCGGGTCTGCACGCCCAGCGGCACGCCGATGTCTTTCTGGACCTGTTCGATGACTTGCACCGCTTTGCCCAGCGAGACGCCCGGTGCCAGGTTGAACGACATCATCACCGCCGGGAACTGGCCAAGGTGACCGATCGACAATTGCGCCTGACGCTGCTCTACCCGCGCCAGGCTGGACAGTTTGACCTGGCGATCATCGGTGGTCTTGACGTAGATCTGCTCCAGCGCCTGGGGCCCCAGCTCGTTGGAGTACGCCGACTGCAGCACCACCCGGTACTGACTGGCCTGGGTATAAATGGTCGAAATCTGCCGCTGACCGAAGGCGTCGTACAACGCATCGGTAATGTTGGCGGTGGTCACCCCCAGCCGACTGGCGGCATCGCGGTCGATGGCCAGGTACACCTGCAAGCCTTTGTCCTGCAGGTCGCTGGCCACGTCGATCAGTTCGGGGCGCTGCTTGAGCGCCTGCAGCAGGCGCTCGCTCCACTCGCCCAGCAGTTCGGCGTCCGGTGACGACATGCTGAACTGATACTGAGTGCGGCTGACCCGGTCTTCGATGGTCAGATCCTGCACCGGTTGCAGGAACAACCGGATGTCGGCCAATTGGTCCAATTGCGGTTGCAGACGCTGAATCACCTGGGCGGCGGTCAGGTCACGCCCACTGTGCGGCTTGAGGTTGATCAGCATGCGCCCGCTGTTGAGCGTGGCGTTATCACCATCGACACCGATATAGGACGAAAGGCTTTGCACCGCCGGGTCCTTGAGAATGATCGCCGCCAGGGCCTGCTGGCGCTCACTCATGGAGGTGAACGACACCGATTGCGGCCCCTCGCTGATGCCCTGGATCACCCCGGTGTCCTGCACCGGGAAGAAGCCCTTGGGCACCGCCATATACAGCACCACGGTCAGCGCCATGGTGCCGATCGCGACCAGCATGGTCAGTGCCTGATGATTGAGCACCCAGCGCAGCTTGCGCTCGTAGGCTTCGATCAGCCAGTCCAGCCAGGCGCCGCTGGCCCGATAGAACTTGCTCTGTTCTTCTTGCTTGGGTTCGCGCTTGAGCAGGCGGGCACACATCATTGGTGTCAGGGTCAGCGACACCACCAGCGAAATCAGGATCGCCACCGCCAGGGTGATGGCAAACTCGCGGAACAACCGGCCCACCACATCGGCCATGAACAGCAGCGGAATCAACACGGCGATCAGCGACAGGGTCAGCGACACCAGGGTGAAGCCGATTTGCCGGGCGCCCTTGAGCGCAGCCTGAAACGGCGTCTCGCCCTCCTCGATGTGACGCGAGATGTTCTCCAGCATCACAATCGCATCGTCCACCACAAAACCGGTGGCGATGGTCAGCGCCATCAGCGTCAGGTTGTTGATCGAGAAACCGGCCAGGTACATCACGCCAAAGGTGCCGATCAGTGACAGCGGCACCACGATTGACGGAATGATCGTGGCGCTGATCCGGCGCAGGAACAGGAAGGTCACCATGACCACCAGAATCACCGCGAACATCAACTCATGCTGCACGTCGGTGACGGCGGCACGAATGGTCTGGGTCCGGTCAGTGAGCACCACCACTTCCAGGCCGGCCGGCAGGTTGTCGGTGATCTGCGGCAGCATCGCCTTGATCCGGTCGACCACCTCAATGACGTTGGCCCCTGGCTGACGCTGGATGTTCACCAGCACTGCCTGATTCTGGTTGGCCCAGGCCGCCAAGCGGTCGTTCTCGGCACCGTCGACGATCTGTGCAACGTCCTTAAGACGCAGCGGCGCACCGTTTTTATAGGCGACGATCAGGTTGGCGTATTCGGCGGCCGATTTTAGCTGGTCATTGGCGTCGAGCATCGAGGTCAGAATCGGACCGTCGAAGTTGCCCTTGGGCTGGTTGACGTTGGACGCGCTGATCAAGGTGCGGATATCGGCCAGGTTCAGGCCATTGGCCGCCAAGGCCTGCGGGTTGACCTTGATGCGCACCGCCTGGCGCTGGCCGCCGGCAATGCTGACCATCCCCACGCCGGTCACCTGGGAAATTTTCTGCGCCATGCGGGTGTCGATCAGCTCGTTGAGCTGCGGCAACGGCATGGTCTTGGAGCTGACTGCAATGGTCAGTACCGGGGTGTCGGCCGGATTGACCTTGTTGTACACCGGTGGTGCCGGCAGATCGCTGGGCAACAGGTTGCTGGCAGCATTGATCGCGGCCTGGACTTCCTGCTCGGCGACGTCCATCGACAGCTCAAGGCTGAAACGCAAGGTAATCACCGAGGCGCCACCGGAGCTGTTGGAGGCCATCTGGGTCAAGCCGGGCATCTGCCCGAACTGGCGCTCCAGCGGCGCGGTCACCGCACTGGTCATCACCTGCGGGCTGGCACCGGGGTACAGCGTGATCACCCGGATGGTCGGATAATCCACCTGCGGCAAGGCCGAAACCGGCAGCAGGGTGTAGGCGATCAGGCCGGCCAGCAAGATCGCCAGCATGCTCAGCGTGGTGGCGACCGGGCGCAGGATGAACAGGCGGGAGATATTCATGCTTGGCTGTTTTCCACCGCGCCGGCAGAAGCCGAGCCTTCACCGGCTTTGCCGGGCTTGCCCTGCAGTTTCTGGCTCGGCGTGGCCGGCACGTCCTTGCTGTCGGAGACGATCTCGACCTCAGTACCCTCGCGCAGCCGGTCGGTGCCTTCGAGCACCACTTGGGTGCCGGCCGCCAGGCCTTCAGTCACCACGGTGTAGGTCTCATTGCTCGGGCCAGTCTTGAGCAGGCTGATCTTGACCTTCTTGTCATCGCCCAGCGAGTAAACAAAGGTTCCTTTGGTGCCGTACTGCACCGCAGCGGTGGGCACCAGCACGGCCTGCTTGAGGGTGTTGGCCAGCAGCCGCACGTTGACGAACTGGTTAGGCAACAGCGATTCATCGCGATTATCAAAGCGTGCCTTGAATTTCAGGGTGCCAGTGGTGGCGTCAATCTGGTTGTCGAGACTGGCCAGCACGCCACTGCCCTGCTGCTTCTGATCACCCCGGTCCCAGGCCTCGACCGGCAGCTTGTCGCCACTGCGATAGCGCTCTATGACCGCCGGCACGTCGGTTTCCGGCAAGGTGAAGGCCACCGAGATTGGCTGGGTCTGAGTGATCACCACCAGTGCGGTGGTGTCGTTGGCCGCGACCAGGTTGCCCAGATCGAGTTGTTTGAGGCCTACCCGACCGCCAATCGGGGCACGGATTTTAGTGAAATCCAGATTCAGCCGCGCTTCGTTGACCGCGGCCTGATTGGTCTTGATCGTGCCCTTGTACTGGTTGACCAGCGACTCGGCGGTATCGAGGGTCTGCTTGGCAATGCTGTCTTCGCGGTACAGATCGCGGTAGCGCTGCACATCGAGCTCGGCGTTACGCAGCAATGCCTGATTGGTCGCCAGCGTGCCTTC
The DNA here is from genome assembly GCF_024584215.1 of Pseudomonas sp. LJDD11. NCBI lineage: Bacteria > Pseudomonadati > Pseudomonadota > Gammaproteobacteria > Pseudomonadales > Pseudomonadaceae > Pseudomonas > Pseudomonas sp. LJDD11. Next base: position 329,553 of record NZ_JANJFL010000003.1, read on the forward strand.
AGCCTGTTGCAGGGCAATCTGGTAAGTACGCGGGTCGATTTCCGCCAGCAGGTCACCGGCCTTGACCATCTGGCCTTCCTGGAAGTGGATCTTGATCAGCTCACCGGCCACCCGGCTGCGCACGTTGATGGTGTTGGTCGCTGTGACCGTACCCAGCGCCTTGTAATAGATCGGGAAGTCCGCCTGAGTGGCGGGAGCAACCCGCACCGGCACTGCCTGGGTCGAGCCACCGAAACCGGGGCGGGCCATGCCGCCACGCCCGCCTGAATGGCCCGCCTCGGCGGTCTTGTGCGGCGTGGAGGCCGGCCAGAACCACCAGCACAGGCCGATGATCGCCAGCAGGACCAACAGACTAACCAACCAGCGACGAGAGTTACGGGGACCAGACGATTGCATGAATAAATCAACCATTGCAGGTGGGGGCTTTTTCGAAGGCTGAACAATAAGCACAGATGAGATTCAAGCAAAGCGCCTTTACCAAGCGCTTACCTTCGCTAACCATCTGATACGCAAATGAAAACGGCCTGGATCACAGACCGGCGAAATTTCGTTGATGAAACGAAACAGCGCCGGCCGATTCTCAGGCCGTCAGGCAGCGCGAGGTGTTATTTGAGGACGGAAAGCGCCGCATCATAATTAGGCTCTTCAGCGATCTCGCCCACCAGCTCGGTGTGCAGGACCTTGTCGTTCTCGTCGAGCACGACCACAGCGCGAGCGGTCAGGCCGGCCAGCGGGCCATCGGCAATCGCAACACCGTACTGGCTGGCGAAGCCGGCAGCGCGGAACGTTGACAGGCTCTTGACGTTTTCCAGACCTTCGGCGCCGCAGAAGCGTGCCTGGGCGAATGGCAGGTCAGCCGAGATGCACAACACCACGGTGTTGGCCAGTTCGTTGGCCTGGGCATTGAACTTGCGCACCGAGGTGGCGCAGGTCGGCGTGTCGACGCTTGGGAAGATGTTCAGCACTTTGCGCTTGCCGGCCAGGTCAGCCAGCGAAACCTCGGCCAGGCCAGCGCCGACCAGGGTAAACGCCGGGGCAGTGCTGCCGGTGGCAGGCAGTTCGCCGTTGATGCTGACCGGGTTGCCTTTGAGAGTTACTTGAGCCATGAAACAGGATCCTTGTTCAAGATGATCTGGATGGGATCGGCAGTTAAGCATGAATCAGTCATATGACCTAGAGGCTACAAGACACCTTAAAGCACGCTCTGATCGGTCCAGCCGACCCATAAAGGCGAATGATTCTCAACTAATCCATGCCACTTGTCTACTGGCCGCCTCAGAAATCCCGCTTATAGAAGATATCCAGTGAGCTGGCCAGGCCACTGGCTGCCTCCAGATACACCCGTTTACTCAGCAGATAACGCAGCGCGATGGTATTGGCCGGCTCAAAAACTCCAACGCCATAACGCAAGCTGAGCTTGTCGGTGATCTTGCCGCTGGCCACCACACTGGTCTGATTGCCGGTGCCAGCCGTATCGAGCTCAAAGTCCTTGATCCCAAGGTTACTGGCCAGCTTGCCGGTGGTTCCGGCGCTGCCCGCCACCCCCAGAGCCAATGCCGCCTGGGCAACCATATTGTTGTCTTCGCTGTTGGTGCTCAGCGGGCGGCCCATGACCAGATAGGACAGCGCCTGCTCCTGGCTCATGGCCGGCTCAGAGAACACCGTGGTGGTCGGTTGTTCGGCACTGCCGCTCAGGCGGATCCCGGCCACCACTTCATCGACCTGACGAATCGCTTCGATATCCAGATACGGCTGGTCGATCGGCCCGACGAAGAACAGCCGTGCCTTACGAATGGTCAGGCGCTGGCCGTAGGCGCGGTAGCGGCCATCGTTGAGGTTCAGTTCGCCACGGGTGTCGAGGTTGTCACCGATGTGCACACGACCGGCCAGGTTGGCGGTCAGACCAAAACCGGAAAAGGCCAATTGCTCTTGCCCGACCAGCACATTGATATCCATGGCCATGGCCAATGGCGGCGCGCCCTGCTCGGTCTGCTGGCCGACGATGACCGTGTCGCCGGAGACCTTGACGGTTGAGGGCGGCAACTCGCGCACCGTGATTCGCCCTTTGGGCACCTGCACGGTCCCGGCGATTTTCAGTTGACCGCCTTGCAGGGTGATATTCAGGTCGGGTGCGGCCTCAAGTTCCGCGTAAGGCTGGACCACGATCGGCAGGCGAGTGCCGCGCACCCGCACATCCACTGCCAGGGCGTCGCCCCAGGCCAACTGACCACTCACGTTACCCTGGCCAACATCGCCGCTTTTCCAGCCGCCGCTGAGCTGCACGTTCTCGCCGGCGATCTGCGCATTCAGACGCAGATCCTTGACCTGCAAGGGCAACTCAGGCCCGCTGACTTCACCGCCTTCCAGGCTCAGGTTGCCGTTGACCAGCGGCGCCAGCAGCCCGCCAGAAATCCGCCCGCTGCCACTGAGGCGACCCGCCAGGGTCTGCACCATGGGCGCAAACGGCCGCGCCACGGCAACATCCAGGCCGCTCAGCGAAAAGTCGCCGCTGATCGGCTTGTTGCGCGCCAGCGGATCGATCCGCGTATTGAGCAGCAAACGTCCGAGCCGGTCACCGTCGAACTCCAGCCGTGAGTCGATGCGTTTGGGGGTCAGCTTACTGGTCAGTTGCAGGGTGCGGTACGGGAAGTCCAGCCATTGCTGCTGGTCGCGAATACGCAAGGTCCCACCGCCGGCATCCACACTGATCTGCCCCGTTGGACCTGCGGCCGGCAGGTCCAGGGCCACATCGGCATTGAGGATGCCGCGCCAGGCGAAGTCCTTTGGCATCCATTGCGCCAGGCTGTCGATAGGGAAATTCTTCAGTTGGTAGCGCAAGCGCGGATCGGGCATCAGCCGCTGATTTTCGCCACACAGGCTGGCGTTGCCCGATAACCAGCAATGCGCGCCAAAATTGAGCGTGCCGCTGGCAAGGTATTCCAGGCGCGCCGGCGCTTGCAGGCGCCACTGCTGACCACCGCTTTGTACTTCACCGCTGGCCAGCCGCCCGCGCCAGTTGCCTTGATCCAGATTGCCGTCCAGCGCCAGCGCCAGTTTCAACAACGGCCCTTGCAGGTCGACGTTCAGTTGCTGGCTCTTTAACGTGCCTTGAGCGTCAGCCTGCAGCGTGCCCAGTCGCGTGTCGCCACTCTGGATGCCATCGCCCTTGAGGCTCAGGGTCGCGCGCTGCGCCTGATCAAGCTTGCCATCCAGATTCAGGCGTTGCAGCCGATTATCCTCAAAGCCCAGGCCGCTCCCCGCGAGCTTGACCAGACCTTGCGGAGCTTGCAGCGTACCGGACACCTCCAGTTGCCCCCTGGCCTGACCTTGCAGCCCCGGCCACAGCTGCGCCAGACGCGGCAGGTCAAGACTCAACTGCCCGCGCAGGCGCTGATTGAGCCCGCCTTTACCCTGGATCCGGTTGTCGCCCAGCCGCACCAGCAGGTTGTCGAGTTGCCATTGCTGACCATCGCCCGCCGCCTTGGCCTGCAACGCCGCCGGCTGGCCACGCAGACGACCGGCAAGGTCCAGATCAGCCAGCAGCTCGAGCGTGTCGCCTTGCATGCTGCCCTTGCTGCGTAACTGACCGCCCAGGGTGCCGGGCAGTTGCGCGACCCAGAAGGCCGGGTTCAAAGCGCTGAGTTTCAGATCGGTGTCCCACCCCACCCCCTCGGCAAACGCCAGATTCAGATAGCCGCTGGCCTTGCCCTGCCCTGCCTCCAGTTCAAGCTGTGGCAGATAGACCGCTTGCAGATCGCCACTGAACGGGCTTTGCAGGCTGAACGCACCGGCCGGGCCATCAGCCTTGGCGCTGAAGTTGCCCAGGTACTTGCCATCGGTGTAAGACACCACGGCCTTGAACTGACGCACCGCCACCGGCGGCTCGGCCACTGCCGGGTACAGGCGCTGCCAGGGGAAGTCCAGCCAGTCCAGGCTGGCATCGGCTTTAAGGCCTTCAGCCCAGCCCAGCGTGCCCTTGAGGGTGACGCGTTGCTGCTCGCTGGCGGTCAACTCCAGCCCGGCGATCTGCGCACCGGCCGCATCCACCTTGCCCTCCAGCCGCAATGCCACCGGGCCTTTTTCTGCTGGCAGGCTGGCGTTGCCGTGCAGCTGATAGCCCTGCTGCAGATTGCCCGCGGCAGTCAGTTGCAGCTTTTCCAGGGTCAAGGTGTCGGGCAGATCGGCACTGGCCTTGAATGCCTCGCTGGTGATGTTCAAGCGTGCCGGCAACTGCTCGGCCAACGGCTGCAGCTCAGCGCTGAGCAGCGCGTCCAGATAGCCGCTGCTTTGCCCTTGCAATTGCAGGGTCTTGCGCAGATCGCCCTGAATATCCAGCGCCAGCGTCCAGCTTTGCTCGCCTTGCGGCGGCAGTTGGACCTGACCCTGAATGCTCAGCGGCCAGTCACCGACCGGCTGCAACAGCCCGGACACGTCCACTTGCAGATCATCACGTTGCAGGTGGATCCGGTCGATCTGCAGCCCTGCGGCGGTCCAGTGTGCGGCCAGTTGCAGGTCTTGAAGTTGCTGCACGCCGTCGATCTGCAAGCTGGCGATCTGGATGTCCTGAACCTCGATGCTCAATGGCAGGCTCAGGTCTGGCAATTGCAGCGGTCCGCTTGGCGTGTCAGCTTCGCTGGCCGGCAATTGCAGACTGATCGGGCCGCTATGCAGACGTTCAATGCACAGCGTCATGCGCCACAGACAAGCGGGCGACCAGTCGAGCTCGGGATTGACGACCAGCACCCGCTGCTGCCCCTGTTGCCAGTGCAGTTTTTCGGCCTGCCAATGCCCACCCAGCCGGCCACTGAACTGCTCGACCTGCAAACCCGGCACCTGGCGCAGCAGCCATTGGCTGCCAGCCTGAGTGCCGAGCAGACCGGACAGGACCAGCAGCAGAACAATAATCACAGCCAGCAGGCTGAGCGCGGCGATCATCAGGCCACGTCCGATGCGGCGAGTATTCATAGTTCCGGCCCCATGGAAAAGTGCAGGCGTACGCCACCATCGCCATCGAGCGGATGGGCCAGGTCAAGGCGCAACGGACCGACCGGCGACACCCAGCGCACACCAAAGCCGACCCCGGTCTTCAGGCTCGGCAGGTCCAGATTATTGAAGGCGTTACCCTGGTCGACGAATGCCGCAAGGCGCCACTTTTCGGCAATCGAATACTGGTATTCAGCGCTGGCAGCGACCATGTAGCGGCCACCGATCCGGTCACCATCGGAGTTGGTCGGTGACAGGGTCTGGTAGTCATAACCCCGGACGCTCTGGTCACCACCGGCAAAGAAGCGCAGTGACGGCGGAATTGAGGAATAGCCATTGGTCCAGTTGCCGCCGATCTGCACCCGGCCCAGAAAGCGGTGATTCTGGCCCAGGGTGGTCAGGCCCTTGGCCATGGCGCTGCCGCGCAGCAGGTTGGTATCGGACAACATACCCTCGGCCGCGACCTGAGCATCGAACTGCAACCGATAACCGTTGTGTGGGTCAATCCGGTTATCGCTGCGCAGGAATGAATAGCTGACACCAGGCATCAGCAACGTGCTGAGCCCGGAATCATCGCCAAGCCGATACTCTTCGCGCTGCCATTTCAACGACACCACCCGCTCCCAGCCGCTGGGCAACTTGCTATGCCACTCCGGGCCAAGGGTCAGCAGTTTGCTGAGGGTGTCAGTGCCGGCGATCTCTTCATACTGATAACCACCGGCATACCGCAGCTTGTCAGTCAGCGGCGGGTCGAGCGGCACATCGTAGTACAGACCGATGTTCTGCCGGGGCGCCGACAATTCCGATTCGAAGCCATAACTGTGCCCTTGGGGGTTGGCCCAGTGGCGGGTCCAGTTGGCTTTGCCGCGCGGCCCGACGTCGGTGGAAAAGCCCAGCCCCAGGCCCATGGTCCGGGGCTTGCGGGTTTCAAGCTGCACCGTGACCGGGATGACCTGGCCTTGCGCGGCGGTCGGCGCCGCATCGACCCGCACGCCTTCAAAATAGCCACTCGATTGCATGGTCTGATTGAGTTCGGCGATCAGTTGTGAATCGTAGGGGGTGTTTTCCTTGAACGGCACCATGCGGCGCAGCAGGTCCGGGTCCAGCGGTGTGTCGCCGCCGAAACTGACCGGCCCCAGCACATAGCGCGGGCCGCTGTCATACACCAGCTCGATATCCGCCACGGCGCCCTGCGGGTCGACCCGCAGTTGCTGGCGGCTGAAACGGCCGCTGAAGAACCCATAGCGTGAGGCCTGGTTCTGGATCAGCTTCTTGGCGTCTTCATAGAGCCCATGGTTGAGCGGTTTGCCGGGTTGCAGCGCTTCACTTCTGGGCACCTTGAACGCCGCCATTTGAGCAGCCGGGCCTTCGACCCGTACGGTGACCTTGCGCAAGCGCACCGGCTCGCCCGGCTCGATCCGGATAATCAGCTGCGGCTGTTTGCCATCGCGAACCTCGGTATCGATCCTGGCCTGGTAATAGCCCAGCGCCTGCGCAGCGGTCTGCGCCTGCTGCACGGCGCCCAGGCGAAACTGCTCCAGCGCCTGGGCATCACGATCGCCCAGGCTGCCGATATAACCTTCAACGTTCTCCTTGAGCGCCGCGTTGGCGGGACTGATATCCACCTCCAGACGCGCCTGGGCATGGACCGTGGCGCTCATGGAGACAACGAACAAGCTGCTGAATAATCTGGAAAGCTTCATGGGTCCCGATGCTAACACGACTCAGTGGCACACCCGTGAGCGTACAAAGCGTCGAAGTTTCAATCCCTTAGGTAGCAGGTTGCGCCAAAGCCCGTGGACTTGGGTGAAAGAACACATGCTCACGAATCGGTCCTACCGCCACTTCACCGATTTGCTCGTAGCCCTGCTGTTTATAGAATTCAAGATAGCGGGGATTTCCAGTGTCGAGGACCACGCCACGTGAATGCTCATCAACTGCGCACCAGTCATGCAGCGCCTGCAACAGCCGTTCAGACAAGCGCTGGCCCAGCACCTGGCCCTGATAGGCGGGGTCCAGACCGACCAGCGGCAGCACGTGCACCGCTTGGGTCGGCAGGCAAGCGAGCACCGCGTTGTAGTAGTCCAGATAGCGCTGGGTGCAGCTCAGGCCGGTGCTGAGCACCATGCGCAACCGCCACGCCCAGCTTTCGGTCACCCCCAGCCGACGCTGCGGCGGCGCGATCAACGCCACGCCCGCCAGCCTGTCCTCGACAAACAGCCCCAGCGCCGGCAAGTCCTGCAAAAAGTGCTGCTTGACCAATTCCCTGACCGTGGCCTTGACCCGTTGCTCGTAGCCCGCCCGCTGGGCATTGAATACGTAAGAGAAATTAGGATCGTTGCGATAGGCCTGAAACAGCAGATTACGGGTTTCACGACTGTAACCGCTGTCGAGTTGACGGATATCGATCTGGGGGGCAGTAGAGTCAGGCATACAACAAACCTCGTGATAAAGGGCAGCGCAGATACAGCAACGCTCGGGATGCACTGGGTCAGAGTCATGGCCATCTGCGACAGTTCCAACAAAATTCAGGCCTTGTAACAGCCGTTCACAAGGCTGGCCCCGAACTCACAGGTTGGTTAGCATCGCGGTTTCGTTTTTGCCAGGACCTGCATGTCATGAAAATTGTCTCGTTCAACATCAATGGCCTGCGCGCCCGCCCCCATCAGTTGGCGGCGCTGATCGAGAAGTACCAGCCGGATGTGATCGGCCTGCAGGAAACCAAGGTCGCTGACGAACAGTTCCCCCAGGCCGAGATCGAGGCGCTGGGCTACCACGTGCATTACCACGGGCAAAAAGGCCATTACGGGGTCGCGCTGTTGTCGAAGAACATGCCGCTGGCGCTGCATAAAGGTTTCGATACGGATGATGAAGAGGCCCAGAAGCGTTTCATCTGGGGTACCTATGCCGACCACAATGGCCAGCCGGTGACCATCATGAACGGCTACTTCCCGCAGGGCGAAAGCCGCGACCACCCCACCAAGTTCCCGGCCAAGCAGCGCTTCTACAGCGACCTGCAGGCGCTGCTGGAAAGCCGCTTCAGCAATGACCAGGCGCTGGTGGTGATGGGTGATGTGAACATTTCTCCGCAGGATTGCGATATCGGCATCGGTGCCGACAACGCCAAGCGCTGGCTGAAAACCGGTAAATGCAGCTTTTTACCTGAAGAACGCGAGTGGATGGAACGCCTGAAAAACTGGGGGCTGGTCGACAGCTTCCGCCATCTCAACCCTGAGGTCAGTGATCGCTTCAGTTGGTTCGACTACCGCAGCCGGGGTTTTGAGGATGAACCCAAACGCGGCCTGCGCATCGACCTGATCATGACCACTCAGGGCTTGCTGCCACGGGTCAAGGCGGCAGGGATCGATTACGACCTGCGCGGCATGGAAAAACCCTCGGACCATGCACCGATCTGGCTGGAACTGAGCTGAGCCATCGGCGCCATCGGCGCCGGCGACGTCTGGCGTTGCGGCGTCATCGCGCCGTCATATTTGTGTCTTAATCTTGCGGCACTTGCATGCTTCAAGGTGATGTCGATGTTTCGTGCGCTGCTGTTTGCGCTGCTGCTGGCAGGTTCAATGCTGTCCGTGGCGGCGCAGACCGCGCCGGACAGTCCGGCCCCGGTCTTGCGCCTGCAAGGCTCCAATACCATCAACGCTCAGCTAGGCCCTAGGTTGATCGAAGGCCTGATGCGCGAACAAGGCCTGCAGCAGATACAGACCCGTGCCAGTGCAGTGGCCAATGAACAACGTGTCACCGGCCAGGATATCGACGCCAGCATCTGGCAGGCACAGGTCGCCGCGCATGGTTCCAGCACCGGTTTCAAGGCACTGCAAGGCGGCCTGACCGATGTCGCCGCTTCGTCGCGACCGATCAAGCACCAGGAGCTGCTGGCCTTGGCCAGCCTGGGGGATCTGCGCAGCCCACAGGCCGAGCACGTGATTGGCATTGATGGCGTCGCGGTGATCGTGCATCCGGGCAACCCGCTGCGCCAGCTCGACACCCAGACCCTGGCGCGTATTTTCAGCGGCGAAATCAGCGACTGGCAGACCATTGGCGGCACGCCTGGGCGAATAGTGCTGTATGCCCGCGATGAGCAATCCGGGACTTGGGAAACGTTTCGTGAGCTGGTGTTGACCGCGCATGCCAAAGCGCTGTCAGCCGGGGCGCGACGGCTGGAGTCGAGCGAGCAACTGGCCGACGAAGTCAGTCGCACGCCCAACGCCATCGGTTTCATCGGTCTGCCTTGGGTCCGCCGCGCCCGCGCGCTGGCCATTGCTGACGGCGACGCGCAACCGCTGCTGCCGACGATCGAATCGATTGCCACGGAAGACTATCCGCTGACGCGGCGGCTTTACTTGTATCTGCCGCCGCACCTGCAAAATCCCTGGGCGCAGGCTCTGGTGCGGTTTGCCCAAAGCCGCCAGGGGCAGGCGATTGTTGCCGCCAGTGGCTTCGTGGCACAGCAGATCCAGACCATACAGACGCGCCCCGACCTACAGATGAGCAGTCAATACCAGGCATTGAGCCGCCACGCGCAGCGGTTGTCAGTGAATTTCCGCTTTGAACAGGGCAGCGCCCGGCTGGATAACAAGGCATTGTTTGACGTGCAGCGCCTGGTGGATTACCTGAGCGCCCATGACAAACTCGATCGACAGGTCACCCTGGTGGGGTTTGGCGATGCCAAGGACGACCCGCAACGCGCCCTGCTGCTGTCGCGCCTGCGGGCCATGGCGGTGCGCCGTGAGCTGCTGCGCCATGATGTGATCCTGCGCGACGTGCTGGGCCAGGGTGAGGACATGCCGGTCGCCGATGACGACACAGCGCAAGGGCGAATCCGCAATCGCCGGGTGGAGGTCTGGGTGCACTGACCAGCAGGGTGGCGTGCAGTTGCTGCAGGCACGGCTATGATCAATTTGAACATGGCCGTGGGCCACGACAAGAGGCGCCTGCACGATGACGCTGCATAAAGTCGATCTGAATCTGTTCGTGGTGTTCGATGCCATTTACACCGAGTCCAGCCTGACCCGCGCCGGGCAAAATATCGGTATCACTCAGCCGGCCGTTTCCAATGCGCTGGCGCGGCTGCGCGAAACCTTCAATGACCCATTGTTCCTGCGCACCGCGCACGGCATGATCCCCACCCCGATGGCCCGGCGGATTGTCGGCCCGATCCGTAACGCCCTGTCGCTGCTACAGGTGTCGGTGCAGCAAAGCCGGGGTTTCGATCCTTTGCTGAGCAACAGAACCTTGCGCATCAGCATGAACGACCTCAGTGAGGTTTTATTGCTGCCCAGGCTGCTGCAACGCCTGCAGCAACTGGCGCCAGACCTGTGCATCGAAAGTTTTGGCAGCCGCCACCACGAAATTCCCCAGGCACTGGCGGCAGGACACCTTGATCTGGCAATCGACGCGCCCGCGCCGGGCGATGCACAGATACACCACCTCAAACTCCTTGAAGACCGCTACGTGTGCGCAATGCGCAAGCAGCATCCGCTGGCGCAGCATGACACTCTGGAACTTGAGCAATACCTTGCCCAGCCGCAGATTCTGGTGGCCCACCCGCGTGACAAACCTCATAGCATTGACCTGGCACTGGCCAGGCTAGGCCGGCAACGACGCATCGCCCTGCGCTCGCGCAATCACCTGATGGCCTGGCACGCCCTGCAACAGACCGACCTGATCATGACTGTGCCGGAACACTTCGCTCGTCAGCACGCTCTGCATTGGGTCAATCTGCCGGTCGAACAACCCGCCTTACTGGAAACCCACCTTTACTGGCATGAAAGCACCGACCATGACCCAGCCAACCGCTGGATGCGCGAACAGCTGATCGAGCTTTGCCTGGCGATGTGGCTGGAATAGCCCACCTGAAGCGCTGGGTAACAGGGTTTGCGCTTGACAGCAGCACGCGCGTCGGGCAGCACGTGCGACACCTTGTCACACAGTGTTACCCTTGTTGATGAATGCATCAGGATTCGGGTAGCACGGAAACATTTCAATTGCGTGACTCGGCCTACAGCAGGACGATGCACGGATGAAATCCCCGGATTACGGGGCTTTTAAAAAGTTGGCACGGCTTCTGCTATATATTCCAGTACAACAAGAACAAAAAACGCGACACACCAATAAAAACAAGATGTACGGCTCTGACATAACAAGAACAACACGCACAGAGGCGCAGCCAACAGATTTTTTTGGAGTCGATAGTTTTCCGGGGCTTTGTCCTCGCAACCCGTCAAAGAACAACAAGACTGCCCAAGGCAGCTGCCCGACTGGTTGGATCGTTTGATGAAAGCTGATCAGCGCTCAAAAAAATACGTTTGCTCTTGATCCCGTATGGGGATCGCCAAAGCGGTAACGGGTACGGTCACCAAAAACAACAACAGGCCACCCGAACAATAAAAAGAGCATACCAAGAAACCTTGAAGGGGAGCCCAGGCTCCCCTTCGTGCTATGTGCGGTACAGCCACTGCCCATGCAGGGCCCTTACCAACCTCTTCACGACCAGGACGGATCGCCGCCCGGCGCTCCCACCCCGATTCTGATCTGAAATGAAGTGCGACCAAGCGGGCAGCAAGAAGAGTCGTATACCCTAGAGAAAATCCATCAGTGCGGGGCAATGGATTGTAAATTTCAATGAGGGGCAAAAAAGCGTTGACCTAAAAATGATAATGATTATTATTTCATCAGCTGGTCGCGAGACCGGCGGATAACCCTGAAGTCTTAGGTCGACTCCAGGATTATCTCCTCATCAGGCTAATCACGGTTTTTGACCCGGCTTTTTGCCGGGTCTTTTTTTTGGTTTTTTCTCGCTGCTTCAGGCTAATGAAGTCTTTGCTGTTGCTCATGGGCGGCATCATAGCAAAGCGATATTGAACTGCGTCATAGTTTTTAACTCATACCTCTATGAAAATTGGCAATTGTTGACACTTTTCACTTGAGAATGATTCTCGACCTCACTAATCTGTACGCATGTCACGGGTGACATCCCTGAACCAAGGACGTCCCCGCCCTCCACGCAAGATCAGCGAGCGTAGAACATGAGTAGCCAACTCTCATCTTTACTGCATATGCCCATCCGGACCGACGCTGAGGCCACTACGCAAACGCTCGAACTGACCCGACGCCTGGGCAAACTGCCGCGGCATATCCGCCAGGTATTTCTGCTTAGCCGCCTGGAACAGCTCTCGCACACCGAGATCGCCAGCTTCATGGGGATTGCCACCGACAAGGTCGAACGCGCCATGTTGCGGGTCATGCATCACGCGCACCGTGACCTGGCGGACACCCACGCGCCATTGGCGACCCACGATCAGGCCGACGCCTGGTATATCCACTTGCAAAGCCCGGCGGCGACTGCCAGCCAGCGTATCGAGTTTCGTCACTGGATCGACGCCGATCCGGCCAATCTGGCGGCGTTCCAGGCCAGCGAGCGGCTCTGGCGGCAATTGCAACCGGCGGCTGCACTTCTGGGCGCCTCTGGCTGGCACCGACGCAAACGCCGCGGCTACCTGGGCTGGTACTTGCTGACGGCGTTCATTGGCAGCCTGATGGTGACTGCCGAAGCCTTCAGCTGATCACTAATGACCGATCGACGACTGAAAAGCCCGTCAAGATCCCTTTGACATCCTCCCCGCCCTAAAGGGCGGGGATTCCCACAATTGGACGCTCATGCCCGAGCGCGAGAATGTTCTTTGCGGCGTTGACGTCGCGGTCGTGGGTGGCACCACACCCACAACAAGTCCATTCCCTTATTCCAAGCCCTGCGATACCTCTCGGCCTCGAGTCCGGCAATTGCTT